>JARLIR010000091.1 GCA_031291635.1 Rhizomicrobium sp. | reverse complement strand
TCGAACCTGCGACCCGCTGATTAAGAGTCAGCTGCTCTACCAACTGAGCTAATCACCCACTGAGGAGGCGGGCGTATAACAGAGGTAGACAGGCCTGTCTATGCAGGAGTGTGCGCCAATTTCGCCCCTGGCCCAGGAATTTGGGGACAGCCCCAAAAGCTGGCCCAAAAGGCTGATTTTTCAGATGATTCCCGTGGAGTGGCGGGGAATTTCCACCAGCCGGTGCACATGCACGCAGAGCAGCAAACCAAAGCCGAACATCACCGCCAGCATGGCCGTGCCGCCGTAAGAGATCAGCGGCATCGGAATGCCCACCACCGGGATCAGCCCCATCACCATCAGCCCGTTGATCATGATGTAAAAGAAGAAGTTGAGGGTGATACCCATGGCCAACAAACGACCGAACTGGCTGCGGGCCTGCACCGCCGTCTGCACGCCATAACCGATCACCGTCGCAAAGAGGATCAAGAGTGCGATGCAGCCGACGAAGCCGAATTCCTCGGCGAAATTGGTGAGGATAAAGTCGGTCTGCTTCTCCGGCAGGAAGTTAAGGCGGCTCTGGGTGCCTTGGAGGAAGCCCTTGCCAGCGGCACCGCCCGAGCCTACTGCGATCTTGGCCTGCGTAATATTCCAGCCCGCCCCGAGAGCATCCGATTCGGGGTTCAGGAAGGTCATGACTCGGGCCTTCTGATAATCGTGCAGGACAAAGCGCCAAGCCAGCGGAACCGCCGCCGCCACGCCTGCAACGACCGGCGCGATCCACCACCAGGAGAGCCCTGCGAGGAAAAGCAGCGAACAACCGTCCAGCGTCAGGATGATGGTGGTGCCAAGGTTCGGCTGCAGGGCGACCAGCACGGCGGGCATGGCGATCATGCCAAGCGGAATGAGCAAGCGCAGAGGCTTGGAAATATCCTCCACACTCTGGCCGTGCATAAATTTTGCGAGCGCCAGAATGAGGGCAATCTTCATCGGCTCGGAAGGCTGCAACTCCAAGGGGCCGAGGGTGATCCAGCGCTGCGCGCCCAGATGGGCCATGCCCATCAGCTCCACACCCAGGAGCAGAAGCAGGGAAGCGGCGTAAAAGGGATAGGCGAAGTTCATCCAAACGCGGATATCAACCATCGCCACCACGATCATAATGGCGAAGCCAACGACGAAGCGGATGAGCTGCTTGCCCGCCCAGGGATCCCAGGAACCGCCTGCCACCGAATACTGCATGGCAAAACCGATCGAGGCGATAATGGTGATGAGCAGCACCAAGCCCCAATTGATCTCGTAAAGTTTATCAGCGACCGAAAGCGTGCGCCGAGCGGCGGCATAGGGACGAAGCATCAGCTTTTCTCCCCGATCAGGTCGGTTCCTGCGGCGCGCAATGGATAGGCAGTGGGCAGCTTGGCCGGATCGCGCTGTTGGGCGAAGAGAAGAATGTCGCGCGTGGCAGCGACCTGGGGATGCGGCGGCGCATTGTGTTCGACAACGCAGGCACAAGCATAACGCGGATTATCGACCGGCGCGAAGCCAACGAACAAGCCGTTGTCACGCAGATTCCAGGGTAGCTGGGCATCGCTCTTTACACCGCTTTCGCGCTCAGCCTTGGTGATAACGCGGACCTGCGCAGTGCCGGTCTTGCCAGCCATCTCGAAGCCAGGCTCAGGGATACGCCATGTGAAGCCGGTCCCGCCCGGCTGGCACACCGCCGTCATACCCTTACGCACGGCCGCCAGTGAGGCATCTGTAAAGGGCAAGGCGGACGGAAGCACGCGCGGCTGCAGGATCGGACCGACTTGATGCACCAGCCGCGGGGTCAGCATTTTGCCGCTGGCGATACGCGCCGCCATCAAGCAGAGCTGCATGGGGGTCGCCAAAACATAGCCCTGGCCGATGCCAGCGCTCAGACTGTCGCCTTGCTGCCAAGGCACGCCATAGCGAGCGAGTTTCCAGGCCGCGCTCGGTATGCAGCCGCCGACTTCACCCGGCATTTCGATACCCGTAGGCGCCCCAAGGCCAAGCGTGCGAGCCGCTGCTTCGATCTTGTCGATGCCAAGCCGGCGCGCCGCTTCGTAGAAAAAGATGTCGCAGGACACGGCGATGGCGCGGTTGAGATCGACACCGCCATGGCCGCCCTTTTTCCAGGCCCAGCAATGGAATTCGTGATTACCCAGAGACATCGAACCGCTGCAGTGGACCTGAAGATCGCCAAGCCCGTTCTCCATCGCTGCCAAAGCCACAGCAGGCTTGAAGGTCGAACCAGGCGGATAAGCGCCGCTGAGTGCCTTGTTGGTCAGCGGCTTGTGATCGTTGTGCAGGAGATCCTGCCACTGGGTGTTGGTGATACCCACATTGAAATGGTTGGGGTCATAACCAGGAGTCGAAACCAGCGCCAAAACATCGCCGCTGGCCACATCCATCACCACGCAGGCCGCGCTTTCATCGCCCAGGCGTTCCTCGGCGTAGCGCTGCAGCTGGCAATCCAGCGTGAGATAGACATCCTTGCCAGGCGCACCAGGAATGTTGGAAAGCTCGCGAATAACGCGGCCATAGGCGTTCACTTCGACACGGCTACCGCCCGCCTGCCCCCGCATCTGGGAATCGTATTGTTTTTCGATACCGCGTTTGCCGACCCGGAAACCCGGCTGGGTCAGCAGCGGATCATCATCGTTCTGCTGATCCTTTTCACTGGCGGAGGCAACATAGCCGAGCACGTGGCTCATCTCGGGCCCGTAAGGATAAGAACGGGTTTCGCCGACATCGGGCTGCACCCCGGGTAGGTAGGGCAGATGCAGATTGATGCGAGCAAATTCGTCCCACGTCAGATTCTCGGCGATCGGAACTTGGGCAAACTTTTTGTTCTGGGCGATCTCGTGCAAGACACGCTCGCGCTGGCGCGGGTCGATCTGAATGATCTTGCCCACCGCATCGAGCGCGGCCTCAACGCCTTGCGTAGCCTGTTCGGCCACGATCACGACGCGATAGTTGCGCCGATTGGTGGCAAGCTCGACACCGAAACGGTCGAAGATGCGGCCTCGCGGGGGGAAGATGAAACGCTGGCTGACGCGGTTGTCTTCCGCCTCCACCATGTATTCGGTGCCTTTGAGAATTTGCAGCTGGTAAAACCGCCCGCCCAGCACGGCTAGGATGCCGCCCATACCGCCAGACAGCATCAGCGTGCGACGGGTAAAGGTCGCATACCGGCTTTTGTCTTTGCGGTCGAACAGCGGCATCAGAATTCTCTCCTGAGCGGGCCGACAAAACGGCGGTGCATATAGGCGAGGACGACCACGACCGGAATATACAGGATCGAGGTGACGGCGAATTCCTTAATCGATCCCGTGACCGGCATCAGCTGCCAGCGATACAGCGAGAAGATGACGTAATGGACGCTGCAGGCCACCAGCGTGGCCGTGGCAAAACCTAGAATGGCTCCCAGACCCGAAAGCCCGGCAAAGGCATCGCGCTGCTTGTCGATCGCGGCATAGGTAGCAACAAAGGCGGCGGCCCAGATGCCCGGGGGCTCACCCGATATCACATCATGGGCGACGCCAATCAGAAAGGCCCAGCCGGGCGTCATCAGATCGGGACGCACCAGACACCAATAATAAATCGGCATCAGGGCGTACATCGGCGAAGGAATCCAACTGCCCAGCACGGAAAAGGGCAGATTGGTGATGATCACGCCGAGCATCCCAAAGAAGACGGGAAGGAGGTTTGCGAAGAACTTGCCGCCCCACAGACTGCCCAGTCGTTCCACGGCCGCCCTCACTGATTGCCAGTTTCGGCGTCAGAGCCGGGTTGCGGAGCAGCTTGCCCCGGGGTTTTCTGCGGCGTGACGGCCGCGGGCGGCTTGAACACGGGCGGAGGCAGCGGCGCGACCTGTTGCTGCTGCGTGAGTTGGGGCTGCGGTGCGACCGGGGCAAGGCCGGCAGCTGTCACCGGCAATTCCTGCTGCGCCACACTGGGCGGATGCTCTGGCTTGATCTTGTAATCGACGATCTGAACGTCTTGCGCTGTGGTCTGGTCGGCAAAGAGCGCCACGCGATAGCGCCGTCCGTCGGGCACGATCACGCCAATGGGGATGCCGGCTGGTAGAATATCACCGTCGCCCGAGGTGACGACCTGCGAATCGGCTTTGAGCTGCACGCCATGCGCCAAAGTCTCGATCACCGGCATCGGAGAGTTGTCACCCCCCATGATGGCCTGATCGGTGTTGGGCTCAATTGACACCGGAACCCGGCTGTTCAGATCGCTGAGCAAGATCACCCAAGAGGTGTGCTCGCCCGTGAGGTACACCCGCCCGATCATGCCGCGCTGATCCATCACTGCCTGGCCGGGTTTGACTCCATTGGCCTTGCCAGCATCGAGGATCATGGTCTGCAAGAAGGGATGATTGGCCCGCCCGATCACTCTTGCCACCACTGTGGAGAGAGCCGGATCCGGCACCGCGTTCAAGAGCAGCTGATAGCGCTGCAAGCGCTCAGTGAGCACCTGGGCGGTGTTGCGCCACTGTTTGAGGCGCGCATTGTCTTCTTTGAGCTTCAGATTTTCCTGATAGACCCAGAAAATGTTGCCTATCGAGCCGGCCCAGCGGCTCATGGCTTCCATCGGGATACGTGTCGCCACCAGGGCTGGGCGCATCCAGTCGATCACATCCGTGCGGGCCCGGTCAAAAAGCGAGGACTGCGCCTTGCCGAATAGGATGAGGATAACGGCCAAGGCGCCGACAACGGCCAACGGCAGATGGGCTCTGCCGCGCGCGCGCGAAATCCTCCAGATCCCATTGCCCATACCAACTCCGACGCACGGCCTCCTTAACCAATTAGCAGGCAGTGATTAAAAAGCCGTCGATAGAACGTGGCGCATACCTTTGGTATTCTCCAACACTCGCCCGGTGCCAAGTGCCACGCAAGACAATGGATCATCGGCGATGGAGATAGGCAGGCCCGTCTCTTCCCGCAAAACCTGATCCAGATTGGCCAATAACGAACCACCGCCCGTGAGAACGATGCCCTTATCGACGATATCAGCCGCGAGTTCCGGCGGCGTCGCCTCGAGTGCAACCTTCACCGCTTCCACGATGGCCCCGACCGGCTCAGCCAAGGCTTCCGCGATGTGACGCTGGGTAATGGTGATCTCTTTCGGCACGCCGTTAAGCAGATCGCGGCCTTTGATCTCTAAGGTGACCCCAGTGCCGTCTTCGGGCGGGCAAGCCGAACCGATTTCCTTCTTGATGCGCTCCGAGGAAGCTTCACCAATCAAAAGGTTCTGGTGGCGCCGAATATAGGCGATGATCGCCTCATCCATCTTGTCGCCGCCGACACGCACCGAGCGCGAATAGACGATGCCGCCGAGCGACAGCACGGCCACTTCCGTGGTGCCGCCGCCGATATCCACGACCATGGAGCCTGTGGGCTCGCTGACCGGCAGACCGGCGCCGATTGCTGCGGCCATCGGTTCCTCGATCAGGAAAACGCGACGGGCACCGGCCGACAGGGCCGATTCCTGAATGGCTCGCCGTTCCACCGCCGTCGAACCCGAAGGCACGCAGACGATGATCATCGGATTGGCGAAGGACCGGCGGTTATGAACTTTGCGGATGAAATGTTTGATCATCTCTTCCGCGATTTCAAAATCCGCGATGACGCCATCGCGCATCGGCCGAATCGCTTCGATATTGCCCGGCGTCCTGCCCAGCATCATCTTGGCGTCGTTGCCGACTGCGCGAACCTGTTTCTTACCCCCTCGATTGATGGTGGCGACGACCGAGGGTTCATTGAGAACAATGCCGCGGCCCTTGACGTAAACAAGGGTGTTCGCGGTTCCTAGATCAATTGCCATATCGCTCGACAGCGCGCCGAGAAGACTGCCGAACATAATTAACCTGCCATTCCTTTCCCAAACAGATGCTTTGAAACCTGCAGTGAACGTAACTGGCCCCGGCGGTTACCACCAGGGCCAGATCGATTCATTGTGCGACGTTCAGGGTTTCAGGCGCCTGCTTCCTGCGTTTCACCAAGAGCTTGTTCAGAGCATTAACATAGGCGTAGGCGGATGCCACCAGAGTATCGGTGTCTGCCCCGCGGCCTGTCACCGTGCGACCATCTTCCTCAAGCCGAACGCTGACGTCGGCCTGGGCATCCGTGCCCTCAGTCACCGCCTTCACCTGATAGAGCTGCAAATTCACGGTGTGCGGGTAAATCTCGCGGATCGCGTTAAAGATGGCGTCGACGGCGCCGTCGCCGCTGACCTCAGCGCTGCGTTCTTCGCCTTCGACCAACAGCGTCATCTCCGCCGTCGGCGGGATGCCCACCCCGGTCGAAACCTTCAGGGCCTTGACCGAAATGAAATCCGCAGCGCGGACGATCTCGTCATCCACCAGCGCCACGATGTCGTCGTCAAAAACTGTTTTCTTCTTATCGGCCAATGCCTTAAAGCGCCGGAAAGCGTCCTCGAAGGCGGCATCGGCGAGCTCATAGCCCAGCAAAGCCAGCTTGTCGCGGAAGGCGTGGCGGCCGGACAACTTGCCCAGGACCAGCGAGGTTTCTTTCACGCCCACAGCCTCGGGGCGCATAATCTCGTAGGTCTCGACATTCTTCAACATGCCATCCTGGTGGATGCCGCTTTCATGACTGAAGGCATTCTTGCCGACGATGGCCTTGTTGTACTGGACCGGAAAGCCGGTGACATTGGACACCAGCTTAGAGGCACGGGAGAGCATGGTGGTGTCGATGCCCGTCTCGAAGGGCATGCGGTCCTTGCGGACCCTGAGGGCCATCACGATCTCTTCCAGTGCGGCATTACCGGCCCGTTCGCCGATGCCATTGACGGTGCATTCGATCTGACGAGCACCAGCCAGTACCCCGGCCAAGGAATTGGCGACGGCTAAGCCCAAATCGTTGTGGCAATGGGTAGCGATGACGGCTTTGTCGATATTGGGAACACGATTGAGCAACATCGTAATGAGTTCAAAGAACTCCTGCGGCGTGGCGTAGCCCACCGTATCAGGAATGTTGATCGTGGTGGCGCCAGAGCGAATCGCCAGTTCAACGCAGCGGCAGAGGAAATCATGCTCGGTGCGCGTGGCATCTTCAGCGCTCCACTGGACGTCGTCGACCAGTTTGCGGGCGTGCGCGACCGAAGCCCCGACAGCATCCAACACCGCATTGGCGCCCATATTGAGCTTATGTTTCATATGGACGGGGCTGGTGGAAATGAAGGTGTGAATGCGCGGGCGTTTGGCTTGCTTCAGCGCCGCGGCGGCACGGTCAATATCCTTGAAGCCCGCCCGCGACAGGCCGCAGACGGATGCATTCTCGACTCGGCGTGCAATCTCAGAGACCGCATCGAAATCGCCCTGGCTAGCGATGGGAAAACCCGCTTCGATGATATCGACGCCCATGGCATCGAGATAATCGGCGACCTCGAGCTTTTCCTCAAAGGTCATGGCAGCGCCCGGCGATTGTTCGCCATCACGCAATGTGGTGTCAAAAATCCGTACGCGCTGGGGTTCAGCGGCAGTATCGCTCGTGTGAGGGGTGTTCGTCGTCATGGCCACAAATTCCTTCCGTTTGCCGCTTCTTGCGGCTTCCATCGCTCCTTTCATTCGAAAGCCCCCTAAACACCCGGTGTGGATGACCCACACCCGCCGGCGCCTAGGGGCCCCTAAGGAGGAGAAGCCCGCTATTCAGCAAACCGAGGGAAGGACGGGGCGTTGCACGCGCGCCGACGCTAGCGGAGAATCCGCTCGTTACGTCATGCTCTGTCGCGCCTTGCGTCATCGCCGGATCGCCGTTCCGCCCGCCGAGTTTTCTGCTCGCTAAACTTTAACGAAATGTCCTAAAACGCCCACGAAGAAGCGGGACAACGCTCTTCGCGCGGTATTTACGCTGGAACGGCGCGAGCGCGCAAGTCAAACCCCTGTTTGTGCGAATAAATTTAACGGCCGCCGGGGTGCCGGAAAATCGCGGGCTGAGGGCTCGGTTTATTTGGAAATTCACTTGGCGGAGGGCTACAGCGCATGGTTACGTGGCCCACAATTCGATCCTCAGAAGCGCCCCGGATATGAAGCTTTTTCCACCCGTCTCTATTGAGACTCGCCGGTTGTTGCCGCGGTCTTGGGACCTGTTGGCGGGGATATTTGTCCTAGGCGTCATCATTTTTTGCGCCGAGGCGAGCCGTGAGGTCAGCCAGCCGCTCTCGAACCTCGCTCATAACCCGGTCTCTTTGGACCCCGCAAACCTGCCCAATTACGCCTTCCGTACGGCGCTTAGGATGCTGGTAGCGTTGGCTTTTTCGCTTATTTTCACGTTCACTTATGCGACCTGGGCGGCCAAGAGCAAACGTGCAGGCATGCTGCTTGTGCCCTTGCTCGACATTCTGCAATCCATTCCGATTCTGGGATTTTTGTCTGTCACTCTGGTCTTTTTTCTCTCATTGGCCCCGGGCCGCATCTTAGGCGCCGAATTCGCCGCCATTTTCCTGATCTTCACCAGCCAAGCCTGGAACATGGCGTTCAGCTTCTATCAGTCGCTGCGCACCGTGCCGGTCGAACTGGATGAGGCCGGCAGAACCTTCGGCATGTCCGGTTGGAGCAGATTCTGGCAGATCGAAGTGCCGTTCGGCATGCCCCAGCTCATCTGGAACATGATGATGTCGATGTCCGGCGCCTGGTTCATGTTGGTCGCGTCCGAAGCCTTCACGGTCGGCAACACCTCCATCACCCTGCCGGGGATTGGCTCCTACATCGCGGCCGCGGTCCAAGCCAAAAGCCTGACGGCCATTTTCTGGGCCATCGGCGCCATGCTGGTGGTGATCGTGATTTTCGACCAGCTCCTCTTCCGCCCCCTCGTCGCCTGGGCCGACCGCTTTCGCATCGACGCCGAACCGGGAGATGAAGAGGCCGAATCCTGGGCGCTGAAGATGTATCGTCGCTCCCGGCTAATCGACGCCATTGGCACACCCTTCGATTTGTTGATGCGGCGCAGCTACAAGATCGCACCACCGCAACGCAAAATGCAGATCGCGAGCAAGAGCATCCTGCCGCCCTGGCTCGCTGTCGGCATTTGGTACGCGATCCTGGTGGTTTTCGGTGCCTATGTGGTGTGGCGCGTGACTACCTTCGTCGGCTCCGCCTTGGGCGTTTCCGATGTCGTCGGAGTTTTCTTGCGCGGCCTCGCGACCTTAACGCGGGTTATCGTTCTGATCGCCCTAGCGAGTTTGGTCTGGGTTCCGGTCGGAATTTATGTCGGCCTGCGGCCGCATCTGACCCGCGTTGTCCAACCAATTGCACAATTCCTGGCCGCCTTTCCCGCCAATCTGGTGTTTCCCGTGGCGGTGTCGTTGGTCCTTCTCTGGAACCTCAATCCCGACATTTGGCTGTCGCCGCTGATGGTCTTGGGCACACAGTGGTACATCCTCTTCAACGTCATCGCCGGCGCTTCGGCCTTGCCGCGCGAGATGCGCGATGCCGCCGCTAATTTTCAGGTCAAAGGCTGGTTGTGGTGGAAGAAGGTCGGCATCCCTGCCGTCATGCCCTATTACGTCACGGGCGCCATCACCGCTTCGGGCGGTTCCTGGAACGCGGCCATAGTCGCCGAGGTGGTGAGTTGGGGCGACAAGACTCTACATGCTTATGGCCTCGGGGCCTATATCGCCGATGCCACCGTCGCGGGCGATTTCCATCGCATCGTTCTGGGCATCTTTATGATGAGTTTTTTCGTGGTGGTGGTGAACCGCCTATTCTGGCGGCCGCTATATTGGTACGCCGAACGCAAGTTCAAGATGACATGACCAGGAGGCGCTGATGGAAACTTTGCTGCAAGCGAGCGATGTGCGCCGCTCTTTCCCGCGCACCGGCGGCGAAGATTTGCTGGTGCTCGACGGCGTCAACCTGACCTTGGGCGAAGGAGAGATCGTTGGTCTTCTCGGCCGCTCGGGGTCGGGCAAATCCACCTTTCTGCGTCTCATCGCCGGGCTCGCCCAACCGCAAGGCGGCCATCTCGATTATATGGGAGCACCCATCAACGGACCGGCGAGCGGCATCGCCATGGTGTTTCAGAGTTTTGCCCTGTTCCCCTGGCTGACCGTGCTGGAGAATGTGCAGCTCGGCCTGGAAGCCTTGGGCTTGCCGGATAAAAAAATCCGCAAGCGCGCCTTGGCTGCCATCGATCTGATCGGCCTGGACGGCTACGAAAGCGCTTATCCGCGCGAGCTTTCCGGCGGCATGCGCCAACGCGTCGGCTTTGCCCGGGCGCTGGTGGTGCATCCCAACATTCTCTTGATGGATGAACCCTTTTCGGCGCTCGATGTGTTGACGGCTGAAAACCTGCGCACCGATCTGATCGAGCTGTGGCAGAACAAAAAACTGCCGATCAAATCCATTTTGCTGGTGACCCATAACATCGAAGAAGCGGTACAGATGTGCGACCGCGCGCTGCTGTTCTCCTCCAATCCGGGACGCGTGACGACCGAAATCAAGATCGACCTGCCCCATCCGCGCGACCGTTCGGACCCGCGCTTTGAAGATTACGTCGACCGCATCTATGTCGAGATGACGGCGCGCAAAGTCGAGCGCCAGCGCACGGTGCAAGCCATCGATGTAATCCCCGACGCACCGATCATGCCGGTCTCGTCCAACTCGATTTCCGGTCTCATCGAAGCGGTGGCCAACCCGCAATATGACGGCAAGGCCGATTTGCCTGACATCGCCAGCGATCTGCAACTGGAAATCGATGAACTCTTTCCGATTGCCGAAGCGCTGCACATGCTGCGCCTCGCCGATCTCGAAGGTGGCGACTTGAAGCTGACCCATATGGGTAAACGCTTCGCCGATGCTGATACCAATGAACGCAAGGAAATCGTCAGCCGCGCGTTGATGAACAATGTGCCTTTCGCCGCCCATATCCGCCGCGTGTTAGACGAACGCCACAATCACACCGCACCGCGCCGCCGCTTCATCGATGAATTGGAAGACAAGATGAGCGAAGACGCCGCCGATGAAACGCTGCGCGCCATGATCAGCTGGGCCCGTTTCGCCGAGCTGTTCTCCTATGACGACGAAAGCGAGACCTTCAGCCTGGAAAATCCGACGGAAGAGAACTGATTGCCTCGGAGACGAGGGGCGTTAACCGGCGTCGCACAAACCTTATTGTTTCTCGTGCCATTCGAGGCCAAGAAGATCGAGTGCCCAGGGCAGTGATGACTGGGCCCAGATTTGCTTTTGCGGCTCCAGATCGCGGCGTTGGGTAAGTGTGCCCACGCGCAAAGAGACGCTTTCCAGACTGCCATCAATGGCGCCGGAATAAATCGGCGAGCCACAATCGGCGCAGAAGGAATGAGCGCGCTGGCGGCCACTTTCGGCAGTCTTGATCCAGACCTTGGGCGTGCCGGAGAGAATTTTCAGATTCTTGGCAGCGACAACGGCACGATAGGCCGAGCCCGTTAGTTCCTGGCAATCGGTGCAATGGCAGACCAGCGCGGTGGCCGGATCAGCCTCGGCCTCAAAACGGATCTTGCCGCAATAACAATGACCATCGACCTGCATGGCGAACTCCTGCGCGGATTGCGCCTGTAGTTTAGCAGGTATTACTGCGGCATGTCTTTGACGATGGTCTGTTTTACCTGTTGGAAATCGGGCAGCGAGAAGGTGGTGAAATAGGAGACGGCCTTGTCGCGATAACTGACGAGGAACTCCTTGCCTTGCTGGCGGGTGAAATAGATCTGATCAGCGGTGAGGATTTTCTCTGGCACACCGGTCGGGAAGCGCGCGACGTACAGCGTTTGGCGATCCGCGTTGGAGAGGAAGCCATCCCCATTGCTATCGGCCTCCACCACCTTGAGCACCATCAACTCCACCGGCACATCGTCATCGACTTGCGGCTCGTGATAATACCAACGGCCTGTCAGCATTGCCTCTTGGCCTGTGATCACCCGGTCATAACCGGAAAACAGCCAGGTATTGTTGCCGGTCTTCTTGTCGATGACGAGAATGTTGACCGTAGCAGAAGCGTCAGGCGTGCCGGGATGTGCGCTGGAATTTCCCCAGCGCAGCAACCGATAGAGTTCGAAATCGTCTTGATTGTCCGAAGCGCCGATGAAGAGATCGGGCTCGAGGGAATAGGAATAGGCGGTCGGCGCTTTGACCGCCTGAACCAAGGGCTGCGGCACAAAGTAATTGAGCAGCGGCTGCTTGATCCGATCCCGCGAAAACAGGGTCAAAAACACGATCGCCAGCAACGCCGCGCCAAAGGCCAGCACCGCATTAATGCGCCACAGAACTCTGAAAAACCCCGCCATAGCCCCCTACCCGTAGGCAGCATCATGCCCAAGCCCGCAAGGATTTGCGAGCCCCAGGGCCTTCCGGACGGTGGAATTATTCCAACAGCGGCACGGCCGCTATGCAGCAAACGCCTAGGGAATAGGCTTAACGCGGAAATCGATAGCGGAATCCGCAAGCAAATACAGCGTCGATGCCCAAGCGGCGACATTCTGATTAAGCTGCGCCGGATCGACGATGGCCAGCGTATCGTCAGCGCTGTGGTGGTAATCGAAATAGCGGCTGGCATCCTGATGAAAGCTGAACACCGGCACGCCCGCGGCCTGCAAGCTTTCGATGTCCGAGCCCGCATGCCCCGGGGCCGTGGATGCAACGAAAATCTTCAGCGGTGCCAGGAGTGTCGGCAGGCCCGCGAACTCCGGCGTCCGAACGACACCGTCCGGCAATTCGAGCTTGAAGGCGCGGTCGCTGCCGAGATCGGCTTCGCTGGCGAGCACGATATTGGACAGCTCACCTTTGTGGGCTTCGAGATAGGCGACATTCGAGCCGCCATTTTCTTCTGAGCCGAACAACACCACGCGGATAGTGCGGCGCGGATGCTTGGGCAATTGATCGATCAGATGCGCGGCGGCCATGGTGATAGCAACACCGGCGCCGTCATCGATAGCACCCGTGCCCGGATCCCAGGAATCCAGATGACCACCGATGACGATGACCTCGTCTGGCTTCTCGCTGCCTTTGATCTCGCCCGAGATATTCCACAGCACGGCTTTGGTATCGATACTGGAGGCGAGATGAAGCCGTATGCGGACCGGACCGCGCACCGCCATATGTTCCAAAAGATCGGCATCGGGCACGCCGAGCGCGGCGACGGGAATGTGCGGCCCGGCGCCGTCGGCGGTGCCGGTATGGGGGGCGCGGCTTTGGCTCGTCGAGACCGAGCGCACCAGATAGGCGACAGCACCGCGCTTGGCAGCTTCACTGTCGCCATAACGGGCGCGCACGGCAGCGCCATAGCCTGAGCCATCTTCGGTGCGCACCATGCGCTGATTAACGACCACGATCTTGCCTTTGAAAGTACCTTCGGGTGCCGCAAGAAGTTCGCCATAGCTTTTGAGGACGACGATCTCCGCCTCAATGCCGTTCTTGGACGTGGGCAGGCTATTGCCGAGGCCGATAATGGCGAGCTTTTGCGGAAAAGGCGCAATCACTTCGGCACTTTCAACGCCGCGATGCCAAGTGGGTTTGGGAAAGGATTCGATGCGAACATTGCTAAAGCCGAGCGCGGAAAGTTTGGCGAGGCCCCACTCGCGGGCGCGATCATAAGCCGGGCTGCCAATAGGACGCGCGCCGATTTCGGTGGTGAGCGATTCCAAGATGTTCCAGGCGGTCGTGTCGCCGAGGGCCTTGTCGCGCAGATCGGACGCGGTTTTCAGATCGCCAGCAAGAGCTGAAGAGCAAACACAAGCAGCTGCCACAAACGCAGCGATCGAGACTCTGAACATAAACACCCACCAAAAAGCAACGGGCCGAGGATGCTCTCCCCGACCCGCTTCTGTCGAATGATTTTGGCGCTGCGAAGCTAAGCCCAGCGGTGCCAAATGATCACGTCTTCGAGGCTTAGCCTTCGCCGCCGGTCTTGTCCTTGTCGACCAGCTTGTTCTTGCCGATCCAAGGCATCATCGCGCGCAGCTTCTTGCCCACATCTTCGATGGGATGGGCGTTGTTGTTGGCACGGGTGGCCTTGAAGGAAGGCTGACCAGCCTTGTTCTCCAGCACCCAATCGCGGGCGAATTTGCCCTGTTGGATGTCGAGAAGGGCCTGCTTCATCGCCACTTTGGTCGCCGGAGTCACGATCTTGGGGCCGGTGACGTATTCGCCATATTCGGCCGTGTTGGAGATCGAATAGTTCATGTTGGCGATGCCGCCTTCGTAGATCAAATCCACGATCAGCTTCACTTCATGCAAGCATTCGAAATAGGCCATTTCCGGAGCGTAACCGGCTTCGACCAGTGTTTCGAAGCCACCACGGATAAGCTCGACCAAGCCGCCGCAAAGGACAACCTGCTCGCCGAAGAGATCGGTTTCGGTTTCTTCACGGAAGGTGGTCTCGATGATGCCAGAGCGGCCGCCGCCGATGGCGGAAGCATAGCTAAGGCCCAACTCATGCGCATTGCCGGTGGCGTTCTGGGCAATGGCGATCAGGCAGGGCACACCGCCGCCCTTCAGATATTCGCCGCGCACGGTATGGCCGGGCCCCTTGGGCGCGACCATGGCGATGTCGAGATCAGGGCGCGCTTCGATGAGGCGGAAATGGATGTTAAAGCCATGGGCGAAGAGTAACGCCGCTCCCTGCTTCAGATTGGGGGCGAGATCATCCTTGTAGATGTCGGCCTGAAGCTCATCCGGTGTCGTCATCATGAGCACGTCGGCCCATTTGGCGGCGTCGGCAACCGACAGCACCTTAAAGCCGGCAGCTTCTGCCTTTTTCCACGAGGCGCCGGGACGGGCCGCGATGACGATATCCGTGATGCCGCTGTCGCGCATATTCAGCGCATGGGCATGACCCTGGGAGCCGAAACCGATGACGGCAACCTTTTTCGATTTGATCAGATTCAGATCGGCATCCCGATCATAATAAACGCGCATAGGGGGCTCCTCATATTCACTGGCCTGTCATGGTCCGCGAAAGCGGGCCATCCAGGTGGGCGTAGAACGAACTCACCGAGGTGAGCGGAAACGCGGAATGGCCAGGTCGAGCCCGGTCATGACGGCGGGGGAATACGTCCGCAGTTGTGCGGGCGTCAACTGGATGGTCCGCTTTTGCGACCCAAAACAGCATTGGGGGTAGGCGCTGCGCAACTTCATTACTCACATCGGGTCCGGGCCGCGCGAGATGGCGACGACGCCGGTGCGGGAGATTTCTACTAGCCCCAAAGGTTGCATCAACTCCACGAAATTGCTGATTTTGTCCGGGCTGCCGGTGATTTCAAAGACAAAGCTGGTGTGGGTGGTGTCCACCGGCCGGGCGCGAAAAGCATCGGCGATGCGCAAAGCCTCGACCCGCTTTTCCCCGATCCCGGCAACTTTCACCAGCGCCATTTCGCGCGCGATAGAGGGCTTGTCGACGGTCCAATCCACCACCCGGTGAACCGGCACCAGGCGGCCGATCTGAGCGCGGATCTGTTCCAGAATCTCCGGCGTGCCCGAGGTCACAATGGTAATGCGCGAGGTGTGCTCGGTGGGATCGACTTCGGCCACTGTCAGGCTCTCGATATTGTAGCCGCGGCCGGAAAACAGACCGACGACGCGGGCCAAAACACCAGCCTCGTTATCGACCAGCACGGCGAAGGTGTGGCGTTCGATTTTGGGAATAGTCATCTGCGCTTCAGCCATATTTTTTGGAATTCCTCGGCCTCGATGAATTTGGGCTGGAATTCCGGTTGTGCCGCAATTTCTTTCAGCGAAGGAACCTTCATGCTGCTGAGTGTGGCGCCCTTTTCTTCGCTTTCATCGGCAAAGCCCTTGCGCCCATCAGCCCAGATTTCGACCCGGCGGCGCTCATAGGAATCGTCACCAATCTCGCTATAGAGATGCACCGGATCATTCGGGTTTTTGTGTACCCATTTGACATAAAGATATCGCATCGCGTCAGACCAATAACTTGCCGGCATCAGAGACAGCATGATCATCCGCATCGCAGAGGAGCATCTCGTTATGCGCGGCGCCCGAGGGGATCATGGGGTAGCAATTTTCTGTTTGATCGACGACACAATCGAATAGAACCGGCCGCTTCACATCGATCATTTTGTTGATAGCGGCATCGAGTTCATCGGGATGGGTGGCGCGGATGCCGACGCAACCGAATGCGTCTGCCAGTTTGACGAAATCGGGCAAGGTTTCGGAATAGGAATGTGAATAGCGCCCGCCATGCAGCAGTTGCTGCCATTGGCGCACCATGCCGAGATAACGGTTGTTCAGGATGAAGATCTTGATCGGCAGATTATACTGCACCGCCGTCGACATTTCCTGCATCGTCATCTGCACGGAGCCTTCACCCGCGATGTCGATGACAAGGCTGTCCGGATGGGCCATCTGCACGCCCATGGCGGCTGGCAAGCCATAGCCCATGGTGCCGAGACCGCCTGAGGTCATCCAGCGATTTGGCTCGTCGAAATGAAAGCGCTGCGCCGCCCACATCTGATGCTGGCCGACTTCGGTGGTGATGTAGACGTCGCGGCCTTTGGTCAGCTGATAAAGGCGGTCGATGGCATATTGCGGTTTGATCAGCTCGTTGGAGCCGCGATATTCGAGGCAGCGCTTGGCGCGCCAGCGGGTGATCTGTTCCCACCATTCGCCGAGCGCGCTGCGATCGGCCTTGTAATCGCGGAACTTCCATTCCTTGACCATGGCTTCAATGGCGCGACCGGCATCAGCGATGATGGGCAGATCGATGCGGACATTCTTGTTGATCTGCGAGGGATCGATATCGAGATGGATCTTCTTGGAGCCCGGCGAAAAGGCATCCATGCGGCCGGTGACGCGATCGTCGAAGCGGGCGCCGAGGCAGATCATCAGGTCGCAATCATGCATGGCGTTGTTGGCTTCGTAGGTGCCGTGCATGCCCAACATGCCGAGCCATTTGTCGCCGGACGCCGGATAAGCGCCGAGGCCCATTAGCGTGGAGGTGACGGGAAAGCCGGTCAGCTCGACCAATTCGCGCAAGGCTTCACTCGCCTTGGGGCCAGCATTGATGATGCCGCCACCGGTGTAAAAGATCGGCCGCTTGGCGTTGGCCATCATCTTCACCGCCTGCTCGATGGCCTGCATGTCAGGCTCATAGGCGGGGCGGTAGGTGCGATGCACGACGGTCTCGGGGCCGATATAGCCGCCAGTTTTGAACTGAATGTCTTTGGGAATATCGACGACAACCGGACCAGGGCGGCCCGTAGTGGCGATCTGGAAAGCCTCGTGCAGAATGCGCGGCAGGTCGGCGATGTCTTTGACCAGCCAATTGTGCTTGGTGCAGGGGCGCGTGATGCCGACCGTATCGCATTCCTGGAAGGCATCAGTGCCGATCAGATGAGTCGCAACCTGCCCGGTCAAAACCACCAGCGGAATGGAATCCAGCAAAGCATCGGCAAGGCCGGTGACCGCATTGGTGGCACCAGGACCTGAGGTCACCAGCGCAACGCCGCATTTGCCGGTGGAGCGAGCATAGCCTTCGGCGGCGTGAATGGCACCCTGCTCATGGCGCACTAGAACATGGACGAGATCGTTGGCGGCGAAGAGCGCGTCGTAAATCGGCAGCACGGCGCCGCCAGGATAGCCGAAAATATGCTCGACGTCGTGATCCTTCAGCGCCTGAATAACCATCTCGGCGCCGGTCATTTGTTTCGGTTGCGGGATCATTTTGTTGTCCATGCGGTTTTCAGTCAGGTGCTATTTTCGGCGGACGGGGCAGAAATGCGAAAGGGGCGTTTCCGCCCCTCATGGTTCAAGCCGCCTTACCGGATCGGGATCAGTCCCGACCGGAGAGCGGCCTGCTAATAAGTACGAGTTGGGTGAACACGGGGCGGCGGTCCTTATCGAGTGGCAGCAAAATATGGGGGAGAGGTCCGCCCGTCAAGCAATTTTAAGAGAGTATTTGTCGCATGTTGGACATAATATTGCTTGCAGCGTTCGCCGCAACCCAATTCCAGTCTGCCATGCGATGCCGAAACCATGTCACCTGACGCTTGGCAAACTGGCGCGTGGCGGTGACCGCGAGGGTTATAGCATCTTCATGCGGTAGCGCGCCGCTTTGCAGGGCCAAAAGCTCGCGCAGTCCTAAGATTTTTGCAGCAGGCAGCGTGGGATCAAGCGTTTTCAGCACCAGCGCCTCTTCCAACGCCCCAGTCTCCAACATCTGCAAGAAGCGGGCTTTGATGCGCTCGCGCAGATCGAAACGCTCAAGGTCGAGGACAAAACGGGCGAGTTTCAGACCGGCCAATACCGGTGTTCCGGCCTCACGCTGCCAACTGGAGAGCGGACGACCGGTGGCTTCCAGAACTTCCCAGGCGCGCAAGACCCGCTGCGGATCAGTAGGGCGAAGGCCGCTAGCCGTCACGGGATCACGCATGGCCAGATCGGCGTGCAGTCCGGCGACGCCCAATTGCTGCAACAAGTCGCGCGCCTGCTCACGAATATCGGCAGAGACAGGCGGAATTTCGGCCAGCCCCTCGGTTAGCGCGGCGAAGTACAGTCCAGTGCCGCCGACGAAGATGGGAAGTCGATTCTGGGCGCGGGCTTCCGCCAAAGCGGCCATGGCATCGATTTGGTAACGCCCGACGGAATAGCGCTCCTCGGCGCCGACATGGCCATAAAGACGGTGGGGCGCTTCAGCCAAATCCACATCGGAAGGACGGGCCGAAAGGATGCGGATCTCGCGGTAGACTTGCATCGAATCCGCGTTGATGACGATGCCGCCAGTGGCCTTGGCCACGGCCAACGCTGCCGCCGACTTGCCGCTGGCGGTTGGGCCTGCAATAAGCACCGCATCATAGGGAACCGTCAGCAATGCAAGACTCCTTTGTCCTGAATGTTATCGCACAGGACGCCGAAGCTGTGGCCGCCAAGTTGCGCAATTTCGGCACGCCCCTTTGGCTCAGCCCAGGCCGGGCCTTCGACATCGCCTTTACCGGTGACCCTATCGCGGTGCGCGACGGGGTGCGGATCGCTGTCGGCGCTCTGCCTGCCGATATCAATGTGGTGGCGGTCCAGGGACGGCGCAAGAGGTTGCTGGTCTCTGACATGGAGTCCACCATCATTTCCTGCGAATGCCTGGACGAGCTCGCCGATATCGCGGGCATCAAGCCCAAGATCGCCGCCATCACCGAACGCGCCATGCGCGGTGAGATCGCTTTCGAAGGCGCTCTGCGTGAGCGCGTGGGCCTGCTCAAAGGGTTGCCGGTCGCTGCGCTGGAAGACGTCTGGCGTAACAAGGTGCGCCTGATCGCTGGAGCGATGGAATTGGTTGCCACCATGAAAGCCAACGGCGCCCAGACATTTCTGGTTTCGGGGGGCTTCAGTTTTTATACTGCGCGCGTTGCCGAGATGGTCGGCTTTGACGCGCATCAATCCAATGCCCTGAACATTGACGGCGACGCGTTGGCCGGAACCGTCGGCGAGCCGATCTTGGGCCGCGAAGCCAAGCTGGAAGCGCTGGAAAAGGGCTTGCAGGAATTCGGCTTAGCGGCGTCCGAGGCTTTGGCGATTGGCGATGGCGCCAACGATCTGGCTATGATCCAGCAAGCCGGCATGGGTGTCGCATTTCACGCCAAGCCGATGGTGGCGGCGTCGGCTGGCTTTGCCATCAACTTCGGTGATCTGCGCGATGTGCTGTATTTGCAAGGCTATCGCGACGACGAGATCGTCGGCGGCTAAAATCTGGATGGCCGGGTCAAGCCCGGCCATGACAGGTTAGGCTAAATCTGCACGCCCCAATCCATGCAATAACCGCCGAAGGGCTTCACCATTTCGGTGATTTTCGCTTGCGTGGCGGTGACGAATTCGTAGCTGAGCGGACCGGTGATGTTGCACATCAGGCACGGAATCTCGTCTTCCTCGTCTTCTTGCAACGTGATCTCGCCATACTCAGCTTTGAGCAGCGCCAGCACCTCGGCGGCGGGCGGCCATTCCTCGAAATCGACGTAAAACTCGATGCCGTAGGATTTCGTCAAATCAACGCCATCGCCCTCGAGAGCGCGAAAGACATCGCCATCGGCATCATCTGGCCAGTTTCCCATTAGAACCTCAAAGCTACATAAGTGAGCGCACCGCCGCGATTGACGAGCAGAACTTCGACTTTGCGCCCCTGGCGAAGATCGCTATCGAGGCGGCGCTGGACATCATCCGGTGTTCGCACCGGTTGGTCCTGCACGGCAACGATAATATCACCGGCGCGGACGTTTTTTTCGTCGGCAGGACTATCCGGAATCACGTCGGTGACGATGACGCCTTGAACACTGCCGGGGACGCGGAAGGTGGCCCGCGCATTGCCATCAAGCGGCGACAGCGACAAGCCAAGTTGCGAGGTCTTGCGCGGCTTGGCGGGAGGCGCGGAATGCTGCGGCTTGACCGGCGCATCGACGGCGCGCTGCACCGTCAGACGCACGCTGATATGCTGGCGATTGCGCAAGAGATCGACATTCACCGTCTTGCCGATCGGGGTCGAGGCAGCGACCCGCGACAGGCCACGCGCATCAGCGACCTTCTTGCCGTCAAAACCCAGGATGACGTCGCCGGTGCGAATGCCCGCCTTGGCCGCTGGACCATTGGGCGCGACATTGCCGACCAAAGCACCGACGGCTCCAGGAAGGCCCAGACCTTCGGAAATATCTTCGGTCACCGGCTGAATGTTCACGCCGACCCAGCCGCGCCGCACAGTGCCGTAAGCCCGCAGTTGGCCGATGACATCGCGCGCCAGATTGGCTGGGATAGCAAAGCCGATGCCGACCGAACCACCGCTAGGCGAATAGATGGCAGTGTTGATGCCGACAATGTTGCCGCCCATGTCGAAGAGCGGACCGCCGGAATTGCCACGGTTGATCGGCGCGTCGGTCTGCAGGAACTCGTCATAAGGCCCCGCATCGATATTGCGGTTGCGGGCCGAGACAATACCGGCCGTAACGGTGGGGCCGAGGCCGAAAGGATTGCCGATGGCGATCACCCAATCGCCGATGCGCGCTTTGTCCGAATCGCCAAAATGGGCGGCCGGCAAAGGATGGCGCGGATTGATCTTGAGCACCGCTAGATCGGTTTTGTCGTCACGGCCGATCAGCTTGGCCGGTAGCGTCTCGCCATCACTCAGCATGACAGTGATCTGATCAGCATCTTCGATCACGTGATTGTTGGTGACGACGATGCCGGAGGGATCGATGATGAAGCCCGACCCCAGCGAGGTGACGTGGCGCGGCAGATTGCTCTTGGGGCCGGAGAAGTTCTTGAACAGTTCTTCCAAGGGCGAGCCGGGCGGCAATTGCGGCATCTCTGCCGAGCGCTGGCTGGGCTTGAGGGTCTGAGTCGTCGAGATGTTGACGACCGACGGCAACAGCTGGGCCGACAAATCGGCAAAGCTATCGGGCGCGCCGCGGCCCAAGGCTGGGGCCACAACGAGGAACACCCCGATAAGAACCGGAAAAACAACGGAAAAGCGCGACGACATCGCTAAGAGCCCTAAATCGGGGAAGAGTCACCTAGCATAGGCAGCACGGCGCGGAAGCAAAGGGGCAGTTAGGGTTATCGCGTGAAATTATCGTCAGCCTGCGCTCTTTTCAGCGCGGTTCACGGTTGACCCGAGAATATGGGAACTTTTACCCAGCACAGACCTCATCACTGGCGGTGACCCAGAATTTGGCCAAGGTTTCGATGCCGCGGGCATCCTGCTCATCGAAACGCGAGAAGAGCGGACTGTCGATGTCAAGCACGCCGATAACGGTGTCGAACCGTTGTAGCGGCACTACCAGCTCAGAATTGGAGCGGGCATCACAAGCGACGTGGCCCGCGAATTTGTGCACATCAGACACCAGGAGCGTCTTTTCCTGTGCCACGGCCGTGCCGCAGACCCCGAGCCCCACTTGCAGACGTGTACAGGCAGGCTTGCCCATGAAGGGGCCCAAGATCAGCCAGCGGCCTTTGCGAAAATAGAAGCCTGCCCAATTGATGTCGGGCAGCATCTCCCACAGCAGCGCCGCGAAATTGGCGGCGTTGGCGATGGCGTTACGCTCACCACTGGCCAGCGCCCGGGCCTGGGTTTCGATCTGTCGATAAATTTCGGTCTTGTCCAATGCGCCCCCGCTGCACCACACCACACGCGAGAGTATACGCTTGTCAGACGGTTCCATTGACGTGGCACCGCGCCTCACCAGCGCCGCCGCGGCGACGGCGCCCTATTTGCGCTTGGCAGCAGAGGCGCCGGGGCCGTCGCTGAGATATTTGAGGAAGTCGCTTTTGGTCGACAGAATGAGGGTGGTGTTGGAGCCCTGCAGCGCCTCTTGATAGGCCTGGAGCGAGCGCCAGAAGGCATAGAAATTGGGATCCTGCCCAAAGGCTGAGGCGGTGATGCGGGTCTTGGCGGCATCGCCTTCGCCGCGCAGGATAGCGGCCTGACTGAGCGCGGCGGCCTTGATCTCGACAGCTTGCCGATCGGCATTGGCTTTGATGCCTTGGGCCGCTTCGTCGCCTTTGGCGCGGTATTCCGCCGCCTGACGTTCGCGCTCTTTATTCATGCGCTGGTAGATGGCTTCGCTGTTCTCGCTGGGCAAATCGGCCCGTTTGATGCGCACGTCGACCACGACGACACCGAACTGCTTGACGTCTTCGTTCATGCGCTGGGTGATCTGACGCATCAGAGCCGCCCGTTTCTGCGATAACAGCGCCGAGAAATCTTGCGCGCCCAAGACTTCGCGGATGTTGGAAGACAGAATGGATTTCAGCGTATCGACAGCGACGTTGAAATCGGGCTGGGCCTGAAACAACAACGGATCGGTGATGCGCCAGCGCGCAAAAGCATCCACCACGATGCGTTTGCGGTCGAGGGTGATAACCTCTTCGCTTTGGGCATCGAGATTGAGCAAGCGGCGATCGAAAAAATATGCCCGCTGCAACGGCGATTTGATGTGCAGCCCGGGTTCATTGACGAGGCCCACCGGAGCGCCGAATTGCACCAGCAACACTTGCTGCGTCTGCGACACGGTATAGACGCAGGAAATGACCACGCCGAGCAGGATGAGGACACCCACCGAAAGGGCCAAGCTGAGAGCGCGGCTCATGGGTTGCCTCCACTCGGAGCCGCATCGGATTTGGCGGGCTTTGGCGCAGCCTCGACCGGTTTGGCGGGCTGGAGCGGTTGCGGCAATTGGAAATAGGGCATCACGCCCTTGGCCGCGTCATCCACGATCACTTTGTTCAACGGCGCCAGAACCTGGGACATGGTTTCGATATAAAGGCGGCGGCGTGTGACCTCAGGAGCCTTTTTGTATTCCTGATAGACTTCGTTGAAGCGCTGCGCTTCACCGGTGGCAATGGCGGTGGCTTGCGCCTTATAGCCTTCGGCTTCCTGCACGATGTGGGCAGCTTCGCCACGCGCCTGCGGGATGACCGAATTCTTATAGGTTTCGGCCTCGCTGCGCTTCTTGTCCTGGTCGGCCAGCGCCTTCTGCACATCGAGATAGGCTTCGCGCACTTCCGATGGGGTTTCGACCTTTTGCATCTTGACGCCGACGACAGCGATCCCGGCACCATAGGTATCGAGCATCTGCTGCATCAGCTTCTGCACTTTGTGCTGAATTTCCTCGCGGTGTGAGGTCATGATGAGATCGATGCGGTCCTGACCCACCACTTCGCGCATGGCACTTTCCGCCACTGCCTTGACGGCATCACCCGACTTACCGCCGCTATTCAAATCGACATTGAAGAGATAGGCGTTGGCATCCTTGATGCGCCAATAGACGGTGAACTGCACCGCGACGATGTTCTCATCGCCCGTCAGCATATGGCTTTCATCGGCCACATCCTCGGGCTGGGCGTTGGCTTCGGCTGGCTTGAAACCGATATCGAGCTGATTGGCCTTTTTGACGTTGAGGGTGCGGGCGCTCTCGATCGGCCAAGGCAGGTGATAATACGTGCCCGGTCCGGTATGACGCAGGAAGGCACCGAAGCGCAGGACCACACCCTGTTCCTGGGGATTGACGGTGTAGACGCCGGAGACCAGCCACAACCCCACAACCAACAGGGCGATGATGGTGATGCCACTGCGCCCCACGGCGCCCGGCGGCACATAACGGCGCAATTCGGCCCAGAAGCGCTTGAGCAAAGTCTCGAAATCCGGCGGGCGAACGCCACCCTGCGACGGCCACGGACTATTGGGGCCGCTCTCGGGACGATTTTCCGCTGGAGGCGGCAGCTGCGGGCTTTGCCCCCAAGGCCCCGTCGGCTCTCCACCGTTCTGACTTTTCCAAGGCACCCCTTGTTTCCTTGTTTTCGCCGTCGGCGCGGTTATATGAGCATCCTTTGAAAGGCGCAAACGATGGCTGCTACCCGGGACGATGTCTTAAGAGCACTGGACGACGTGATCGATCCAGTCAGCGGGCGCAGCGTCGTGCAGCAGGACATGATCCAGGGTCTTGTGGTGCGCGAGGGCCATGTCGGCTTTGCCCTGGAAGTGGCGGCGGAGCGCGGCGCCAAGGCCGAACCCTTGCGGATTGCCTGCCAAACGGCAGTGGAAATGTTGCCCGGTGTGCTCTCGGTGACGGCGGTTTTGACCGCCCATAGCGGCGAAGAAGCGACGGGCGGACACCATAAAGGCCATCGCCACGGCCATGATCATGCGGGTCATGACCATGCCAAGCCCGCTGCTGCGGTGGGAATTCCGGGCGTTGCCGCAGTGATTGCCGTGGCCAGCGGCAAGGGCGGCGTCGGCAAATCGACTGTAGCGGTCAATCTGGCTCTGGCGCTGGCGCGGCTTGGTCTCAAAGTGGGCCTGCTTGATGCCGATATCTATGGGCCGAGCGTGCCACGCCTGTTAGGGCTGACGGAGCGCCCCGAAGGCATCGACGGCAAATTCGTTCCAATCGAGAAATACGGCATCAAGGCTATTTCTATTGGCCTGTTCCTCGACGAAGACCAAGCCACCATCTGGCGCGGTCCTATGGTACAAAGCGCCCTGGTGCAGATGATGAATGACGGATTGTGGGCACCGCTCGACGTTATGGTCATCGATATGCCGCCGGGTACCGGTGACGTGCAACTGACAATTGCCCAGCGCTTGCCGCTGAAAGGAGCCGTGATCGTGTCAACGCCGCAGGACATCGCTCTGATCGATGCGCGCCGCGGCATTTCGATGTTTCGTAAGACACATGTGCCGATTCTCGGCATAATCGAAAACATGAGTACGTACATCTGTCCCAACTGCGGACATGAGAGCCATATTTTCGGTCATGGCGGCGCGCGCGAGACCGCAAGTACACTGGGTGAAGCGTTTCTGGGCGAGATTCCGCTGAATACCGCCATTCGTCTAACCTCGGACAGCGGCACGCCTATCGTCGCAGCCGCACCGGATAGTCCCGAGGCCCGCGCTTTTCTATTGATTGCGCAGCAGGTGGCTGTGAAAATCGCCGCTCCGCAGCGTGCTGCACCGAGTATCGTTTTCGAATAAGCTTTCTGCCATCAACAGGGTTATTGCTTTATCCATGGTCGCTCCCAAGCCGCAAATCCGCAGCATGTTCGCGACACCCGTGTGCGTGCATTACTTGCCCGTGGCGCAGGAGTTCAACACCGAGCTCAAGCCCGTGATCTTGGAGCGCGCCCGCCATGAGCCGCCGCACAATGGCAATAACCAGCATCAAGGCTGGCGCTCGAGCGCCGATTTCGAGAGCTGGGGCGGCAGTTCCCTGGTGCAGACGCTGTTCCGCGTGTTGCGTGAAGTGGCTGACAGCCTGACCGCCAACCGCAACGGCTCGCGCGTGTCGCTAGACTGGAAAGTCCAGGCGGCAGCCGCCATTCGCAACAAAGGCGAATATCTGGAACGGGCGGCCCGGCCAGGCTGGTACTGGTCCGGCGTCTATTATGTCGATGACGGCTACAACAAGCAGGATGACGAATCTTTGGGCGGCGAGGCCGAACTCTCGGATCCGCGCGGCGTCTTGCCCGCAATGCTGGCACCGCAATACGGCTTTCGCGTCCCCAATGGGCTGACCGCAGGGCAAATCGAATCGATCCGTCCGCAATCGGGCATGATCATCCTGCATCCCTCCTGGCTGCCGCGCGGCGAACATCGCTTTGAAGGTGCCGGTACGCGCGTGACCATCGAATTCGATCTGGTGGCGCCGATTTCGGTCTAGCGCGGCGAAGGACAGCGCGCCGCCAGATTCTGCAAATGCTCTCGCCGCAAACTCGCAAGGCGCGCCGATTCGCGGATTTGGTCGCGCCCTTGGCTGTAGATGAGACCGGCTTTGGTCACCGCGGTGTTGAGCATGGCCCCACCCACGTCGCGGCCGGTTGCGCCTTGGGTGTCATAAGCGGTGCGCAAGGCATCCTCGACACGGTTTTGCGCGACATGCAAAAGATGGATATCGCCATCCACCTTGGCGATCTCACTCTGCAACTGGCCGCAAGAAAGCGTGGCGTCATAGGATTTGGTGACGAGCAGATAGGTCGGCCAGGCGATGTCGCCAGCGGGATAATAGGGATCAGCGCCTGCAGGCGCGGCTAATCCCACGAAAGCCAAGACGATAAAGCGGCGCAGCATCATGACATCACCTCCGGCACGATCTTATGCCCGCACCGGAGGCGATGAAAATCACTTCTTGGAGCGCCAACGTGGCGCTATTTGGTGATGCCTTTGACGAGTTCAAAATTGCGGCCGCCGAGCGTCCACTTGTCACCGACGTTGTGCTTTTCGACTTTGTCGCACTCGGGGTTGGGATGCATCGGCGGGGTCTTGTCCCAATAGAGACAGATCTGACCGTTTTCGATTTTCCACTTGCCGCTCACGTCGAGAATCCAATTGCCGCCCGCGAAGGTATGGTCTTGCTTGTAGTAAATGTGCGAGGTGCCGAGCGTCTCGTGCACCAATGTGGTGTTGCCGTAACGCGTGCCCATGATGTCGTCATCACTGACCGGATCGGCCGCCATCGCGGCGAGCGGTGCCATCGCCAACAGTGATACTGCAAGTATGCTGATACGCATGGTTTCGTTTCCCCAAAGTTATTGTTGTGGGGCGATATTAAACCGGAGCGCGAGAGCTCGCTAGCGGCGTCTTACGAGTGTTACGTAGCTGTGGCTTGGGGCGGGAAGGCGCGCGGTTTCGGCCCAAGTTTCCGCAGGGAAAGCGGGCATTAAGACGTCGCCCGCAGGCGCGCCATGAACCTCCGTCAGATGGATGGTGCTGGCGAGAGGCAGGGCCGCCGCAAAAATGTCAGCGCCGCCAATGACCATGATTTCAGACGGATTTTCGCTTGCGGCCAAGGCTAGCGCGGCATCGAGATCGTGGACCACGACAGCGCCCTCCGCCGCGAAGCTGCGATCACGGGTGAGCACGATATTGCTGCGGCCGGACAGCGGTTTTCTGGGCAAGCTGTCCCAGGTTTTGCGCCCCATGATGACCGGCTTGCCCAGCGTGATCTCTTTGAAGCGCTTGAGGTCGCCGGGCAAATGCCAGGGCAGACTTCCGCCTGCCCCGATCACACCATTCTCAGCCCGCGCGACGACAAGGCTGATGGGGGGCAGAGCGGGCATCAGAATTGATCGCCAAGCGCCTTCAAGGCCTCACCGCTGAGGCGGTAGACGGTCCAGCCTTCGACAGCGCGAGCGCCAAGGGTCTCATAGAACGCGATGGCATCGACATTCCAATCGAGCACTGACCATTCCAGACGGCCGCAATCTTCCTTGGCGGCGCGGGCTGCAAGCGCAATCAGCAAAGACTTGCCGATGCCCTTGCCGCGAAACTCGGGCTTGACGAAGAGGTCTTCGACGTAAAGCCCGTGACGGGCCAGAAAGGTTGAGTAGTTGTAGAACCAGACAGCAAACCCCGCTGGTTCGCCATTCCATTCGGCGATGGAGCAGAACAGACGCGGGGCTTCGCCGAACAGGGCTTGGCGCACGGTGTCTTCGGTGGCGACCACCTTGTCGAGCAGATGCTCGTATTCGGCCAGAGCCCGAATGAAAGATAGAACCAGGGCTTCATCGCCAGGCTGGGCGGGACGGATCGACAGGGTCATACGGCTACCGGAGCTTTGATGTGCGGGTGGGCCTGATAGTTTTCCAGCGTAAAGTCTTCGAACTTGAAGTGGAAGATGTCTTTTACCGCAGGATTGATCCGCAGCGTGGGCAAGGGGTAAGGCGCGCGCGCCAACTGTTCCTCGGCCTGCTCCAGATGGTTCAGATAGAGGTGGGCATCGCCAATGCTATGGACGAAGTCGCCAGGCTCGAGGCCCGTCACCTGCGCCATCATCATCGTCAAAATAGCATAAGAGGCGATATTGAAGGGGATGCCTAAAAAGATGTCACCGGAACGCTGATAGAGCTGGCAGGAGAGCTTGCCGTTCGCAACAAAGAATTGAAACAGGCAATGGCAGGGCGGCAAGGCCTGGCGCGGAATATCGGACGGGTTCCAGGCGGTGACAATCAGGCGGCGTGAATCCGGGTTGTTTTTGATCTCGTTCACCACCCAGGAAATCTGATCGAGCGTACCGGCGTGATCGCGCGGCCAAGCGCGCCACTGATGACCATATACCGGCCCCAGCTCGCCATTGCCGTCAGCCCATTCGTCCCAAATGGTAACGCCATGGTCGCGCAGCCACTTCACATTGGTGTCGCCGCGCAGGAACCATAAAAGCTCATAGATGATGGATTTGAGATGCAGCTTCTTGGTGGTGACGAGGGGAAACCCTGCTGCCAAATCGAAGCGCATCTGATGGCCGAAAACGGCCCGCGTCCCCGTGCCGGTGCGGTCGTGCTTTTCCACGCCGCTTTTCAGCACATGGTCCATGAGATCAAGATATTGGCGCATGGGCCTTCCTTATGCGGTTGCTGTCCCCCCGTAAAGCGCCGCCCTTGCCCTCAATCCGCCGCCAAAAAGATCGCCTGCTCGGCGAGGCGGCGGTTGTGCAGTCCCTCGATCACCACACGTTGGCCGTCCACCGTCGCCTTGTCCCACATCAGGAAGGCATCGGCGGCAGCTTGAATGTTGCCTGCATTGAACATCTTCAGCACCGTCGAGGATTGGAAGGCCGCGGTGCCGATATTGTAGGTCAGCGACAACATGGCCGCCGCCTGATGCAGGCTGGCGGGCTTTTGCAGCATCGGCCCGATGGCCTTGGATTTCAGGCTCATTTGGTAGCTGAGAAAGCCGGTTGCATCCGCTTCCGTTACCGGCTTGTCGGTCATGGTGACCGCTTTGCCGGTGGGATAGAGGATGGTGCCGTAGCCGATGGTCGGAATGCCCGCGGAATCTTTGTACGGCGCGGCCCGAAAGCCCTCGAATTTTTTGATCAACGGCATGCAGAACGGAAATACGGCGGAATCGCCCGGCCAGTTCGCCATGTGTGCCCCCCAAAAGCATCGATTCGGACATAGAGCGCCATATTCGCGCGCTTAAGCCAAATTCGCCACCTTCTAAATTGAGAAGAGGACGCCTATATAGGTCCTGTCCGGGGTAACCCAGACTATGGCGATAAACGGCTACGTAATAAGCGGACTGGACCCGGGGGCGGTACCCGGCGCCTCCACCACTTCTTCCAGAGAGACCAAGTCATTGGTTTCAAAGGACTTTGAGGGGGCGAAATAGGATCGACAGACGTGTAAAGGTTGTCCTTTTGCTCGGTATGGTATCCGCCGTCATCGGGCTGTCTGTATAGGTGCCAACGACAATGAAATGGCCCTCGCTGCCTAACTTATAGTTAGACAAGCGCGGCTGGAGGGGTGCCGGGCAACAGAAACCCCTCGCTTATTTTGGAACATTCCAGAATAGGCGCTTGCTCATTCGCCCCGACCGTCAGGCACGACATGTGACGCGATTGGCCTTTGCCGGTCCGATGCAGAAAGCCGCGCAGCGTTACCAAACCCTGCATTGACTAAAGAGCCGTGCGGGCTAGTCTGCCCTCTTATTTCCCGGAAAGTGTAATGGCTAAGGATTATATCGGCTATCAGGCCTTGCTGGACGCGGCACTGCGCGGCGTTGTGCGCGATGCGCTCTTGCGAATCGAAAAGCAGGGGCTGATCGGCTCGCACCATTTCTACCTGACCTTTAAGACCGGCTTTCCCGGCGTGGACATTCCGAGCTTTCTGGTCGAGCAGTATCCCGACGAAATGACCATCATCCTGCAGCACCAGTTTTGGGGCTTGAAGATCCGCGACGAAGATTTCGAGGTCGCGCTCACCTTCCGCAAACTCCCGGCAACACTGGTGATTCCCTTCGCAGCGCTGACCAAATTTTTCGATCCCGGCGTACCCTTCGGGCTGGAATTCAAATCGGTCGAGGACGGTCCTGCCGCCAAGCCGGTGCCCAAGGCCGTGCCGCCGCAATCGGACGCCACCCTCCTGCCGCATAAAGTCGAGGCACAGCCGGAGACGGACGGCGCGGAAAAACCGGAAGGCGAAAAGCCTGAGGCGGAAAAACCTGCTGGCGCCGGCGAAGTCGTCAGTTTGGACTCGTTCCGAAAGAAGTAGTCCCCTTATAGTTCCTGGCGTATGCGAATCGCGCGAATGCCGCGCTCAGCTGGGACGATCTTCATGAACAAGACTCGCACCGAAACCGATACATTCGGCCCCATCGAGGTCGATGCCTCGCGCTATTGGGGCGCCCAGGCCGAACGCAGCCGCAACAATTT
>JARLIR010000090.1 GCA_031291635.1 Rhizomicrobium sp. | reverse complement strand
TAGAGTCATTGCGCGATTAGTAATTTTTTAAGGGAAAGTGTGATTCTGAGAGTCCTCACCTAGGCGAATCGGGAGGGGACAATGGAAAGGCAAAGCGAGACGGAGCGGTTGGCGAAGAGGCCCGTAGCGTTCAAACGGCTGACGGGATTAAGCGTCGAGCAGTTCAACGACTTGCTTAAAGAAGTATCTCCGCGCATTGAAGCTGCGGATCGCAAGCGGCTGAACAAGCGGGAACGGCAACGCGCTGTCGGCGCGGGAAACGACTATGACTTGTCCGTGAGCGACCGTCTGTTGATGACGCTGATCTATTACCGTACGTACATATCGCAAGAGTTTTTAGGGTATTTGTTCGACATCCATGCCAGCAACGTGTGCCGGAACATGGCGCGGATACGCCCGATTTTAGCGCAAGTCTTTCGCATTCCCGAGAAGCGTATCAAGGTCGACCCCGAGGAAGTTGCCACCCTTTTTTTGACGGCACGGAGCAGCGCATCCACCGCCCTCAAAGCCGCATAAGGCAACGCAAGTTCTATTCCGGCAAGAAGAAAACACATACGATGAAGAACCAGGTCGCCGTCTATCGGCGGCGTAGAGACCGCAAGCCCATCGTTGCCGCCGTATCGGCCTCACGCGAGGGAAAGGTTCATGACAAAAAAATCTACGACGACGCGCGGATGGCATCGCCCAAAGGCGTCCCTCGCGCAGCCGATACGGGCTATCAGGGGACGGCACTGGAAACGCCTCACAAAAAACCGAAAGGCAAGGAACTGACCCAAGAACAAAAGGCCGAAAACCGCATGTTTGCCAGCGATCGTATCGTCGTCGAGCATGGCATCGGCAGTATGAAACGCTTCGGCATCGCTTCGCAACGATGGAGAAACCCCAGAAACACCCGAACCATCATCATCAAAAACGTCGCCGGCCTCGCCAACTGGGCCTACGACCATCGCCCCGCCGCCTGAGCCTTCTCTTCCCCCAGCGGAACCCGCTCGCCCTCAACACTATCGCGCAATGACTCTA
>JARLIR010000089.1 GCA_031291635.1 Rhizomicrobium sp. | reverse complement strand
CCACCGGATTGCCGCCGTCATATTGCTGCGTGACATGGACATGGCAGTCGATCAGCCCCGGCAACACCGTGGCGTGGGAAAGATCGATGATGTCGGCGCCTTGCGGGGCCGTAAAACCGTCTGTGACCGCAACGATACGGTCATCATGGATCAGGATGGTGACGTTGCTGCGGGCCGCGCCAGCGATGCCGTCGATCAGCCGCCCGGCATGGATGGCGCTGTCTTTGGCTTCCGCTGCGAGGCTCAGGAGCAACAGCATCGCCATTTTGCTAAGAAACCGCATTCCCATTGTCACAACCCCTCAAATTCTTGAAAAACCAGCATACCCAACACCATCACTGCCGCAACCAAGTGGCGCGAATCAGGGATTAGTTTCCGCCGGAGAATATTTACCCGGATGGCGCGAAGGTGTAACAAATACACTCTGTCCGCCAGATGGGACTCTGGCGATTGGGGCTAGGGAGATCAGATATGCGCGTTTCGACGTCGCTGCGCCTTGGCGCGGCGCTCGCCATGGCAGGACTCATGGCGTCACCGGCTTTTGCCGAATCCATCAAAGAGAAAACCGATAAAGCGAAGGCCGATATTCCGACTTGCACACACAAGATCGGGTCGGTCGCTATCTATGAGCCGGAAAACAAATGGTGGGTCGATCTCGGCCTGGAATCGCCCGAAGCGTTGATCAAAGTCTTCGTGATGCGGTCCGGCTGCTTTACCTTGGTCGATCGCGGCAAAGGTTTCAGCGTTGCCCAGCGTGAGCGCGAATTGGCCAGCGGCGGCGATCTGCGCCAAGGCTCCAACATTGGCAAGGGCCAGGTCAAAGCGGCCGATTACGTCATCGTGCCGGACATCGTGTCGAAGAATTCCAACGCTGGCGGCACCAATATCGGCGGCATATTGGGCGGCTTCATCGGTGGCGGCGCCGGCGCCCTCATCAGCGGCATCTCGATCAGCTCCAGCACTGCCGATGTGGTCTTGACGGTGACCGATGTGCGCTCTTCCGAGCAGGTGGCGATGGAAGAAGGCCATGGCTCCAAAAACGATATCGGCTTCGGTGTCGGTGGCGGCGGCTTCTGGGGCGGCGGCTACGGCGGCATGGGCGTGTCGAATTATCAAAACACCAAAATCGGCCAAGTCGTGACGCTGGCTTATATCGATGCCTATACCAAGCTGGTGACCGATCTGCATGGTGCGCCGGACAGCGCTTCCGCGGCCAATGAGGTCCAAGCGGTGACCATGGCCAAGGCCGGCAACATGTATAAGTCCTCCAATGGCAAAGGCTTGGTGCGCAAGCTCGATGCCGGGATGATGCTGTACCCCACCGGGGCCAAGGATGGCGTCATGTGGGAAGTCAAAGACGAGCTCGGCAATCAAGGCTGGGTCTCGTCGCTGGCCTTCGGCCTGTCGAAATAAGTCGCGTTATGCACGCGCATTAAAGGGGGCTATAGCCCCCTTTTTTGTCTCTGCAGCAGCTCGCGCCAATCGGCGGCGATGTACAGCGTGCTCGCCAGCGCGGTCAGGTCGATGAGGAAAAGATAGCGGTAATCGCACGCGATCGAGATCACAAAGAAGGTAGCCGTGAAGACAAAATCCGCCACGATCAAGGACGCCATCACGATGTCGGCGGGTTCACGCCGCCGGATCAGCAGCCCCAAGGCGCCGAGCCCTAACAGCGCGAACAGCGCATGCGAAAATACCGGCGTGTGCCAGAGGAAAAATTCGCCATAGTGTTTCAGCGCGAGATCGTGCGCATCCATCCGCCGAACGATGACGTATCCGTCCAGCGGTTCCAGGCCGGGCTGGTTACCGACATGGAAGGGATGGCAGAGGCCGACATCCGGTGGTTGGAACACCCAGCGAAAGAGCTCGGCGCGAACCTTTAAGTATAGCCACGGCCTTTCGCCGACTAGAGCGCGCCACTGCTTGGCATAGACCGACGCCGGTATCGTGGTGATGGCGTCGTCGATCGCAGGACTTTCCATCGTGTCGTTTTTCAGCGGCGTCCACACCTTCACGGTCCAGCTGCGGACCAGATGGGCTAGGCCCGGCGCCTCGCGATCCATCACCGATATCTTGAGGCTTGGATCACGGCGCAGCATGCCGCTGATGTCGTAGAGCCGCAAAACCTTGAACTGCTGTTCCGAAGACGGCACGCCGTCCCAGCGCAGCTGCAAGGCCGCGTTGCCCGCCAGCGCCAAAGCCACGGTCAGCGTGAAGAGCCCTGCCCCATAGGCCGCACCCCTCCGCCAATGGCCCGCGAGATGGCGCACCGCAATCGCCAATCCGGTCGCAATACACGGTACGATCACAATGCCGTTCTGGCGGGTCAGCACAGCAAGCGCGAGAAAGACCGAGGCGGCGGCTAACAAGGCGAAGCGCCAGCGGCGCTCTGGCCAATGCTTGACGGCAAGTCCGATCAGCACGGTTGCGAGCAATGCCGCATCCGCGAACAGCGTGTCCTTCCACACCACGGCCTCGATCAAGACCAGTTGCGGTAACAGCAGCATCGCTGCCGCCACGCACGCAGCCGCCCACGACACCCGCTTGGGAAGCCACAGCAAGGCGGCCAAGGCGCCGAAAGCCAAGAGCATATCCATGCCCGTGAACCAGCCGGCCACCGGTCCTGGCAGGGTATCGAAGACGCCGAGAATCCACGACATCACCGGCGGATGCCAATATCCGTAAATGCCGCGGCGTCCCTCGAGCCATTGCACGAAGGAATCGAATTCCATGGAGCCGGGATAATTGACGGCGTAGATCGTCAGCCCGCCGAGCAGGACGATAGCCGTCGCGACCAGGCGCGGGTTCCGCAAGGCGGCTTTCCAATCCGACACAGTCACTCCCCGTGGAAAACCGCGCCCTGCTGTTCCGGGTTGCGCCCCGTGCGAAAACTATTTTCCCAGGTCGCGGCCGATGGCGAGGAATTTTTCGCGGCGCTGACGGCGCACTTCATCCGGTGACAGATGCGACAGCTCGGCCAAAGCGCGTGCGATTTGCTCGCCCACCGCGCCCATGGCTTCTTCCGGTGCACGATGCGCTCCGCCCATCGGTTCCGGGATGATGCCGTCGACGATGCCCAGGCTGGTGAGGTCTTGCGCCGTGATGCGCAAAGCTGCTGCCGCGTCCTGGGCCTTGTCGGCCCGGCGCCACAGGATGGAGGCGCAGCCTTCTGGTGAAATCACCGAATAGACCGAATTTTCCAGCATGAAGACTTTGTTGGCCGAAGCGATGGCTATAGCGCCGCCCGAACCGCCTTCACCGATAATGGTGGCGATCATCGGCACGCGCAGATTGAGGCAAGCCTCGATGGTGCGTGCGATCGCTTCGGCTTGGCCGCGTTCTTCGGCTGCAACACCCGAAAAGGCGCCCGCGGTATCGACCAGCGAAATCACCGGCAGGCCGAAACGGTCGGCCAAACGGAAGACGCGCTGCACTTTGCGATAGCCTTCCGGCATCGCCATGCCGAAATTGTGCTTGAGGCGGGATTTGGTGTCGTTGCCTTTTTCCTGGCCGACCACCGCAACCGCTTGACCGCAGAAGCGTGCCACCGCCGTGATGATGGCCGCATCCTCGCCAAAGGCGCGGTCGCCTGCCAGCGGCGTGAATTCTTCAAACAGATGTTTGGCGTAGTCGAAGAAATGCGGCCGCGACGGATGGCGGGCCACCTGCACCTTTTGCCAAGGCGTCAGCCTGGCATAGGTGTCTTTGACGAGTTGATCGACGCGGTGCTGCAGCCGCGCCACATCGGCGTCGATCTGCATCGTCGGGTCGGCGGCTGCCAGTTGCCGCAATTCTACGATCTTACCTTCGAGTTCGGCGATCGGGCGTTCGAAATCCAAATAGGCGTGCATGCATCACCCCAAAGAGCGGCGGAAATTGGCAATGTCGCTGCGGTAAGTCAAATCCCGCCTCTGGCGGCCGCGGGCGCGCCTAAGCCCCTTGGCCTATAAAGGATTTCTCCGCTTCCGACCATACCGTTCCGTTTAATCTCCCGAGCCGGGCTGGCGGCCGCCTTCCAGCCTGATTCAGGCTTGCTTGGGCTAGCCCCCACCGCGTATGCCAATTGGAACAATTCGGGGGTGGCATGAAGCGTGGATTTGCACTGATCGTCATAGCCGCCATGGCCTTAGGCATCGCGGCGGGCATTTTCGCCAATAACGTGTTGGATGCCGGTCAGATCAAGTCCCTTGCGGGCGGCCTGTCCGTGGTTACCGACCTGTTCCTCCGCTTGATCCGCATGATCATCGCCCCGCTGGTGTTTTCCACCCTGGTGGCGGGCATCGCCCATATGGAGGGCGCCGCCCAGATTGGCCGCGTCGGGCTCAAGACGATGATCTGGTTCGTCTCAGCCTCTTTGCTGTCGCTCACCATGGGCCTGATCCTGGTCCATCTCTTCCAGCCCGGTATCGGCCTGCATCTGACCCCGCCCGCCGCCGAGTTGGGCGCCATCACCACCGCCCCCTTCTCGCTCAAAGATTTCATGACCCATCTGGTGCCCGCCTCCTTCGTGCAAGCGATGGCGAGCAACGAGATTTTGCAAATCGTG
>JARLIR010000088.1 GCA_031291635.1 Rhizomicrobium sp. | reverse complement strand
TCGTAACGAAGTCCCTTCCGGCACGCGGCTTTGCGATGCTCAGGCTTCCACATTGGCGGCACTCCCAAAAGAATCACCGCCAACTACAGAATCACATCCGATTCTCGGGACACAACAACTTCTTGGATCGGCTCTAAGGCGGCTATGGCGGCTCTAGTTTCGGAGTCGTCTCCGTCATTGTTGGATTGCTGTATGGCGTTGTTGGCGCGCTTTTTTGGCGCGTGGTGTGCGAGATCTGGGTGGTGATTTTCTCGATCAACACGCGGCTGGGTACCCTGGTGGACGTGGCCAAGAACGAGCACAAATAGCGCAAAACAAGAGGCGGCTGAAGCGGAGCGATGATCGCCGCTTCGGCTGCTTCAACGTGCCCGCCATTGCTGAAGCCATCTCCTCGCCCCCGAAGTGGGAGCGAAGGAGATGTAGGGTTCCTCGCGGGAGCTGTCAGCGCACCGGGCGAGGGATAAGTGTCCCTCTGATCCTGTACGCACTCTGGCAATGCGCACAAACCGGGGAGGGGCTTTCGGCCTTCCCGAACCCGCTACGTCTCAAATAGACGATTTGCCACGGGCCCTTAGGGGTACTCCGTATAAACAGGTATTTTACGCACATGTTATAGCGGTGGCCATGCCGGAAGCGACACCGGCAGGAATTTCACGCTGCGCCCACTGCACCGGAGCTATCATGACTCAGATTGACACAACCGTTCATCACACGCCGCGCGATTTTTCCGACCGCTGCGCCCTCGCCATCACCAAGGTGCTCCGCTTCTCCGCCGATCTTTTCTTTGCCAAGCGCTATGGCCATCGCGCCATCGTGCTCGAGACGGTGGCGGCGGTGCCGGGCATGGTGGGTGCAACGCTGACGCATCTGAGCTGCCTGCGCCGCATGAAGGACGACAGGGGATGGATCCGCACTCTGCTCGAAGAGGCCGAGAATGAGCGCATGCATCTGATGACCTTCATCGAAGTGGCACAGCCCACCGGTTTCGAGCGCTTCATGATCGTCAGCGTGCAATGGGTCTTTTATCTCTTCTTCTTCGCGCTCTATCTGATCAGCAGCAAAACCGCCCATCGCGTGGTGGGCTATTTCGAGGAAGAGGCGGTCATCAGCTACACGCTGTATCTGAAGGAAATCGACGAAGGCCGCAGCGCCAATCTGCCCGCGCCCGCCATCGCCCGCCATTATTGGGGTCTGGCCGAAAACGCCACGCTGCGTGATGTCGTGCTGGTAGTGCGCGCCGACGAAGCCCATCACCGCGATGTCAATCACGGCTTCGCCGGCGAAATCGCCGGTGCCGCCGCCGCAACCACGGTCGCGCCTTATCCCTGGCACGCCGACACCATCCGCGTCGGCGCGTAGACGCAAACATTCCCTCGCCCCCACTTCGGGGGAGAGGGTTAGGGTGAGGGGGTGCCAGTATCAAACAACTGCTTTCGCGCGAGAAGCATGATGCCGATATCGTCAGCGCTTTTCTTTCGAGAGTGTGTTTGCACGCCCACCACCCCTCACCCCAACCCTCTCCCCCGGAAGAGGGGGCGAGGGAGAATGTGTTCGAACACGCTCCGTCGCAGGAACCGTCAGCGCGCCGGGCGAGGGGATTGCTATGACCCCATCCATGTCCCTTTCCTGTCCGCCTCCTTTCCGCCGATCTATCTTTGCACCCGCATCTCACTTCGCTTGAACCGCGCTGCCGCGCTTCCCATATCGCTGCGGTGGATTTATCGGGCGAGGTGCAGGGTGATGCGGTCGCAGGTGCCGGAGATTTTGTTGGAGGCGAGGGCGCGTCCCGTCAGGCGGCGGCGGTCGCGCGTGCGGCTGCCTTTGATCCTCGCAGCGGGCGAGGGTACCCCCCTCTCCCCCCTGTCTGCCTCCTATAGCAATTATCTTGCGCCCCAACCCGAGCGCCAGTCCCGGCCCAAACCGTGCCAACCCAAGCCCCATCAGCCCTCCGGCGCGTCCCCGCGCCGCGTCGGTGCCCCTTTGGGCAATCGCAATGCCGCCAAGCGTCCGCCCCATCCTGATGTGCTGGATTACGAGGCCCGCTGTGCCGCCCTCATGGCCCATGCTGAGGCCGTCATCGCCCGGGTAAACGCCGAAATCGCCGCCCGCGCCCTGGCCGCCGTCGCCCCACCCGAATTTGTCCAGCCAAAACAGGCGTATTCAGCGTGCCATTGCGCGCGCAATCGGCTATTCGAGCCCCATGCCCGCACCTTTACTGACGCTACAAGACATCCGCCTGACCATTGGCACCTCGGACCTCCTGGATGGGGCCGAGCTTTTCGTCGAAGCCGGGGAGCGGCTTTGCTTGGTGGGCCGCAACGGCTCCGGCAAGTCGACCCTTCTCAAGATCGCCGCGGGGATGCTGGAGCCCGATGGCGGCCGCCGCTTTGCCCAGCCGGGCGCCACGATCCGCTATCTGCCGCAAGAGCCGGACCTGTCGGGCTATCCCGACACCTTCGCCTATGTGGCTTCGGGGCTGAACCATGGCGACGATCCGGCCCGGGCGCATTATCTGCTCGGCAAGCTGGGGCTGATGGGCACCGAGGGTGTGGAGACGCTGTCCGGAGGGCAAGCACGCCGTGCCGCGCTGGCCCGGGTGCTGGCGCCCAAGCCCGACATCCTGCTGCTGGACGAGCCGACCAACCATCTCGATCTGCCTGCCATCGAATGGCTGGATGAGGAGCTGCAAACCATGAGCGGCGCTCTGGTTCTCATCAGCCATGACCGCCGCTTCCTCACCGATCTGTCGCGCGCCACCGTATGGCTCGATCGCGGCAAGACGCGGCGGCTCGATCGCGGTTTTGCCGGTTTCGAGGCTTGGCGTGATCAGCTGCTGGAAGAAGAAGAGCGCGACCGCCAAAAGCTCAGCCGCAAGATCGCGGCCGAAGAGCATTGGGTACGCTATGGCGTCACCGCGCGGCGCAAGCGCAACGTCCGCCGCATGGCCGAGCTGGGTGCTCTGCGTAAAGAGCATCGCGAAGCCCAGGGCCAATTGGGCCAGGTGAATTTCTCCTCCAGCGAAGCAGGCAATGCCGGCACCAAGGTGATCGAAGCCCGCAACATCTCCAAAAGCTATGGCGACAAGGTCGTGGTCTCGGGCTTTTCCACCCGCATCTTGCGCGGCGACCGCATCGGCCTGATCGGCGCCAATGGCGCGGGCAAAACCACTTTGCTCAATCTCCTCACCGGGCGCTTGGCGCAGGATTCCGGCAGCATCATTTTGGGCACCAATCTGGCGCTGGTGACGCTGGATCAAACCCGCAAGCTGCTCGATGGCAGCGCCAGCCTGCAAGACGTGCTGACCGGTGGCGGCGACAAGGTCGAAGTCGGCGGCGAGACCCGTCACGTCATCTCCTACATGAAGGACTTTCTCTTCACGCCGGAGCAGGCGCGCACGCCGGTCAATGTCTTGTCGGGTGGCGAGCGGGCGCGGTTGCTCCTAGCCAAAGCGCTCGCCAAGCCGGGCAATTTGCTGGTGCTGGACGAACCCACCAACGATCTGGATCTGGAGACGCTCGATCTTTTGGAAGAGATGATCGACGAATACCCCGGCACAGTTTTGCTGGTCAGCCATGATCGCGATTTCTTGGATCGCACCGTGACGGCGATCATCTTTGCCGAAGGCGATGGGCAGTTCACCGATTACGCTGGCGGCTATTCCGACATGGTCGCCCAGCGCGGCGGCGGTGTCGAAACCACCAAAGCCGATAAGAGCGCGGAGAAGAAAGACAAAGCCGCCGCGCGCGAACGCGCCAAAGCCGAAGCGCCGCGCAAAAAGCTCTCCTTCAACGACAAGCACGCGCTGGAAAAGCTGCCGGGCGAAATCGAAAAGCTGACGGCCCTGATCGCCAAATTGCACACCGAACTCGCCGACCCCGCGCTCTACGCCCGCGATCCCAAAAAGGTCACCGAGCTCAACGCCAAAGTCGCCAAAGCCGAAACCGACCGCGCCGCCTGCGAAGACCGCTGGCTGGAACTGGAAGCGTTACGGGAGGAGATCGAAGGGAAGTGACAAGCCGTCATGGCCGGCCTCCGAGCCGGCCATCCAGGCGGATGCCAGTGTAAAGATGGATGGCCGGGTCAAGCCCGGCCATGACGAATGAGATAGATTACTTCGTCCACTGATCCAGCCAACCCAGCACCGTGTCGTGCCATTCGACCGAGTTTTGCGGTTTCAGCACCCAATGGTTCTCATCCGGGAAGTAGAGCAGCTTGCTCTCCACCCCGCGCCGCTGCGCCATGGTGAAGCCACCAATCGCTTGATCCAGCGGAATGCGATAATCGCGTCCGCCCTGCACGAACAAGATCGGCTTCGACCATTCCTTGACGTGGTTGAGCGGATTAAAGGTCTCGAAATTCTGCGGCACATCATAGACCGCGCCGCCATGCTCCCATTCGTCAAACCACAGTTCTTCGGTGGCGTAGCCCATGCCGCGGCTGTCGAAGACGCCGTCATGGCTGACCAGGCATTTGAACGGCGCGTTCCAATTGCCGGCGATCCAATCGACCATGAAGCCGCCATAGGAACCGCCCAGCGCGCAGGCGCGGTCGCCATTGAGGAAGTCGTATTTGCCAAGCGCCGCCGCCCAGCCCTTTTGCAGATCTTCCAGCGGGCGATCACCCCAATGCTGGCTGATACTATCGGTGAAAGCTTGGCCGTATCCGGTCGAGCCGTGGAAGTCGATCATCACCGCCGCATAACCCGCACCGGCATAGACTTCCGGATTCCAGCGGTAATGGAAATCATTGGCCATCGAGCCTTGCGGCCCGCCATGGATCAACAAGGCCACCGGATATTTTTTGCCCTTCTCATAATTCGCGGGCTTGATGACATAGCCATGCACGGTCTCGCCATTCCAGCCGGTGAAGCTGAACTGCTCCGCCGCGCCCATCGCTACGCCTTTCAGTTTGTCGGCATTGACGTTCGTCAACTTCACCGCTTTGCCGCCATAGCTTTCCGCAAAAAGCTGTGCCGGGCTGGTGATGCTGTCTTGCGCGAAGACGATGCCTTTCGGGCCCACATCGAAAGCGCCGACATGGCCTTGGCCGGTCAAGGCCGTGACCTTGCCGGTAGCAGGATCAATCGAGAAAACGCGGTGCTGGCCGACGTCATCGCTGGCCACCAGCAAGCGCTTGCCATCGCGCGACCACACCGCAGCATCGGCCGAGCGGTCCCATTGCGGCGCCACTTCATGGGTTTCGCCCGTCGCCACATTGCGCAACATCAAGCCGAAGCGGTCAGCCTCGAAGCCCGGGCGTTTCATGGCGGAATAGGCGAGCCATTTGCCGTCGGGCGAAAACGCGGGTGCGCCATCCCAAGCCGGATTGCTCGCCGTCAAATCCTGCGGCGCTTTGGAGCCATCTACAGGTACCGCCCACAAATCGTAATTGGTCGACCAGGGTTCGGTTTTGCCCGCCAGCTTGGCCGAGAACACGATGGTCTTGCCGTCGCGCGAAAAATCAAAATCGCCATCGCCGCCGAAGGGCTTGGTCGGGGCATCGCCATCGAAGCCCGCCATCAGCGCCACCGCTTTGCCAGCGGCCACACCATCGCCATTCAAAGCCAGTGCATAAAGATGATTGCGCGTGCCGTCGGCCCATGTGTCCCAATGACGGATGAAGACGCGGTCATAGACGACGCCGCTCTGCTTGGAAGCCTCTTTGGCTTTGGTCCGCGCCACCGTGCAAGCGATGTCGGGGCAATCCGGGAAGACGGCTTGGGCGATCACCAGCGTCTTGCCATCGGGCGACAGCTTGAAGGCGCCGACATCGAGTTCGGCCTGTGTTACCTGCACCGCCTTGTCACCCTTCACATCGGTGCGGAAGACTTGGCCAATGCCGTCTTTGTTACGGCTGGAGATAAAATATATGCTGCCGTCCGGTGCCCACCGCCCGCTCGAGGTGCCGCCATCCGACGCCGCCAACCGCCGCCCGGCGTGGCTCTTCAAATCGACCAGCCACAGCGCATGCGCTGATTTGTTGGCGTCATAATCGACCGTGCGCAGATCATAGAGAACATAGTGCCCATCCGGCGAAACGCGCGGATCATCGATCCGGTCCAAGGTCGCCATCAGCTTGGCCGTGAACGGTTCGGCGCCAGCGGGCAGGGGGATCGCAATGAAAGCGGCCGCGGCGAGCACGGCAGAACGCAAGGTGAGCATAGAGCAACTCGAAATTGTGACGCGCCGAACCTTACCGGCGTTTTTCCTTTGGCGCGAGAGCTTCCGCTCTGGGCCATTGCTCCATCTGGGCGGAAAGATCACGTCGTTGTGATCGGCTCAATTCGCGGCAGGCTTGTCGAGGGCGTTGAGATCGACCTCATTGACGGCGGCCCATTTGGCGGCCTCTTTGCTGATGCTTGGCCAACTGGCATCCGCCTTGGCGACTTTAAGATCGTCAACGATCTTCTGTTTCCACGACGGATCGGCTTTGGCGCCGGTCTTGAATTTTTGGTCCAGATTGATGCGACAGATGGCGCGGTTGGCCTCGTAGCTCAGCCATTGCTCTCCTTCCGCGGGGCGCTGGCATTTGTCCCGGATCAAGATGGCTTCGCTGAATTCGGCTTCGGCTTCCTCCCACTTTGGTGGGGTAGAATCTTTGAGCGCGCAGGCCAATTGGGCGTGATTGGAGGCATAGAGTCTGTCGCTGTCGCTTGCGATCAAGGCGCGAAAAACCGGAATGGTCCGTTCCATCTGCCGCTTGGAGGCGTCGTCACCGCCGACAAGACTCTGAATCCGCGTTCGCTGAGCGCGGAAATAGATAAGTGCCCTTGTGTCGGTCGAAGCCGCCACAATGGCCGCGTTGAGCTGATCCTGCGTCGGTATTTCGTCCGGCTGTCCCGTAAGTTGGGCGCCCACTGTGCTCAGAGCTTCGGAATCGGCACGGCTTTCCTTTTCCCGCTGGCTGAGAATCTGTTTCAAGCTGCTGATGCGCTCCGCTTCCGCGAAGGCGGGCCCGACATAGAAACGCGTCCAGAGATAGGAATACCAAAGGCCGGCAACCGAGAAAAAAATCATCTCTGCCGCGAAAATTTGCGTCACGCCAGGGATCCCGTTCAGGGCCTTGGCGGCACCATCGCTGGTTTTCCATATGAATTCGGAAATCGAGGTAATTTGCGTCAGACCGGCACCCAGCAAAATTTTGGTGAGCCAATCCGATATCTGTTCGAGGTTGGTGCCGTAGGAATTGTCCTGCGCCACCGCCTTTGCATCGGAAGCTGTTGGGGCATGGCGCGGCAGGCCGAGCAGGAAACCGGCGAAGATACCAACCAGCGCTGCGGCGGCGGCTATCAGAAGCGCAACACCGACCGCGGAAATGTAGGCTTCCCAGCCCGGGACCAGCGCAAACGCCTTCGACGCGCCCTTCGCATCTTTGAGGGGGTTGGAAAGATGCCACAACGCCACCAGGGGAACGAGGAAACCCACTAGCAGAATCCGGCGTGGCGTGTTCAGCGTCGCGCGGTTCATCTGTGTCACATCGCTCTGAAGGGCATCACCTGGTTTTTCGCGGCCAGAGGGTTTCGCGGGGGGCCCAAACAACAACTGGCGAATCCAAGGGATCAAGCCGGGGCCGCTATAGGTCTTGCCGAACATGGAAACTCCATGATGAGCCGCGAGGCCGTATTCGACACCTACAAATATAAAAACGCAACCAGTACGGGATAAAATATTGTGCGCAACCGATGTTTATCTGCGCCTGGCGATACCGAAGGGCAGGCGCGCAACGCACCTGAAGCCTGCCAACCATGCCCAAGATATGTTGGAGCACCCTTGTTAAGCTGGGGCTCTTTTTGGGTTTGGCCAAACATGCGAACAGAACGAAGCAGCGTGCTGCTTCGTTCTGTGTTCACATAGGACAATACGGATTAGCGCGTGAAGCGCTTCAGACCGTCGACAAAAGCGGCGAGTTCGCTTTTGGTGAATTTGGAAGAGATCCATTTTTCGTGTTCGTGGATCGCTGCCTTGGCCTGGGTCAGAACCTTGCGGCCCTTAGCGGTCGTGTAAAGTTCCTGACGGCGGCCGTCTTCGGTCGAGCGCTTGCGCACAATGAGGCCGCGCTCTTCGAGACGGTCAACGATCGCCATCATCGAAGCGCGGTCCATGCCGAGCTCGTTGGCCAGCGCGATCTGCGAGACGGCCGGGTTGGCTTCGATCAGCCACAGCACGCCAGTCTGCTTCTGCGTGAGATCGAGCTTTTCCATCGCGGCTTCGAAGTGCCGGCGAACGGCAACATAGGCCGTGCGGAGTTGATAGCCGACATTGTCAACAAGCTTGTTGTGACGGAGCGCCGGTTTTTCGGATGTCGTAGTGGGCGCAGACTTTCGCTCGCGCCGCGTCGAGGTTTGTTCCATAAGCATTTCTGTGAGAAAATCCTGCTGCGGGGTACTTTTCGCCGAAGGTGTGATCGTATCCACGCCGATAACCCTAAGCAACGCAAACTGGTCGATTCCGTACAGTTGGTCACGCGACATATGGAGGCGCAAGCGCGGTAAAGCTGTGATAAGACCTGTTGCACGCGGGAACAAATCAAATCAAGACCAGTGGTCCCGGCCGCCCGTAAGAGTTGTGCAAGTAAGTATTGATTGATTCGCAGGGCGTTTCGGCACACCGAGTAGCCGCTGACGAATGTTTCGAATCGCTGGACAGTGGTGCCTGGGCTCTTGTACATCCGCCAGCGCATTTTACGGGGCTTTCCCCAAAGGTATCCTATGAAAACGTTCTCTGGCCGCGCCATTCTGGCGGGCGAAGCGCCGCAAGACGAAATCATCACCGTCAAAGGCTGGGTTCGAACACGCCGCGATTCCAAGGCTGGCATTTCCTTTGTGCAGGTCTCCGATGGTTCGGCTTTCCACCCGGTTCAGGTCGTGGTGCCGAATACGCTCGAAAATTACACTGATGAAATTCTAAAACTGACGGCCGGCTGTGCGGTGGAAGCCAGCGGCAAAATCGTGGCGTCTCCGGCCAAGGGCCAGCCTTTCGAGATGCAGGCCGAGTCGGTGAAGGTGATCGGCTGGGTGGAAGACCCCGATCATTATCCGATCACGCCCAAGCCCCATTCCTTTGAATACTTGCGCGAAGTGGCCCATTTGCGGCCCCGCACCAATGTCATGGGCGCCGCCACGCGCGTACGCCATGCGTTGGCCCAAGCCATTCACGGCTTCTTCGACCAAAACGAATTCCTGTGGGTCAACACCCCGATCATTACCGCGTCCGATGCCGAAGGCGCTGGCGCGATGTTCCGTGTCTCGACCCTCGATCTGGCGCATCTGCCGCGCGACAGCAAAGGCGGGATCGATTTTTCCAAGGATTTCTTCGGCCGCGAGACCTTCCTCACCGTCTCCGGTCAGCTCAATGTCGAGACCTATTGTATGGCGATGTCGAAGGTCTACACCTTCGGGCCCACCTTCCGCGCCGAGAATTCCAACACCTCGCGCCATCTCGCCGAATTCTGGATGGTCGAGCCGGAAATCGCTTTCGCCGATCTGCAGCAGGATAGCGAACTCGCCGAAGCGCTTCTGAAGCATGTCTTCAAGACCCTTCTGGATAAGCGCGGCGATGATCTGGCCTTCTTCGATGAGCGTGTTGAGAAAGGCTTGGTTGCCAAGCTCGAAGGCATCGTGAACACCGAATTTGTGCGTATGGATTACACCGAAGCGGTCTCCATCCTGCAGAAGACCAAAGAGAAGTTCGAATACCCCGTCAGCTGGGGCACCGATCTACAGTCCGAGCACGAGCGCTATCTGACCGAAAAGCATGTCGGCAAGCCCGTCATCCTGATGAACTATCCGAAGGGCATCAAAGCCTTCTACATGCGCGTCAACGACGACGAAAAGACCGTCGCGGCGATGGATGTGCTGGCGCCCGGCATCGGCGAGATCATCGGTGGCAGCCAGCGCGAAGAACGTCTCGATGTCCTTGATGCCCGCATGGACGAGATCGGCATCGATAAGACGCACTACGATTGGTATCGCGATCTGCGCCGTTACGGCACCGTGCCCCATGCCGGCTTCGGTCTCGGCTTCGAGCGTACGCTGATCTACGCCACCGGCATCGGCAATGTGCGCGACGCCATCCCGTTTCCGCGCACGCCGGGCAGCGCCCGCTATTGATCAGGTGAAGGCGACGGTCTTGCGGCCGTTGACCAGGATGCGATGCTCGGCGTGCCATTGCACGGCGCGGGACAGCACCTTGTTCTCGATATCACGGCCGAGCGCTGCCAGATCATCGCCCGACATGGCATGAGTGGCGCGCTCGACCGATTGTTCGATGATCGGACCTTCGTCGAGATCGCCCGTCACGTAATGCGCCGTCGCCCCGATCAACTTGACGCCGCGCTCATAGGCTTGGTGATAGGGGCGGGCGCCCTTGAAGCTCGGTAGGAAGGAATGGTGGATATTGATGATCCGCCCCGGCATCTCCGCGCACAACTCCGGCGACAGGATTTGCATGTAGCGCGCCAGCACAACCAGATCGATGCGCTCTTCAGCGATGATCTCGGCCAAGGTGTTTTCCTGTGCTTTGCGATTGTCCTTGCTGACCGGCAGATAGCGAAAGGGAATGCCATGCGCCGCGGCGATGTCGGCGAATTCGCGATGGTTGGAGACGATCACCGGAATCTCGATTGGCAAGGCGCCGATACGGTGGCGATAAAGTAAATCCACCAGGCAATGGCCAAATTTGGAGACCATGATCAGCGTGCGCGTCTTGACCGCGCCGTCATGGATTGCGGCGGTCATGTCAAATTCGGCGGCGATGGGCGCAAAGCCCTCCTGCAGTTGGGCGAGGCGTGCCCCCATATCCGAAGCGAAGGAGATGCGCAGGAAGAAGCGGCCATTGTCGAGATCGCCGAACTGGGCGCTATCGAGAATGTTGCAACCCATGTCGAAAAGGTAACGGCTGACGCTTGCCACAATCCCGCGCTTGTCGGGGCAGGAAACCGTCAGAATGAAGTTTTCTTTCGTCATCGCACGCTCAATCTCGGCGCCAGGATCGCGCCAGCCCCCTCATACGCAATTATGCACGCCAGATGAAGGGTTATGACGCCTCAGTCCTTCAGCCCCGCACGCTCCGCCGCCAGCCGCGCCAGTGCCGCCCAATCCTTCTCGCTCCAGCCCACCGCCATCGCTTCGATGAAATGGTCATGCACCATGCTGGCCAGTGGCATCGGGGCTTCCAATTCTTTGGCCGCCGCCAGCGTCAGACCGGCGTCTTTATAGCCCAGGCTGAGTTTGAATCCGGCTTTGTCGTAAGCCTGATCGGCGATGATCTTGCCGTAGATCTTGTAGACCGGCGCCGAGAAATTGGCGTTGGTCATGACGTCAAAAAATAGCACTGGATCGACCCCGCCTTTGCGCAGCAAGGCCGCCGCTTCTCCCATGCTTTCGATCGCTGCCGCGATCATGAAATTTCCGGTAATCTTGAACAGATTGGCCTGCACCGGATCAGGGCCGACGCAGGCATATTTAGCACCTAACATCACCAAAATGGGCTCAACGCGAGCAATATCGGCGGGCGCTCCCGCGGCGATCACGGTCAGTTTACCGGCCGCCGCCGCGTCGGGCCGCCCGAATACTGGCGCGGCGACGTAGCCAATGCCGAACGCCTTGTGCGTCTTCTGCAACGTTCGGGCGAAGGCGATCGAGACCGTCGCCATGTTCACATGCACGAGACCGCGAGACGCTTTCGCCAGCAAGGGACCGTCAAGGCCCACATCCTGCAAAGCGCCGTCATTGGCGAGCATCGAAAAAACAATGTCGGTTTCGAGGGTTTCTTGTGCTGTGGGTGCCGCAATCGCGCCTTGCGCCACCAGGGCTGCCAGCGGCCCAGGCGAGCGGTTCCAGGCTACCACTTCGTGGCCGCCGCGCAGGATATTGGCCGCAATACCGGCGCCCATACCGCCCAAACCGATGAATCCGATCTTCATGGTATTCTCCAAGCTGCTGCTGCGTTGCCGTTGTATCGCGCGGGGGGGCGGCGGCAAAACCCTCGACCCAGGGTCATGATGTTATATAAAGCGCCCCTATGGACACTCCCGCTTTGCCGCCCGAAACGCCCGTGACAGAAACTGAGCCGAACCTCGATCCCCAGAACTGGGATGAGCTGCGGGCGAACGCGCACGTCATGCTCGACGATATGCTGGATTACATCGCGCAAATCCGCCAGCGCCCGGTATGGCAGCCGATCCCTGATGAAATCCGCGCCCATTTTCGCGCCGCGTTGCCCCAGCAGCCCACGGAACTCGCCGAGGTCTATGCGCAATTCGCCGAAGAAGTGCTGCCTTACGCCGCCGGTAACGTGCATCCCGGTTTCATGGGCTGGGTGCAAGGGGGCGGGACCGCCGTCGGCATGCTGGCGGAAATGCTGGCTGGCGGGCTCAACGCCAATCTCGGCGGACGCGATCACATGCCGGTCGAAGTGGAACGCCAGATCGTCGAATGGTCACGCACGCTTTTGGGCTTTCCGGAAGGCGCCACCGGTCTTTTCGTCACCGGCAGTTCGCTTGCCAATTTGATTGGCATCCTGGTGGCGCGCACACGCGCTTTGGGCAAAGGCGTGCGGGCCAAAGGTCTTGGCGAAGCTGGCGCCACGCTTCGAGCCTATGCTTCGGTCGCGGCCCATCGCTGCATTCCGCTCGGCATGGATTTGAGCGGCCTGGGCACTGATGCCTTGCGCCCGATCCCCACCGATGCGCATGGCCGGATGGATTTGAGCAAACTGCGGGCGGCCATTGCCGAGGACCGCGCGGCTGGGCTGAAGCCTTTTCTCATCGTCGGCACCGCTGGAACCGTCGATACCGGCGCCATCGACGAACTCGAAACCATCGCTGCCATCTGCGCTGCCGAGGATATGCACTTCCATATCGACGGTGCCTTTGGTGCCATGGCGGTGCTGTCGCCAGAACTCAAGCCGCTGGTAAAGGGCATCGAACTTGCCGATTCCGTCGCTTTCGATTTTCACAAATGGGGGCAAGTGCCTTACGACGCGGGCTTTGTGCTGGTGCGCAATGGCCAGCTCCACCGTGACACCTTTGCCAGCCCTGCAGCCTATCTGCGGCCCAATGCCAAAGGCTTGGCGGCGGGGGCGCCGTGGTTCTCCGATTTCGGGCCCGATCTGTCGCGCGGGTTTCGTGCCCTCAAGACTTGGTTCACACTGAAAACCTTCGGCATCACCAAGATGGGCGAGGTCGTGGCCCATAGCTGCGCCTTGGCCCGCCATCTGGAAGCGCGTGTACGGGCCGAGCCCCAATTGGAGCTGCTGACTCCCGCCCAGCTCAACATCGTCTGTTTCCGCTATGGCAACGATGACGCCACCAATGCCAAGATCGTGGTCGATTTGCACGAGTCCGGTATCGCCGCGCCCTCGACCACCACCATCGCTGGCAAGCTCGCTATCCGTGCCGCTTTCGTCAATCACCGCACCAAGTTTCGTGATGTCGATGCCATGGTCGATGCCGTCTTAAAGCTGGGGGCCTCCTCTTAAAAATGGCCATGGCGGGATATCTGCAATCCATTGATCTGGCCCGGCTGCTCTCGGAGACGCCGCACAAACTGCTGCAACAAGTGCAGACGCCGCTGTTCCTCGGGCAGTTGGGCGGCATCGCGCTCAGCGGTGTCGTGGCTTATTGGCTTTCCAAGCGGGCGCAGGCCGCCTTAGAACGCTTCGCTGCCAAGAGCTTGCCCGGAAGCTGGGCAGCCCATTTTGTCCGCCTCAGCCAATACGTCGCCATGCCGGTCATCTGGCTCGTTTTGTTATGGCTGGGCGCGGGGACGGCGCTCGCCCTTGATGTCACGCCGCATATTGCTGGCGCGGCCATCGATCTCGTTTTCGCCTGGATTTGTATCCGCCTGTTGTCGTTCACAGTGAGCAGCCACGCTGCTTCCATCGCCATTTCGCTGGCCGCTTGGAGCATTGCCGCACTCAACATTTTGGACCTCTACCGTCCCATCACGGCCTGGATGAGCGGCGTCCTGGTCTATGACAGCAAGCTGCATCACGTGACGCTGCTCGACGCCGCGACTGCGATGTGTTTGCTGGTATTGCTGCTGTGGTTGACGCGGCTTCTCTATTCCTTCCTGCAGCGCCAGATCGTCAACGCGCAATCGCTGACACCTTCCCTGCAGGTCTTGCTCAGCCAGCTTCTGCAAATCCTGTTGCCGTCCTTGGCGGTGGTCATCGCATTACAGACGGTCGGTGTTGATCTCACGACCTTGACGGTGGCCTTCGGCGCCATCGGTCTTGGTGTTGGTCTCGGCTTGCAGCGTATCGTCGCCAACCTCGTGGCTGGTCTCAGTTTGCTGATCGGCAAGACCATCAAGCCCGGCGACGTCTTGGCCTACAAAGAGACCTATGGCTTGGTCACCGGCATGGGCGCCCGCTACGTCACTTTGCGTACGCTGGGCGGCGTCGAGCACCTCATCCCCAACGATCATTTTCTCGAAAACGGGGTCGAGAATTGGAGCTATTCCGACGCCAAGCTGGCGCTCAGCGTCTCGGTGGGAATTTCTTATGACTGCGATCCGCATCAGGCGATGAGCGTTTGCACCCAAGCCATCCAGTCTGTTTCGGGCGTGCTTAGTGATCCCAAACCGCTGGTGGTACTCAAAGAGTTCGGCGACAGCGCCATCACACTCGAAATGTATTTCTGGATTGCCGATCCCCGCTCCGGCATCGCCTCCGTCAAAAGCGACGTGCTTCTGGCTGTCTGGGACCGCTTCAAGGCGGCGAACATCGCGATGCCTTATCCGCACCGCGACGTACGCGTCATCTCTATGCCGGATACGCCTACTTAACAGGGTGTTCCAACGGGTTTGCCGAGCTCACATCACCGCCCAACCGGTCGACGTAAGGTATGCGCGTCTCCTTGAGCGGCAGCGCAGAGGGATGGCGCCGCAGATAAACCGCAACCCAATCCGAATCGTCATCCAAGATTCCGATTTGGGGAACACCAGCCTGTTTGGCCGCAAGATCGGTATTGGCCACCGCGGCGCGACAAAAATCTGCCAGCTTCACAAACTTCGGGTCGTTGAGGTCCAAGATCGATTCCAGCATCGCCAAAGGCGCCGCCGAGAACAGGTGATAGTGCAGGGCGCGTCCGCCGCGGCGCATCTCGGGTGGTAGCGTGCCATCAGGCGCGATGTCGGCCATGGCGTCGTTGAAGACCTTATGGCCCCAGGCGACATCCTTAGCATTGCCCGTCACCGCACCGGTGGCTGCGACCGCTAAGCCTTCCCAATAATAATGGTTGTTGCGCACGCCCTTGAATGCATCCGAATGGCTACGCACGCCGTCGGCAACCGCTTGCAGCCAAGTGTCGATGGCGGCCCGCTGATCGTTCGATGCCGCGTCGCGCACCTTAGCGTAACTGAGCGCTAAGCCCGAGAGAATCCATTTGCGCTCGTAGTGGGCTTGCTCTTTCTCGATGCGGCCCAGCATGGCATCGCCTTCGGACCAGCTCACCAGCCAGCGCACCGCGCAAGTCTTCTGGCCTTCGCTCGCCAGCTTGGCGACGGTGCGAAGATAGTTGTCCAACGGCTTTACCGCCGCTTCATAAGCGGCATGTTTCACCGGGTCGATATGAGAATAGACCGGCGGATCGTCGTAATAGCTGTCGGCAATGATGTCCCGCTGCGCCGGTATGGGAGCAGGACACTCGGCAAAAGCGCCGGTGGACAGCAATACAAAGGCGAGCACATAGCGCATTGGGAGGCTCCGATACTTATGGCTTGGCTGTTGCGGTATCGGCGAGCTGGCTGATGATCATGATCTTCTGCCAAATTTTGCGGCCGAGATTGGTGGTAAGGTTTTCGACATCGTTGGCTGCGGCGAGGATTTCACTATCCTCGGTTTGTCCTGCATAGAGCGCGGCCAGCTTGGCAATTAGCGCCAGCATCTCGGTGCAGTAGTCGAGATAGCGCGACAATTCGAAATCCGTCAGAACGCGGTTGGGCGACACCGAGGTCACGGTGTGAGTGCCGAACTCAACCGAGGGATCCTTGGTGAGCTGATGCATATCGATGATATGGGCCAGCGCGCGCAGTTGATAAAGGGCGCGGAACACACGGCGACGCTTGAGCGCGGTTTCGCGCGTCCAGATGAACCAGATGGCGCCCCCCATCAAGATCGACAAATTAACGACGGATTCAAGAGCTTGGGCGAGGCTGACGACATCGACTCGATGCAAGACGTCGCGCCAATTCACGAAGCTGCCGAGATAGACCAGCACACACAGCCAAACGCCCACCAAAACCACACTAATCAGCCGTGTGCTGAGGAAGACGTGATGGAGCGCCGGCGCGCGCTTGGCGGTTTGCCGTCCAACCTCAATCAGCTCGGCGCAAACCCGCCCCAAACCCGAGCCGGCAAAGCGCGCTTCGATGCGTTCGTGCAAGCGTTCGATGGTCCGGACGATCATAGCGTCGTCCAGAACGAATTTGTCCTTCTTACGGGCCATGCTGTCCCCCGCCCGGCGCTGTGGCCGCCCCCTCAGCCTTATGCCATAGCCCCCGGGGGTGTTCGAGCGAATTCACCGAACGGCCACGGGCTGGTCTTCAATTCGGCTTGATCTTGCTTGAAAACGGGATGCGTCAACGCAAGCACAGCCCCGGCTGTTTGTCATGGCCTGATCTGTTGTAAAAGGGCGGACTGGCCTGTTTGGCGCGGTAACGAACGAAAAAACATGCTCGCAACAACGAGCAAATAGAGCGTATCTGGAGGCATTTATGTTTCACGGGTCTGATCAAGAGCGTAATCAAAGTGCGGCGACGTCCGAAGATGTGGACGGGCTGAAGGGACTCATCGCCAAGCTGCGGTGGGCCGGGATGGATCATGATGCCGAGAAGCTCTGCCAGGAGCTCGGATCGCTGGCGCCAGCCGCTTGCGTTGCACCGGGCCCTACCGAGACCGACTGATCTGTCATGACAGTCAGGAAAGCGGCGCAACCACTGCGTCGTTTTTCGTTTCAGGCTCTGCCATCAAAGTGCCCAATTTCGTTGAAAATTCGGCGCCTTGCTTGTAATAACTCTAATGTCGAAGTCGCGGCAGTTCGTGCCGCTGGTGGAACCCGCCGTACGCATTGGAGAATGACATGACCATTGAACTTCCCGCTCTGCCCTATGCCAAAGAGGCGCTTGCCCCTTACGTCAGCGCTCAGACGCTAGAGTTCCATCACGACAAACATCACGCCGCCTATGTGACGAACACCAACAAGTTCATCGCGGGCACAGAGCTGGCGGACAAGTCTCTGGAAGAGATCGTGCGCGCCGCTGCGGCAGCCCCCGACAAAAAGGCGCTGTTCAACAATGCCGCCCAGGTGTGGAATCACACGTTCCTTTGGAACTCGATGACGCCCAATGGTGGCGGCAAGCCGACCGGTGAACTCGCCGAACGTATCGAACAGGACTTCAAGGGTTATGACGCCTTTGCGGAAGCCTTTTCGGCAGCTGCAGTCGGTCAGTTCGGCAGCGGCTGGGCTTGGCTCGTCCTCGATGGTGATGCCCTGAAGATTGTGGGCACCGCCAACGCCGACACGCCACTGGTGCACGGCAAGGTGCCGCTGCTGACCTGCGATGTCTGGGAACACGCCTATTATCTCGATTACCAGAACCGTCGCCCGGATTACGTCAAGACGTTCCTGTCCAATCTCGTGAACTGGAATTTCGCCAACGCGAATCTGAAGTCCGCGAAGTAAATCACGAGCGACGAAGAGCCGGCGCGATTGGGCTATACTTTGGTGTAATACATGCCCATCGCGACGGCCTCGCCGCGTTCGATCGCCATGTGCAAGGCGATGACCGTTTCCAATTCCTTCTCGAAAGCCTTGAAGCGCTGGCCCTTCCAGGGCTCACGCAGCTTGCGGATATTGGCCACCATATTCAGCGAATTGTGCAGACCGCGCAGCAACGCAACGCGCACATCGCCAGTAATATCCATTTCCGAATAGAATTTGAGACCGGCAGCTTCGAGATTGGCGCGGTATTCCTCCGGCCGGTGCTTCCACAGGATGCAGGGTTTACCTTTGGGGCCGCACATCATGTCGGCGACAAAGACCTGGGCATCTTTCTTGAGGGCGCCAGCAGCTTCTCTTACCATTTCGCCGAGCGTGCCGGGCATCCGTGATGGCGACAGGATCGCCATATGGGTCATGCGCTTACCAGCGAGTTGCTTGCTGCCGGGCTTCCAGGTGGCGAGTTTAACCTTGTCCTTCGGACGTTTTTCCAGTTTCGAGAGGGCGGATTCCGCTTCAAAGGCATCGATCCAGATGCCGCCTTCGCGGCTAAAGGTGAAGAGGCGATAGCCGAGCTGATAGGTCAGAACGCCAAAATTACCGCCTTGGGTCGGCACGATGGTGCCGATGGCGCGCGAGGCAAAAATGCTGTCAAAAGGCGAAAGATTGGCGAGGCCCCACATATCCTGGGCAACAGCCAACCACGACTCAAACGCGCCTTCATCGGCCGTGAGTTCAACTTCTTTATAGGGATCTTTCTGACCGAGCAGAACGATCTTGGGCTTTCCCACCGCACTCATCGCCAAACTCCCTTGCGGCCAGCCATATTGGGGGGATTAGCTTAACGTGTTGTAAAACTGCCAAATTCTCTGGTCAGTAAGATTACTATTTGCCCGAGAAAAAGGCAGGCAAAGCCCGCCAGGAAGCTGGTGCGTTAAGATTTGGCTCGTCTTGTTAACGTTTTCAACCGATATGCCGCAGGGCTTAGCCCTTCCTGGGCGGCTCGCGATACATCCAAGGCAGCATCAAACCCACGGGGATGATCCAGATGGTGCCCGCCACAAGATAGTAGAGGAAGGTCACTAGCGCCCCAGCGTGAGGCAGCAGATGCGCCCCCACACCCATCGCGATCAGGCTGTAGACGACGAGCCAGACGAGGGTGACAATCGTTCCGATCAGCTTTTTGAGATGCGGGCTCATCATCGGCCTATTCGAGAATTGACCCCCGGGCTCCGGATCACCTATCAATCAAAAGCATGATGCCCGCGACGTCAACGATCTCTCTCGAACGGCCTGGACGCAACGCCGTCGGGGTTTGGCTGCTGAGCCTTGCGGCGTTGGTCATCGCCATGCTGGCCCTTGGCGGACTGACGCGGCTGACCGGCTCAGGCCTTTCCATCACTGAGTGGAAACCCATCCTCGGCACCATTCCGCCGCTGAGCCACGACGCCTGGATGGATGCCTTCCACAAATACCAGCGCATTCCGCAATTCCACGAACATGTCGGAATGACTCTCGAGGGCTTCAAGGCGATCTTCTGGTGGGAATGGGCGCATCGCTTTCTCGGCCGCGCCATCGGCTTTGTCTTTCTCGTGCCCTTCGCCTGGTTCGCGGTTACCGGCGCCATCAAGCGTGAAGACTGGCCGCGCATGCTGCTTCTGTTCGTACTCGGCGGCCTGCAAGGTTTCGTCGGCTGGTGGATGGTTCAGAGCGGGCTGGAGGTGCGCGTAGCCGTGTCGCAATATCGTCTCGCCATTCATCTCGGCTTCGCGGTGCTTTTGCTCGGCGCGCTGCTGTGGGTGGCGCTGGAATATCTGCGCGGACGGGAACGCATTGCGCCGACCCCCGCCAGCCGCTGGGCCTCAGTCTTTGCTGCTTTGGTCTTCCTGCAGATGATGCTCGGCGCCTTGGTGGCGGGGCTGCATGCCGGGCTGAAATACAACAGCTGGCCGTCGATGGATGGCAATTTCTTACCCGAAAATCCCTTCTCGGATGGCTGGCTGAGTGCCTTCGAAAATCCGGGCCTAGCCCAATTCGATCATCGCATGATTGCTTATGCGGTAGCGGTTTTTGCTTGGGTGTTGTGGAGCTGGCTGCGGACCCGCAACAAATCCCCGCTTCCCGTCATGGCAAGGCGGGCTTCCACCGCCGTCGTCGCCGTCACTGCGGTGCAGATCGTCATTGGGATCGAGACGCTGCTCTTTCAAGTGCCGGTCGTGCTCGCGGCAACGCACCAAGTGATCGCGGCGCTTTTATTCAGCGCCGCGATCTGGTTGGTGTTTGAGCTCCGCCACAAGGCGGCTTAGTCGGCCATCGCCTGATCCAAATCGGCAATAATGTCGGCCACGTTCTCGATGCCGATGGAGAGGCGCACCACGTCGTCGCCTGCACCGGCCTTGGCGCGGTCTTCGGATTCGAGCTGGCGATGGGTGGTGGAGGCCGGATGGATGATCAGGCTGCGGGTGTCACCGATATTGGCGAGATGGCTGAAGAGGCGCACGGAATTGACGATCTTCATGCCCGCCTCATAGCCACCTTTGACGCCAAAGGTGAAGACCGAGCCGGCACCCAGCGGGCAATACTTCTTGTGAAGTTCGTAGCAGGGATTGTCTTCGAGGCCCGCGTAATTGACCCAAGCCACTTTCGGATTGGCCTTCAGCCAGCGCGCCACCGCCAAAGCATTGTCGCAATGGCGCTGCATGCGCAGACCCAGCGTCTCGACGCCTTGCAAGATATAGAAAGCGTTTTGCGGCGACAGCGCCGGACCCAGATCGCGCAAGGCCAGAACGCGGCAAGCAATGGCAAAGGCCATGTCGCCAAAGGTCTCCCACATGCGCATGCCGTGATAGGACGGGCAGGGCTCGGAGATGGTGGGGAACTTGCCGCTGCCCCAATCGAACTTGCCGCTATCGACGATCACACCAGCCATGGAGTTGCCATGGCCGCCAAGGAATTTGGTGGCCGAATGCAGCACGATGTCGGCGCCGTATTCGATGGGGCGAATGAGGTAAGGCGAGGCCAGGGTGTTGTCGACCACCAGCGGCACGCCAGCCGCGTGGGCGATCTTGGCGATAGCTTCGATGTCGCAAATAATGCCGCCCGGATTGGCTAGGCTCTCGATGTAGACTGCGCGGGTGTTCTCGTCGATCAGCTCGGCAAAGGTTTCCGGCTTGGTGCCATCGGCCCACTTCACATGCCAATCGAATTTGGCGAAACCCTGGCTGAATTGGTTGATCGAGCCGCCATAAAGCTGGCGCGCCGACACGATGTTTTTACCCGGCGCCATAAGAGTGTAGAGGGCGACCAGCTGCGCCGCATGGCCCGAGGCCACCGAGAGACCGGCCCGGCCGCCTTCCAGCGCCGCGATGCGTTCTTCTAGCACCGCATTGGTCGGGTTCATCAAGCGCGTATAGATGTTGCCGAAGACCTGCAGATTGAAAAGCGCTGCGGCGTGATCGGAATCCTCGAAGACGAAGGCCGTGGTCTGATAGATCGGCGTTGCCCGCGCGCCGGTCGCCGGATCGGGCTGCGCGCCCGCGTGGACGCTGAGAGTATCGAAGCCGAATTCAGCCATGGTCCGCTCCTAGTGGTCGCTTCACGCGAAACCTTTTGATCAGTGTTGGTCGAAATATGCTGTACCGCCCGGGGGGAGGGGGGACAAGCCGTCTTCTCATCCGCGTCCGAAAATGACGCCGGTTCCACAACAGAATGGTGGTCAATCCGCGGTCTTCGCGGGCGCCGCGTTTAACCGCGGCTTGTCATCCAGCATCAGCGCGCCGCCTTTTTGGAACAGCTTGGGCTTGCGGTTGTCGATGGTTTTGCGATTGATCCCCATCCAGCTGATCTCTCCGGAGAGGCGGCCGTATTCGATCTTGGGGCAGCGATCCATGATGACGGTAAAGCCCGCATCCTCCGCCGTCCTGGCGGCTTCCTCGTTAATGACGCCAAGCTGCATCCAAATCACCTTGATGCCGAGTCGGTCTTTTTCCGCGATGGCTTCGGCCACGATCTTGGGGGCAAATTCGGCGCTGCGGAAAATGTCCACGATCTCGATAGGGGCGGGCACATCCTTCAGCGAGCCATAAACCTCTTGGTTGAGAATGGTCTTGCCCACCATACCGGGATTGACCGGGCGGACACGGAAGCCTTTGTCCAGCATGTACTTCATGGCGAAGTAGCTGGGCCGCATCTCATTGCCGCTGGCCCCCACCATGGCAATGAAACGGTTGGAGCGCAGGATGCTCTTGATCAGGTCGTCGGAATAGGTGGGCATGGCTCGTCCGTTCTGCCGCGGGAATGCAAGCTGTTATGTAGGGGATGTGGCGGCAAAGCCCAAGGGGGCGCTTTGGCACTGTCCTTGACCCAGCGCTCTATCCTTGAAGAAGCGCTGACGCGGACTTACATCCAGTGTTCAGACCCAGAGGTGCCCCCATGGCCGATCTTTCCCAATTTCCCATCACCAGCAAATGGCCCGCCAAAAATCCGGAGATTCTGCAGCTCTATTCGCTGCCCACGCCCAATGGTGTGAAGGTTTCGATCATGCTGGAGGAAATCGGGCTGCCGTATGAGGTGCACAAAATCGACATCGGCGCCAATGAGACCTGGACGCCCGAATTTCTTTCTCTCAATCCCAACGGCAAGATTCCCGCCATTCTCGATCCCAACGGTCCCGAGGGAAAACCGCTGGCGCTGTTCGAATCCGGCGCCATCCTGCTTTACCTCGCCGAAAAAACCGGAAAATTCCTGCCCGCCGCGCCCGCTTCTCGCTACGAGACCATCGCGTGGGTGTTTTTCCAGATGGCGGCTATCGGCCCGATGTTCGGCCAAGTCGGCTATTTCCACAAATTCGCTGGCAAGGAGATCGAGGACAAGCGTCCGCTCCAGCGTTACGTCGATGAATCGGTGAGGCTGCTCGGCGTGCTGGAACAACGTCTGTCCGAGCGCAGTTTTATCATGGACGAGTACACCATCGCCGACATCGCCACCGTCGGCTGGGTGCGCAATCTGGTCGGCTTTTATGGGGCAGGCGAGCTTGTCGGCTACGACCGCTTCAGCAATGTCGCGCGCTGGCTAGGCGAATGCTTGCAGCGCCCTGCTGTTGAACGCGGATTGAATATTCCACCGCGAAGCTAAGCGCACATTCTTGCCGCCACCGCGGCCCCTCCTTAAGCTGGAGCCAGCTTTTGGGGGCCGGGTTGCGCAAACAAATTCCCTGTGTGGTTGCCCTCGCGCTCTTGGCTGGTCAAGCCGGGGCGGCAGGCATCTGCGCGCTGCCGCAAGATGCGGTGGCGATGCAGACCGCGGCGCTTCAGCAAGAGATGATGGTGGCCGCCTTTGAGTGCCACGACGTCGCCTCCTACAACAATTTTGTGCTCTCGCATCAAACCGCCCTGCAGCAGGCCGATGCCGCTTTGCTGGCCTATTTCACCCGCGTGAGCCCGCAAACCGCATTTGACGACTACAATTTTTACAAGACCGAGCTCGCCAACGCTTCGTCGCTGCATTTCCTGCATGACGCGCAGTTTTGCCTCAAGGTCAATCTCGATTACCGCGCCGCCAGAGATCGCAGCTTGGAGCAAACCCTGGCGGAAGTGCCTTTCACGGTCGATACCGGTGCCGTCCGTTGCGCATGGTCGCCCCGCCCTGCACCGGTGATCGCGGCGGCAGCGCCAAACACGGCCCCGCCGCGGCGGCGAGTCCGTTACCGCACGTGGCTGGGGCGGCTGCTGGATTGGATCAGAAGCTAGGCGCCGTGTCGTAGGGATCAGTGCCATAATTGTTGGCCCCGACCGTCCCGCGCATGCAGAACCAGATCAGGTTGCCGAGGCTGGTAACGACCCCGACGAAGGGGATGGCCCCGACGATGGCGAAAACCAGAACCAGCCAGCCCGTTTGCCCAAGATCGTGAAAGCGGCGGACGTCAACCGCCAGCGACGGCAGGAACAAGGCCAGCCCGGCGAGCCCGGCGATGGCGAACATCGTGACGGTCATGGTATCTTGGCCGCCCGAGACTCCGATGACGGCACCGATGATGATGGCGGCAAGCATCACCAGGGCCTCAAACAGCACGAAGAACCAATATTCCGAGCGCCTCGCGCGGCCCTGGAAGTCAGCATATTTGCCCAGGCACGTTTTTACAGCCGTCACCATGTCCATTGTAGCCCCCTTGGTTGCGAACCACGCCATGTTGGTGTGGTGCGAAATTGCGCGCGATAGTTGAGTTTGTCTGTGCCTGCGTCAAGGTGGTGTTTTGCCCGAAAATGTGGGCTATTCCCGCGCGATCGGGCACCTTCTGCGATACAGCGTGGTGGCGGCGGGGTGGTTCGCAGAGCTTCCCACAGAGGCCTGCAGAGGTGCGGTATCATCATACCGCACGCAAAAAAACACCGCAAATCCAGCCCATTGCGCTTGACGGCGTGCAACGTCCTTCGTATAGGACGCGCCGCTCTAATGGATTTCATACCCATGACAACTTACTCGGCCAAAGCCTCCGAGATCGAGAAGAAATGGATCCTGATCGACGCCACTGGTTTGGTCGTCGGCCGGCTCGCTGCTCTCGTCGCGCTGCGCCTTCGTGGCAAGCATAAGCCCACCTTCACCGCCCATATGGATTGCGGCGATAACGTCATCATCATCAACGCTGAGAAGATCCTTCTCACCGGCCAGAAGGTGAAGAAGAAGGTCTACTATCACCACACCGGCTATATCGGCGGCATCAAGGAGCGTTGGGCGGAAGACATTCTGCGCGGCAAGCATCCCGAGCGCATCGTCGAAAAGGCCATTGAGCGTATGCTGCCGCGTGGTCCGTTGGGCCGCCGCCAGATGGGCAATCTGCGCGTCTATGTTGGCGCCGAGCATCCCCATAGCGCCCAGCAGCCGGAAGTGCTGGATGTCGCCAAGCTCAATCCCAAGAACACCAATTATCACGTGAAGGCAGCCTAAGATGTCGGAAGATGTGAAGAGCTTCGGCGATCTGAAGACGACGCTGATCAAGGCCAAGGTGGTAACTCCCTCCGGCCAGGCTTCGCCGGACGGCATCGGCAAGCGCGACTCCAAGGGCCGCGCCTATGCCACCGGTCGTCGTAAAGATGCCGTCGCCCGCGTTTGGGTGAAGCCCGGCACTGGCAAGATCACTATCAATGGCAAGGACGAGAAGGTGTACTTCGCCCGTCCCGTGCTGCGCATGGTGTTGCGTCAGCCGCTGATCGCTGCCAATCGCGATGGCCAGTTCGATGTCGTCGTCACGGTGTGTGGCGGCGGTCTCTCCGGTCAAGCCGGCGCCGTGCGCCATGGCATTTCCCGCGCTCTCGTGAACTACGAGCCCGCTTTGCGCGTCGCCTTGAAGCCCGGTGGCTTCCTGACCCGCGATCCGCGTACCGTGGAACGTAAGAAATACGGTCGCCCGAAAGCCCGTCGTAGCTTCCAGTTCAGCAAGCGCTGATCTTACTGCTTCAGTTTATCCGATAAAAACAGCGGCCTGCAGAAATGTAGGCCGCTGTTTTGCTATTCACCAATTTTCACCAGCCTTGGAACGCACACAGCTTCCGTCGCCCGCCCCAAGGTGCCCGGCATCCCTTGTGCATCATCAAATTCCTTCGGACGAAGGGGGCTATGCCGGCCGTCTTCGGCAAGGCTCACCATCCCGGTCGCTGCTGCCTGCCCTCCGGACAGAAAGCCCACGACGCGGAGGTCAGAACAGTATTTCGCTGGGCCAACGCGTCGACGTCATTGGTAGTCATCGCCTAGTTTATACCAACCTATTGGAATAGCAGTGGCCCAATACGAGCAACGGTTGCTGTAAGGCGCGGAACAGTACACAGTCCGACTTCCCTCGTGGCGAGGCAGCCGTTCTATGGAAAAACCAAGGGAATTGGAGACAGCTACCGACATCTGTCTCGTCATACCTGCGTTCGATACACTGAATTTGACGCCGCTCGGCACGTCTGTTCTGCTTGCCGCCTGTCGCCAGCGGGGCCTGCAGGTCGGCGCGCTTTATGCCAGCGTACTGATGGCGGCACGCATTGGCTATGACACCTACGAAACGGTTTGCAAGACGTTGGTGCGCAAGCAGCCGGGCGAGTACATATTCAAGCCGCACGCTTATCCGCCAGAGGTCCTGGCGCGGATTCCCGAGGGCATTGAGCATGCCAAAGTGCGCGAATTGATCGCGACCGTCGCGCCTGCTGTCGGACCGCACCTGGATGAGGTCGCGCAAGCGATTGCCGCCAGGAAGCCGCGTATCGTCGGCATCACCAACATGTTTCAGCAGAATATGTCGGCGTTCGCCATTGCGCGCCGGGTACGCGCGGTTCTGCCTGAGGCGTTGATTGTCATGGGCGGTGCCAACGTCACCGGCGTGATGGCAAAGGGGCTCGCACAGGTTTTCGATTGCGTCGATTATTTTTTCGACGGCGAGGCGGACACCGCGTTTCCCGATTTCTGCGAAGCCTACCTGCACCGCGGCCTGCGTCCTAGTGATCGCATTGTCGGGTGCGCGCCGATACAGAACATGGACGATTCGCCAGATGCCGATTTCTCCGACTTCATCGCCGCAATGCGCGAACAGCAAGATGCAGGACGGCTACCGCCGGATCTGCCGGGCTACATAACCTATGAGTCGTCGCGCGGCTGTTGGTGGGGCGCCAAGCATCACTGCACGTTTTGCGGCCTCAACCAGGCAAGCATGAACTTCCGTGAAAAGAGGCCGGAGCGGGTGGTGCGGGAGCTTGTCGCCCTCGACGAGCAATGGGGCGGTCGGCCAATTCGCACAGCCGACAACATCATCCCGCTCTCTTACTTTTCAACGGTGCTGCCGCATTTAGCGGCCCTGCCGCGCCAGCCCAAACTCTTCTACGAGACGAAGGCAAATCTCAAGGAAGAGCAGGTAGCCTTGATGCAAAAGGCTGGCATATACAGCATCCAGCCGGGCGTCGAATCCTTGTCGACGCCGGTCCTAAGGCTGATGCGTAAGGGCATTTCCGCGCACCAGAATATCATGTTGTTACGCAGCAGCGCCAAACTTGGCATGCGTGCTGGTTGGAACCTGATCTACGGCTTTCCGGGCGAGACGCAGCAGAACTATCGCGACATGCTCGCGCTTTTCCCCGCCATCATGCATCTGCGTCCGCCGGACGGCCTCTCCGAAATCATGATGGATCGCTTCAGTCCGAATTTTAATGATCACGAGCGCATGGGTATTCCCGCGATCAAGCCGTTCGATATCTACCGCGGTCTCTATCCGTCAGACGCACCGCTCGACGAGATCGCTTATCACTTCGACGGTATCTACACGACGGAGTTTCTGGACGACGCAGTGCTGGTGAGAGAATTTTGCGACAGCGTGAACCACTGGAAAGCTCTGTGGCAGGGCACGCGGTCTCGGCCGCTCCTGCACCTGGAGACGGGGGCAAACGGCGCCGCAGTCGTCATCGACACAAGGCCCATCGCACGCGAACCGCTCGTCGTGCTGTCTCCGGAAGCGGTCAACGCGGTGGCGCATTTGGAGCGTCCGCGTGCGCGCGAGGGATTACCCGAAGCGGCCGCACAGCATCTCGATTTCCTTCTTCAGCGACGTTATGTGGTCGACCACGAAAACTTGCTTCTGAGCGTCGTGGTTCAACAGGTAGCAACCGCGCCGAAGCCGGCCCGCGCCTTGGTGGCTCCTGCAGTCTAGTGTCTGTCTTGGACAATTCGGCCAGGGGACACGCGCTGTGCCCTCGACAGCCACCGCCCCCTTCTCCAGACTTTCCCCGATTTTGGCGAACAGTCTCCCACCACTCTGACTTGTGTCTGCCGCTTTGCTTGTAGGAGCACGCTTCACGCGCTGCGAATTTTCTCGCCACGATCTCGCCCCAATTCCTGTTGCAGTTTCGTCTCGCTCGCATCACGACGCTGTGCTGCGACGAAATGGCCGATTGTTTGCATGAATTTGGTGTCGCTGTTTAGAGCTGTACTAAGGAACCATGTTTATCGTCTCGCAGAGAGTCGTTCTGAGAATTTGGCGCAAATAATTTGGGCAGCGTGCCTATAGCTTGGGATGGTTTTGCCTGTTCGATATTCACGCGGTCACGTTCATGGCCGGTGGTTGCGTTGGCCAGTCATGGGTTGGGAGCTTTGTGCGTGCAGTGTTTTGATTGGGCCGGTAAGGCCAAGCTGGTTTCTCGCGTTGGGCTTTTGGCGCTCGCCTCGGTTTTCCTCAGCGGTTGTGAATGGGCCGTGATGGACCCCAAAGGTCCGGTCGGCGAGGGCGAGAAGAATCTTATCCTGCTCGCTGTCGGCCTCATGCTGCTGGTGGTGGTGCCGGTCATTGTGATGACGCTGGCTTTTGCTTGGCGCTATCGCGCTTCCAACACCAAGGCTGTCTATGCCCCCAATTGGAGCCATTCTACTGCCATCGAAGTCGTGGTGTGGACAATCCCCTGTATTATCATTCTCATTCTCGGCACGGTGACGTGGATCACCACCCACACGCTCGATCCGCGCCAGCCCATCGCCTCGAACGGTAAGCCGCTGGAAGTCCAGGTCGTCTCGCTGGATTGGAAGTGGCTCTTTATCTATCCCGAATACGGCGTCGCTTCGGTCAATGAGTTGGTGATCCCGGCGGGCCGCACCGTGCATTTCAAGTTGACCTCTTCGGGTGTGATGAATGCCTTCTTCATCCCCCAGCTCGGCACGCAGGTTTACACCATGCCGGGGATGCAATCGGTGCTGAATCTGAAAGCCGACCACGCCGGCGAATTTGAAGGCATGTCGGCGAATTATTCCGGTCACGGCTTTGCCGATATGCATTTCGTCGCCAAGGCGATGGACGGCGCCGCCTTCAAAGCCTGGGTGGCGACAGCCAAGCAAGGCGGGGTGCTGGATCAGCCCGCTTATATCAAGCTGATGACGCGCGGCACCCACGCCGTCACCCAATATGGCAAAGTCGGGGATGGCCTGTATTACCGCATCCTCAATCGCTGCGCCGAAGGTGGTGTGTGTACGGACGATGCGGTCACCATGGCCGCGATGAAAGATCAATCGCCCGGCAAGCCGCTCTGCCTCGATCCCGCTAAAACCATCAATCCAAACACCAAAGGTTGACGCCATGACCGCAGGCGATATACAAACAATGATGGTCGGCCGATTGACCATGGACGCCCTGCCGCTCAACGAACCCATCATCATGGGCGCCGTCGCTGGCATGGTGGTGGCGGGCCTGAGCGTTTTGGTGGTTTTGACCTATCTCGGCCGCTGGAAATGGTTGTGGGATGAATGGCTGACCAGTGTCGATCACAAGAAGATCGGCATGATGTACATCATCTTGGCGCTGGTGATGCTGCTGCGCGGCTTCTCGGATGCGTTGTTGATGCGCGGCCAGCAGGCGATGGCCTCGGCGGGCGCCGCGGGCTATCTGCCGCCCGATCATTTCGACCAAATCTTCACGGCCCATGGCGTGATCATGATTTTCTTCATGGCCATGCCCTTTGTCATCGGCTTGATGAACATCGCCATGCCGCTGCAGATCGGCGCGCGTGACGTCGCCTTTCCCTATCTGAATTCGCTCAGCTTCTGGCTGACGGTGGCCGGCGCCATGCTGGTCAATATCTCGCTGGCCGTGGGCGAGTTCGCCCATGTCGGTTGGCTGGCTTATCCGCCGCTGTCAGAACTGGCCTTCTCGCCGGGCGTCGGTGTCGATTACTATATTTGGGCGATCCAGATATCCGGCGTTGGCACCTTACTCTCCGGCGTCAATCTGATCGTCACCATCCTGAAAATGCGTGCCCCCGGTATGGGCTTGATGCAGATGCCGGTCTTCACCTGGACCACGCTCTGCGCCAACATGCTGATTGTCGCCGCCTTTCCGATCCTCACCGTGACGCTGGCGATGCTGGGTCTCGATCGTTATCTCGGCATGCATTTCTTCACGCATGACGGCGGCGGCAACCCGATGATGTACGTCAACCTCATCTGGGCTTGGGGCCATCCCGAGGTGTACATTCTCATCCTGCCGTGCTTTGGGATTTATTCCGAGATAACGGCCACCTTCTCGGGCAAGCCGTTGTTCGGCTACACCTCGATGGTCTACGCCACGGTCTGCATCACGGTGCTCAGCTTCGTCGTCTGGCTGCATCACTTCTTCACCATGGGCTCGGGCGCCAATGTGAATGCCTTCTTCGGCATCACCACCATGATCATCTCCATCCCGACGGGCGTGAAGATCTTCAATTGGCTGTTCACGATGTATCGCGGCCGCGTGCGGATAGACGTGCCGGTGATGTGGACGCTGGGCTTCATTGTCACCTTCGCCATCGGCGGTATGACCGGCGTCTTGCTGGCCGTTCCGGGTGCCGATTTCGTGCTGCACAATTCGCTCTTCCTGGTCGCTCATTTCCACAACACCATCATCGGCGGCGTGGTCTTCGGCGTCATGGCGGGCTTCACCTATTGGTTCCCCAAGGCGACCGGCATCAAGCTCGAACCCCGCCTTGGCAAGGTCTCGTTCTGGTGCTGGCTGGTGGGCTTCTATCTCGCCTTCATGCCACTCTACGCGCTCGGCCTGATGGGCATGACCCGCCGCCTCGACCATGTGAACAATCCGGTCTGGCACATCTATCTGATCGTGGCCGCTATCGGCGCCGGGCTGGTTTGTATCGGCATTCTATCGACCGTGGCGCAGATCATCGTCAGCATCGTCAATCGCGAGAAGCTGCGCGACCGTACTGGCGATCCCTGGGGCGGGCGCACCTTGGAATGGGCGACCTCGTCACCGCCGCCTTTCTACAATTTCGCCCGCGTGCCGCACGTGCACACCATCGATGCCTTCTGGGAGATGAAACAGTCCGGCACGGTGCCGACGCTGCAGCCGCAATATCAGCGCATCCACATGCCGCGGAATACCGGCACTGGCGTTATCCTCGGCGTGCTGTCCATTGGGCTGGGCTTTGCGCTCACCTGGCATATTTGGTGGCTGGTGATTGCAACCCTTCTCGTCATGTTGGGGCTGGCCATCTGGCACAGCTTCAATGAGGAGCGCGATTACTACGTGCCGCCGGGCGAAATCGCGCGTCTAGAAAGCGAACATTTCCTGCAACTGCCGGAGAAGACCGATGAACATACACACCGCGCCGCTTGACGGCACCCTCGTCGGTCACGGCGACAGTCACGGTGAAGCCCATTCGGAAGCCGGCAAAGCGCCGCTCGGTTTCTGGATCTATCTGATGAGCGACTGCATTCTGTTCGCGTCCGTGTTCGCGGGTTTTGCCGTGCTGCGCGGCAATCTGGCGGGCGGACCGAATGGGCGCGAGCTCTTCGAGCTGAACTACGTCGCCATCGAAACTGCGCTGCTGCTGATCTCAAGCCTGACCTATGGTCTCGCCATGATCGCCGTCAGCCAGAACAAGCTGCAAAGTGTCTATGGCTGGTTGGCGCTGACCTTTCTGCTCGGCCTCGGCTTCATCGGCATGGAAATCAACGAGTTTGCCAAGCTGATCGCCGAAGGGGCAGGGCCGGGCCGGTCCGCTTTCCTCTCCGGTTTCTTCACCTTGGTGGGAACGCACGGCTTGCACGTCACCGCGGGCCTGATCTGGATGGGCGTGATGTTCGCCCATCTGGCCCGGCGCGGCCTGAATGAAATCAATCAGACGCGGCTTTTGTTGCTCAGCCTGTTCTGGCATTTCCTCGACATCATCTGGATCGGGGTTTTCAGCATCGTCTATCTGATGGGAGCCGCCTGATGAACGCGCCTGTGCAACATCCCCCGCATGACGACGCCAGCGCCGGTCATGGCTCGGTGAAGTCCTATCTCATCGGTTTCGCGCTGGCCGTGATCCTGACGGCGATCCCCTTCGGCCTGGTGATGAGCCATGTTATGCCCGCCGCCGCTGTCATCCCCGTGGTGGTCGGCTTAGGGCTGGTGCAGATCGTCGTGCATCTGGTGTTCTTCCTGCACATGAACGCCAGCTCCGGTCAGCTCTGGAACAACGCCGCCTTTGTCTTCACCTTGGTGATCGTCGGCATACTGCTGCTGGGCTCGCTGTGGATCATGTATCATCTCAACATGAACATGATGCCCGGGATGATGCCGTCGGACTAAACCCGAGCGCATCGAAAAAGGAAGCGGCGCGTCCTAACAGGCGCGCCGTTTCCATTTTTGGCATCACGCAGCCAGTGCCGATTAGTGCCAGAGGCCTGCGAACAACTATGCGTTGTCTCTCTGGGTGGGTGAGTCCAAAAACAACCCAAGGTATACACTTGTCTACTTTAGAGCTATACTAGCTCGCGTCGTGCGTTTCTGACGACTTTGTAGAACGCATCCTGGGGGTTATTCATGAGAGCGCACCGGTTCAGGGCGGCAGTTGCCGCCTGTTTACTCTTGCTTGTTCCCGCCTCTGCAAAATCAACGCCTGCCGTTAAATCCGCCAAATCCACCACAGCAGTGCAAGCCGCGCAATTTGCCGAGCCAGTGGGCTCGCATCTGTTTCGCGCGGCTGCGCCGACTGCGTTCAATCCGTTTTCACCGCCCGCACAACCAATCTGCATCAGCCTAACCAATCCGAAATGGACTGCAGGCGGCAATGCGCAGCTTTGCGGTGTGATCGCCAATGGTGCCAATGGACCAAGCGGAGTTGCTTATCCCGGCATTCAGTATGCGAGCGCCGAGCGTTGGCAACCGCCTCAAGCGTTCAAGCTTCCGGCGCAGACGACGCTGACAAACTTCAAGCCAATTTGCCCGCAAGCCAAAGCGCCCGAAGGCTCTATTTTGGACATGGCGGAGACCTGCCAATTCCTCAATGTCTGGATTCCGCCCACGCCGAACAATCAGCCGCCCGCTGCCAATACCTATCCGGTGATGGTGTTCATCCACGGTGGCGCCTTCCTCGACGGGGCTGGTTCGCTGCCGGTCTATAACGGCGCCGCCTTTGCCTCCCAAAAAGTCATCCTGGTGACACTCAACTATCGTTTGGGTGCGCTGGGTTTTTTGGTCGGCAACAAATTCGGTGCCAAGGCCACCGGCAATTACGGCATCCTCGATCAACAGATGGCCCTCAATTGGGTCCATGACAACATCAGCGCCTTCGGCGGCGACCCGAGCAAGATTACGATCTTTGGCGAGAGTGCCGGGGCCATGTCGGTCGGCCTGCACCTTTTCGCCATACCCTCGAGCACCACGCTCTTCAACGCCGCGATCATGGAGAGCAACCCGGTTGGGCTTCTCTACAGCAAAGTGGGCGACAAGGGGCCGAGCGCGATCGGCAACCAATATCTTACCACATTGTGCAAGCTGTCGGGACAGTCCTGTCTTATCAAACCCAAATTCAATCCGCTCACCGCGCCGGTGGCGGACATCATTAGCGCCGAGAATAGTTTTCTTCTCGGCAATAACGGCAAGGCGGACGTCGCCCTTGGGTATATGGGGCTGCGAGGGTTGCCATTTCAGCCTGTGATCGATGGCAGCTTCATCACGGGGCAGCCTTATCAGGGCTATGCCAGCGGCACGGTGCCCAAGCCATTCGTCTTCGGCATCAATCAGGACGAGGGGGCCGTGTTTGCGGCGCTGGTGGCGGCTAAGGTCGGCAAAAAACCGGCCAACAGCCCGTCCGCGCTCGTCTACGGCGCGGTGGTCGATGGTGGCTTCCAGAAGCTTGGCACCGCCAGCAGCCTGGCCAAGCAGAATTCGCGCTACAAAGTGTCGAAGACCACGCCGCCGGATTATCAGCCTAACGCGCCCTACTACAACCGCTATGGCCAAGTGGCATCCAACGTCGTGCTCGATTACGACTTTTCGATCGGCAATGTCGTGATGGCGAACAGCGCCCTCGCTAGTGGCGGCGTGTCGGCGACCTATGCCTATTACTTCAATCAAGCGCCGGTCATGGACATCTACGGCAGTGAGGTCAACGGAACCTGGGTCGACATCGATAACGGCGCCTGCGATCCCAATATCGGCAATTTCGTCTGTCACGGCAGCGAGCTGCCTTATGTGTTCGATACTCTGAGCATCGTGGTGCCGTCGCAATTCAGCAGCCGGGTGACGCCACAGCTCAAGAACTTTGCGGCATCGGTGAATGCGGCCTGGGCGGCTTTTGCCACCAACCCGACCAATCCGGGTTCGATCTGGAAAACGCCCTACACGACCAATCAGACGGGCGCAGCCGCGGTCGTGTTGAACGCCAGCAACACCAGTTGGACGACGGGGGCTATCGATCCCAATGCCGTCTACAGCGTTTGGGCTGGGACTTTTCCGCCCATACAGAGCGCAAAATAGTGGATCGGAGCAGGGCCCGTCATGCGGGCCCTCTTTGCATTAGCGCTCGGTCATGTCCTCGATCAGCGAGAGCACGACGCGGCGCTGCTTGGGGTTTGTGATTTTAACGAAGGCCTCACATAACCTGAGACCATCGGCGCTGACAGCAAAGGCCGCGATCTCTTCGGATTTGGCGGTGCGCTTGGCGGCGTCGGCAGCTACCAGCCCGCGCGGGAAGAACTCCTGCACCGGCATGCCGTAGAGGCAGGCGAGCTGGAACAGGCGGCCGGCGCCGACCCGGTTGATACCGGCTTCGTATTTTTGAACCTGTTGGAAGGTGACACCAAGTTTGGCGGCAACGTCGGCTTGGGACAGGCCCAATTGACGGCGAAACGTACGTAGCCTTCCCGCGACATGGGCGTCGATCGAGTTGGCAGCTTTCGGCGACATCGTGTTCTCCCCCTCCGCTTGTCGTTACGGAGCCCGAGTAGAAAAGAGCGCGTGCCAGAGAGTCGCGCAACGGCGCAGTGATTTCGAATGTCGGGGGCTTAAACTGCAGGTTGAGGCTGCGCTGGCGCGGTAGGCACAATATCCCGTATACGGAGCTCTTTCTTGAGGCTCAACTCCCGGTGTTATTCGCGAGCCATAATCGACTCGGCGGACCAAAGCTCCGCACCGCGTTTGTAAGTGGAGCAGACGCGTCGCGTTTGGCGATCAACCGTGAAGCGTGGTGTTGGCGCCGCGGACCTCGGAAAGCTGGTCCTCATTGATCTCTGCGCGGAAGATATCGAAATCGAGACGCTCTCCGGAGCGCAGCAGGAGACTGCCGATATTGGCATTGCGGAAGCGGGCATGGGACAGCTTGGCGCCGCGCAAACGGACACCGCGCAGATCGGCGCCTTCGAAATTCGCACCGCGCAGATCGGCCTCTTCGAAATTGGCGCCTTGCAGCTCTGCACCAGCGAAGCTGGCTGCGACGGCGATGCAACGGCGCGCTGAAACAGCAGTGAGCTTAAAGCCGCTAAGGCTTTGTCCCAATGAGCGCAAATCCTCGCCATCGAGAACGGCGCAGTGTCCGGCACGTGAGTCGCTCTCAATCCAACGCTGGTGCTCTTGGAGCAGACGCGTGAGGCGCACCCGTGCGGCGGCAGGATCGCCGGTGGGCGGTGCCAGGATACAGGTCTTGAGTACGGCTTCCGAGAGATGCAAATCGTCCAGCACTACGTAACTTAAGAGGGTCCCTTCGAAATCGGTCCCTGTAAGAACTGCATTTTTAAAGCGCGTGGCGTGGATGATGGCGCCACGAAAACTGGCTCCTTGCAATTTGGCACCTTCGAAAGAGGCACCGAAGAGCGAGCACTCGCTGAAATCAGTGTGCTCGGCAGAACCGCAGCGTTCGAGAACTTCTTTGACAACGCCGCTTGGATTCATCTTGAGAAGGCGGCCTGGTCGCAAATCGGTGTAGTCTAGTTTTGCTCGATTGAAATTGCTGCCGTTCAGAATCGTGCCGCGCATATCGGCATGGGAAAAGTTGCTGCAACGCGCCTGGACATGACGGATATCGGAACATTGGATGTCGGCGCTGATGAATTCGGCATAGCTCAGATCCGCGCCTTGCAGATTGATGCCGGAAAGATCTGCGTCCGAGAGCTCGCGATGGGCCAGTTTCGCGAGTCGAAGGTCGGCGAAGCGCAAATTCGCACGCTTGCCACCCTGCAAATGGGACATATAGGTCGCATGGTCCCGCAGAACGTCTGCTAGCTCTTCCGGTGAAAAGGCGCGGGCGCCCTTTACCCCGTCATGTGCGACCGTTGCTGCCATGGTCATGCCCCGAGTTTGGGACAGTATCCGGTGGGCACTCTAAGGAACGGTTTCCGCGCCCATTGCGATTTATACTTATAGGGCGATTTCGGCTTTGGCAGCGATGGCGATGCGCACGATGTCGGACAGGTTTCCAGCTTTCAGCTTATTCATAATTTGGGCGCGATAGACTTCCACCGTGCGCGGCGAAATGCCGAGGTCCTGGGCGACCGCTTTGTTCGACAGGCCGTCCACCAGTTTCTCCATCACATCGGCTTCACGTGGTGTGAGACTGGCGATAAGGCGGCGCGCGGTTTTGGTTTGCGCGATCACTGTGCGATCGTGAGCGCCTCTTGCCAGGGCGCGCCGGATGCAGGCCAGAAAAGCATCGCCGTCGAGCGGCTTTTCGAGGAAGTCGACTGCACCGGCCTTCATCGCCTGTACCGCAGCGCCCACTTCGCCTAAGCCCGACAAAAACACCACCGGAAGGTCCCGGCGGCGGCGCGACACTTCATGTTGAAGCGCAAGGCCGTCCATACCGGGCATGCAAACATCGGCAATCAAACACGAGGCGGAAAAAACATCGTCGCTGAGAAACGCATCAGCGGACGGATAATCTTTCACGGGGAAATCCGCGGCTTCCAAAAGAACGCGTAGCGAATTTCTAACATCGTCATCGTCATCGACGATGCATATGGGTGCGTTGCTGTTCATGAACGTCCTTCGACGGATGATGTGCTTTGGAATACACCGGCAGGCGAAAACATACACGACCGTAATTGACCGTATGTAAAACACACGGGAAGGTGTATGGCGCGGGGTTTACCCGTGCACTGCGGCGAATGCGTGGCGAGTGTGTGGCAGATTGCAACAACAGCAGATAGGCAAAAACCCCATCTTACTGGGCTGTAGCGCATCCCCTAGCATGACGGCGCGGAGCGAACAGGGGGCGTTGATGGCTCTCGGAATTTGTTTAATTTCGGGCAACCCGGAAAATGTGTTGCGCTCGATCTTGGAGCGTTGCGGCTTGCAAGTGTGGACGCCGCAATCGCCCGATGCGAGCAACGGCTACATCTATGATCACGCCGTTTGTTTGGTCATCGACATGCCGCAAGGTGCCGGATTTCGCACCCTGCGTCTTTTTCGTAGCTATGGCATCACCACACCGGCACTTTTGATCGTCGATCCTGGTCGCGAAGTGGATCCCGTCACGCTGGATTGCGAAGGCGTGATGGACGTCATCGTGCGCACAAGCAGTCCCTTGCGCATTTTACGCTGGGTGCAATCGCTTTGCGCGGCAGGAAAAGTGTTGAAGCGCCACAATTATCCGATGGAGAAAATGACCGCCTAGCGTTCGCGCGGCGATCTGAAAGGTTGTGGATGAAGACATTGCTCATCATCAACGGTCATCCAGATCCTCGGATGGAACGTTTTTGTGCAGGTTTGAGCGCCGCCTACCAAAGTGGCGCTGAGGCTGGTGGCTGGCAAGTACGCCGCCTCGATGTTGGCGCCTGTTCGCAAACCACCCTGGAAGATCTCAAGCACGGTTGCGGCGACAGCGCGAAGGCGATGGTCGACGACATGGCTTGGGCCGACCGGCTCGCAGTCGTCTATCCGTTGTGGTTCGGTCAGCCGCCGGAAGGTTTGCACCTGCTGTTTTCTTATTTGGCGCAGCCCGGCGCCAGCCGCAAGGCGCATGTCATTGTCACCATGGACATGCCGGCTTTCGCCTATCGCAGCATGCTGCGGCCTGGTGGCAAAGAGATGCTGATGCTGGAGCTGCCGGGCTTGATTGCTGAAGAACCTGTTCTGATCGGTTGCGTCTCGTCGCTTCCGCTCGAGCAGCGTCAGCGCTGGCTGGCGTCCATGCGCGACTACGGTCTGCGCACCACGCTGGGCTCGAGCACTGTTCCGCTCCGCTCCGCGTCCCTGGGGTCGATCATCGACCGCAAAGTAGCGCAATGGTGGGGCGCCCACTAATTTCCCAAATCACACTGTCGTTGAAGCCCTGACGCGTCCGCGCCGGGCTCGCGCCGCGTTTTCCTCCTTCTGACGCTTTAACGCACGGCACAAAAAAATGGCCGGGGGTGAGCCCGGCCATGAAGAGGGGGTGCTGTAAAGGTTCTAACCGGCCTTATGCCGCCGCGATCACTTTGGTTTCCGCCAGCACGCTTTGGAAGCGCTGCACGTCAGTCATATCGGTGAACGATACCAACGTGGCGCCATCGGGCAGGCGCACCAGCGACAGGGTCAGGCAGCGGCCATCGGCGCGACGGATCTGGCCCCACTCGCCGAAGCGTTCCGGATCTGGGGCGTTGACGCCAGCGGCGATCATGCTCCAGATGCCATCGCGTCCGGTGCGATCGGCGCAGAGGTCGGCGACCTTGGATAAATGCGGCTCGCCGCTCAGTTCATTTTCTTCAAGCTGCCACAGTTTGGCAAAAGCTTCGTTGTGGATCTTGAGACGGCCATCCGGCCCAAACATGGCGGTGGCGTCGGCAATGGTCTCGAGCACGGCGCGCTGCGAATTGACCAGCAGTTGATAGGTCTCTTCTTTACGCAGGCGCTCGCTGATGTCGCGGAACAGGTAGACCACGCCGCCGAGCTGGTAGGGTACGGAGCGGACGTCGACGCTGATGCCCATCGGCAGGTGCCAAGTCTCGGTGACATTGTGATTGGCGGCATCGAACTGCGCCAAGTGTTCTTGCTTCCAGGCGGCGAAGTTGCGCTGTTCGGGAAGGCGACGCGTTTCGCGCAAGCGGTCGAGCACATCGCTCAAGCTGGGGTGGGTCTCAAGCCATTGTTCGGGCAGATTCCACATCCGTGCATAGGCGCTGTTGTAGGTGGCCAGGCGCTGATCGGTCCCAAAAATCGCCACGGCCGTATCCAGCGTGTTGAGAACGGCACCAAAGGCGTCGACGCCGAGTTGCAGCTTGGCTTCCGCCTTGGCTATGTCGGTGTGATCGAGAGCAAAGCTCGCTACGGATTTGTCGCGCAGGCGGCGCATGTCGATGGAGAGCGCCCGGCGCTCGCCTTGAATGACGGCGAAGCGGCGCACGGCCACGACTTCGCCACCCTCTGTGGTGCCGCGGGCCAGATCACGTTCCGAACGATCCAGATGCGCATCCGACAACAGGGCTTCGCGCAGTGTCGCCGAACCGGTAGCGGCCAGAAAGGCGCGGTTGGCCCAAGTCAGCACCAGATGACGATTGCGGATCCACACGGGGATGGGCAGGGCATCGAGCACGGCGGAGAAATCGCCTTCCGGCTCGGCAGCATCTTTATCGATGCGAAAGAAGACGGCCGCACGGGACCCCACGGCGGCACCGCGCACGGCCACTTGCGGAAAGCTAGAGGTACGGACCAAAAGAGAGAAGGCCATGCCGTTGGCGAGCAGGGTTTCGAGTTTGGCTGCCAATACCGGCGCATCCGGGCCTTCCAGGCAGGCTTGCAGCAAACCCGAACCGCCGCGATAGCTGAGCGGGGCATTCATATCGGTGCCGAGCACCGCGATGGCTTCGGGGCAGGCCGAGATCATGGTTTCGCGAAAGCGGATATCGGCTTGGGCACGGGCCAGAGCGCCGCGCATCGCCTGGCGATAGGATTTGTGGCGCAGCTGGGTGATGATCGCCCAGACGCAGCAGAACAGGCCCAGTAGCACACTGGAGACCACGAGCGCTGCGGTGGTGTAGGATTGGTCGGAATCCGTACCAAGCCAGTGACCCAAACCAGAAACGGCGCCCAGAAGGTAGATATAGGCACCCATCGCGATCTCGAATGCTTTATGCATGACGCAATCCCTTAAGCCAGCGGACCGCAGCCCGCCGACGCGACAGTGTTGGCACTCCCGCCCGAGGGCGGCGATAGTAGCGATTGTTGCGAATTGGCTGTCCGGCGCAGGGCGCGAAAAGCTAACGCGCTATAAGACGTATTGCAGCGTGAGAGGGGCTGCGCGCGCCCCGGTCGAGGGCGAAAAACGTACTGGCGGTGCGAACACCATGGCCGTTTCGTTTTTCATCCGATCCCCTCGATTGAGCACAGGAGGAGAATGTCCTTAAGGTTACCGAATCGATAGCTGGGACTTCCGCGTACGGATGTTCCGCCGCAGGAAAGTCCGTAGTTTCCACAGGATGCGGTAAAAAGCCCAGGCTAACCGCGGCAAGTCTTCACATCGCAGGCCCAGAACGGGGTGGTGTTAGACGAACACCGCTTCGGCGCGCTGCTCGGGGGTAAAGCCTGTCTCTGTTAGATCGCAGGCCAGCACTTCGCCGGTCTTGAGCGCCAGGGGGCGCATGTCGGCACCGAGAAAGCGCGCATGATGCAGCTTGGCGCCTTTGAAGCGCACGCCGCGCAGGTCGGCGCCTTCAAAGCTTGCGCCACGCAAATCGGCGCCTTCGAAATTGGCGCCTTCGAAATTGGCGCCTTGCAGTTCGGTACAGGAAAAATCGATCCCCGCGGCAATCACGCGGCGCGCCGATATGGCGGTCAACTTGAAGCGTCCGATCGCCCGGCCCACGGGACGCAAATCCATTCCGTCGAGAACGGCAACGGTGCCCAGCCGTCCATCGGACTCCACCCAGCTGTTATGCGATTTGAGCTGGAAGAGCACAGCGCCGCGTTGATTGAGCGCGGCTTCGCCTGGCGGCAACATGCAGCCTTTCAATGCCTCTGGCGGCAAATTGATCTCAGTGAGATCGACATCACTGAGGATGGCGCCTTCAAACACAGCGCCAGCCATGCGCGCGCCTTTGAATTTGGTGCCGATGATCACAGCACCGGTGAAATCGGCCTGATTGAGGTCAGCGCCCTCAAAAGTCGCGCCGTTCAAGGAGCAATAGGAAAAATCGACACCCATCGCGACGCTGTTGCGGTCAACAATGGATTCCTTGCCCGCAGGGGTCGTCTTCATCAGACGCCCGGCGCGGAAATCGGCCTTATCGAGGCGTGATTGAGACAGATTGCTGCCTTGCAGGGTAACACCGCGCATATCGGCGTTGGAGAAATTGGCGCAGCGCGCATCGACCCGGATCATCTCGCAGCAGTAAAGCGTAGCACCCGACAGATTGGCGAATTTGAGATTGGCATTGGAAAAAGTTGTGCCGGAAAGATCGGCGCCAGCGAGCACGCGGCTCGACAGATCCCAGCGCGAAAGATCGCGCGACATCAGCTGCGCACGCCGACCGTTAAGGCGGTTGTCCACAAACGCCTGATGCGCGGCGAGGATGCTTTCGATTTCCCGGCGCGCATGCGTGTTGACGTTGATTGCATTAACCGTAGTTGCGGCGGGTGACGACATGAAGATGACTCCGAAGGCCGCATTGCTCGAATAGCGTGGCGTGAGACTAGCCGAGAATACTTAACTCCCCGTTCGTTGTCTCAAACGCGACACGACCGTTAGCGGAATTGTTTACCGAATTATTGACTCGACTATTTAGACAACACTTTCTTCACCACCGGAACGCAGAGTGATCGCGGGTAATGTGGTCGGAGAAGAAAATGTCCGACGGACAAATAGAATAATGATTGCGCCAAGCGAGGCCCTGCAAGAGGACGTTTCTGCTCCC
>JARLIR010000087.1 GCA_031291635.1 Rhizomicrobium sp. | reverse complement strand
GCGCGGCACAATCTGATTTATTGGCGTTATGGTGAATATGCCGGGGTCGGCCCTGGCGCCCATGGCCGCTTGCATTTGAATGGCAAACACATTGCCAGCGTGACCGAACGGCTACCGGAGCGCTGGTTGCGCAAGGTGGAAGCGGAAGGCAAAGGTTTTTCGGAGTGGAGTGAAGTGCTTCCGGCCGACGCGGCGCGCGAACACCTCTTGATGAATTTGCGTCTGATCGAAGGCATCGATCTGGCTGCATACCGGGCCCGTTGGGGGACGGCACCTGGTCCCCAACGCATCGCTGAGCTGCAAGACGATGGTCTGCTCACCTGTGATGGCAATTTCCTCTGCGCCACCCCGCGCGGCATGCTGGTGCTGAACAGCTTGATTGAAGCGCTCGCCGTTTAAGAATGCACTTGCTGGAAGGTCGCTGGGGCGGGGTTCACCACCGTGAAGCCGCCAGGCTCGATCGCCAAGACTGCAAGGCCACGCTCTATGGCGCCATCGGCGCGGAAACGAAAGACGCCGCTGACACCGGCAAAACCGTTGGGGTCGGTGATCGCCCGCGGGGTGAAGCGGTGGTAAGGCGTGCCATTGGCGAGCAAGGCCACCAGCGACACCGCATCATAGGCTAGCGACGCCAGCTGCGGCGGCTCGCTGCCGAAGGTGTGGCGATACTTCACGATGAAAGCGTCATCGGTGGAAGGCTGCGGCGCGGCAAACCAAGCCCCGCTGAGCAGACCTTCCTTCTGGCTGGACGGCTCATTCCACAACCCGGTGCCAAGCAGCTTCACCTTGGTCGTATCGATGGCGGAATAGGCAAAGGTCTGGGCAATACCGCGCAGCAGCGAGCCACCTTGCGGCACCAGCACGGCATCGCAATCGGCTTTGGCCAGCGTCGCCGCCGGTTCGGTCAAAGCGCCAGCGCTAGGGCTAAAGCGGGCGACGGCGCAGAGCGGAAAATGATTTTCCTCGGCCACCTTGCGCAGCTCGGCCTCCACCACATCGCCATAAGCCGTCGCCGGGATGAAGGCGCCGATCTTCTTGCGGCCTTGGGCCGCCGCATAGGTCACCACCCGGCGCACTTCGCTCTGGGGCTGGAAGCTGAGGAGGTAAACGCCATTACCAGCCACGGTGCGGTCGGTCGAAAACGCGAGCACCGGCACGCCGTGGTCGCGCGCCACGGGTGCGACAGCGGAAACCGAAGCGGCGAAGAGCGGACCAACGATGACCTCGGCACCCTCATTGAGGAGCTTCTGGGCCGCGGCCGCGGCATCGGCTGGGGCGCCATTGTCTTCGGCGGTCATCAGGATGATGTTGCGGTTTCCAGAGTCGTAAAGCGCCATTTCCGCCGCGTGCATCAAGGACTTAGCGAGCCCCCGCACATTGGCATTGGGGTTTTCGAAGGGCAGGATGACACCCACCCGAACCGGCACGGCAGCGTCCTGGGTATTGGGCAGGCGGGTAAATTGCGGGGCCTCGGCGGTGACCTGATGCGGTGCCGGAGGCGGTTCGGGCGCTGGCGTGGCTTCGCTTGTCACGGGTGGTGTGGAACAGGCCCCTATCGCCAGACAGGCAGCAATGGCAAGAAACCGCCCAAAGCGGCGGCGGGCAGTTTGGCCGCGAAGGAAGACAGGCGATGACAAAGACATGGAGGGCTCCTCGCGGCGAGCCTAAGCATAATGGGGCGCCGGGACAATCTTCGAGCGTGGCTTCGCCCGCAACGGCAGAGGTGGCAGCCTCCGCTCTAGCGCAAGGGCTTTACGTTGTTGCGACACCGATCGGCAATGCCCGCGATGTCACTCTGCGGGCGCTCGATGTCCTCAGCGGGGTTGATCTGATCGCCGCCGAAGACACCAGAGTCAGTTCCAAGCTGCTTGCGATTTACGGCATTTCGCGCCCGCTGATCGCGTACAACGACCACAACGCGCCGCGGGAGCGCCCGCGCCTGCTGGCCAAATTGCGCGAGGGTCAGAAGATCGCCCTGATCAGCGATGCCGGTACGCCACTGGTCTCCGATCCCGGCTACAAGCTGGTGCGTGAGGCCGTGGCGGAAGGTCTTCCCGTCCACGCCATTCCCGGGGCTTCGGCGCCGCTGACGGGTCTGGCGCTGGCGGGACTGCCCACCGACAGGTTCCTCTTTGCTGGATTCCTGCCGCCCAAAAGCGCCGAGCGCTGCACCCAACTGGCGGGGTTGAAAAGTTTGCGCGCCACTCTGATCTTTTTCGAAGGGCCGCAGCGCCTAGCCGAAAGCCTGGCCGATATGGCCGCCGTGCTGGGGCCGCGCCCAGCCGTGGTGACGCGCGAGCTGACCAAAATGCATGAAGAGGTCCGCCGCGGCGATCTCGCCAGCCTGGCCGCCCAATATGCCGCCGAAGATCAGCCTCGCGGCGAAGTCACCTTGCTGGTTGGTGGCCATACCGACGAAGGCCCGGATTACGCCAAGGTCGATGCGGCGCTGGAGCAGGCGCTGCCTTTCATGCCGGTGCGGGCCGCGGTGGATCTGGTCTCCACCATGCTCGATGCCCCGCGCCGCGAGGTTTATACCAGGGCGCTGGCGAAAAAGGCCGATGCCGATGAGACTCCGGCAGTTAAGAGGTAAAGCCGCTGAGAAGCGGGGCCGCCGCGGCGAACTCTTCGCTGTGCTGCTGCTTGTCTGCAAAGGCTATCGCATCCTGGGGCGGCGGGTGAAAACAAGGGCAGGAGAAATCGATCTGATCGCCCAAACGCTGTCTGGCCTGATCTGCTTCATCGAAGTCAAAGCCCGCCCGGACGAGAGTTTGGCGTCCGAAGCCGTCAGTCTGCGTCAGCGGGCCCGCATTGTCCGCGCCGCAGGGCTTTATCTGGCGGGAAAGCCCCGCCGCTACCGCTTCGACCGCGTTAGCGTGCTTCCCGGGCGCCTGCCCCGCCATATCCGTGGCGCTTGGCGGGCGGAGGATGTGCTTTAGGGGCTGCGGGGGCTTGTAGCGGGCGGCCCGAATGACGATGTAAGGAGCCTCGCAAAGGAACCCCGCCATGAGCCTGACTGTCGCCATTCAGATGGACCCCATCGAGACCGTCAAAATCGCGGCGGATTCGACCTTTGCCCTGGCGCTGGAAGCCCAGGCCCGCGGCCACAAGCTCTTCTATTACGGCCCCCGCCAGCTGGCTTTCCGCGATGGCGTGGTGTCGGCCCCGATCCGCCCGCTTAGCGTGCGCCCGACCGCAGGCGATCATTTCACCCTCGGCGAGGCGGTACGCACCGACCTCTCCACCCTCGATGTGATCTTGATGCGCCAGGACCCGCCCTTTGATATGGGCTACATCACTGCCACGCATCTGTTGGAGCGGCTTCATCCCAAGACTTTGGTGGTCAACGACCCCAAGGAGGTGCGCAACGCCCCCGAAAAACTCTTCGTCACCCATTTTCAGGAGCTGATGCCGCCGACCCTGATCACCGAGGATGCAGGCGAGATCAAAGCCTTCCGCGCCGAGCACAAGGACATCATCTTAAAGCCCTTGTTCGGCAATGGCGGGGCGGGGGTGTTCCGGGTTCAGCCGGGCGATGAAAACCTGGCGTCTCTTTTAGAGATGTTCACCAATTTCTACCGCGAGCCGATCATGGTGCAGCGCTATCTGCCCGCCGTGCGCCAAGGTGACAAGCGCATCATCCTGGTGGACGGCGACTATGCCGGTTCCCTCAACCGCGTTCCGGCGGAAGGCGAAGCGCGCTCCAACATGCATGTTGGGGGACGGCCGGAAGCGATCGAACCGACCAAGCGGGATCTGGAAATTTGCGCCGCGATTGGGCCGGAACTAAAGGCGCGCGGGCTGATTTTCACCGGCATCGACGTGATCGGCGATTACCTCACCGAGATCAACGTCACCTCGCCTACGGGCATCCAAGAGATCAAACGCTTCGGCGGCCCCGACGGCGCAGCGCTAATCTGGGATGCGATTGAGAAGAAGCGGTAATCCACTCTTTCGTCATGGCCGGGTCAGGCCCGGCCATGACAGATGGGGTTATTGCTTCATCTCGAAGCGGCTGCGGTAGCGGTCGTCGAGTTTGGAGACCGGGAAATAGATGAAGACGTCGGTGGTACCGAACTGCTTGTCGATCACCGCGCCATCGCCGATCCATGCCCCCGCCCGCACATAGCCCTTGATCAGCGGCGGCAAGGCCCGCAGCGCTTCCTTGGGATCGATGGCCTCTTTGGGCATCAGATTCATATCGACATAAAGCTTGGGATTGGCCCTGACCCGCATCTCTGCGGGGGCCAAATGGAAGTGGTACAAATAGGACAGCGGCAGGGCCATCGCCTTGGGGTCGGTTCCTGCAAAGGAGGCGCAGCCGAACATCACATCGGTGGCGAAGCGGATGTTGTAGACCATCAGACCGCGCCACAAGAGCTGCATGGCGCCGGGGCGTGAGCGGTATTCCTTAAGCACACAGGAGCGGCCCAGCTCCAAAAGCTTGGTGCCAGTCGGCATCCCGGCCAGCATGGTGGAGAGGTCGTATTCGCTCTCGGTGTAGAAACCGCCAGCGCGGACGGCATCGACATCGCGCATCATCCGGTAGGTGCCGACCACGACAGGCTGGCCTTCATCATCGATGACGCCGCGATCGATCACCAACAGGTGGTCGCAAACCTCGTCGAAATGGTCGAAATCCCGCCGCGCGTCGCGCATAGCGGGTGACGGAATCGCAGACATTTCCTCATAAAAGACGCGATAACGCAGCCGCTGGGCGGCTTCGACTTCCATGTCCGTTTCAGCCAGACGCACTTCCAAAGCGCCTTGCGCGGCCAAAACGGGCCATTGCGTCAAGCGCCCTTCCAGAAGACCGGGCTCGTGAATATTCACCATGGGTAGCACATCCTAAGAGGCGCCAAAGCGGCGACGCCATCTTGCGAGGGAAACACGGTTTTACTCTAGCCAAGAGAACAAGACAAACGGGGCTAACCCTTACTTGCGCTAGGCGTGTGGCGGCGCTGTGACGCAAGCAGGACAAACAGCAGAATGGCCGGAATACCGATCAATCCCGCCCCGATAAAGAAAACGGCATAGGCATTCATCAGCCCCAACGAGCCGCTGAGGGCCTCAATGATGGAGCCGGAAAATCCTTTGAGGAACTTCCCTGCCAGCGCATAGGTCGAAGACAGCAGCGCGTACTGTGTTGCCGTATAGCCGAGGCTCGTCAAACTCGACATGTAGGCAACAAGGGTAATGCCGGCGACACTGATCGAGAAATCGTCGAGCCCCATCACCGCCAGGAAAAGGGCAGCGCTGGGATGGCTATGGGCGATCAGCGCCTGAGCAGCGATCCCAACGGCTTGCAGGATGCCTCCCAAGACCAGGGCCCGCATGTAACCCAAGCGCAACGAGAAGAAACCGCCCGCTGCCATGCCAAGAAAGGTCGTCCCGAGACCGACGGTCGAGCGCGCCAAGCCCACGAAATCCTTCGACATACCGAGATCGTGGAAGAAGGGATTGGTCATCGGACCGCGGATGAAATCCGGCAGGCGATAAAGCGTGATCGCCAGCAGCATCAGCAGTGCCATTTTGCCGTGGGTCTTAAAGAAGACGATGAACGGCCCGGCAATTGCGTCCGTCATGCCGCGCAAGGTTAAGAGCGAGCGCTCATTCCGCATCTGTTCGGCGACCGCTTCGCCACGTACCGGCTCGGGCGCGAGCAGGGTGGCGACCAGTCCGACGGCCATGGCCATGCCGCATAAGGTATACGATACCGGCCAACCAAGATGCTGGGCGGATACCAGAATGAGTGCATCGGTGCAGATCATGGCGATGCGATAGCCAAAGGTATTCGCGGCGGTGAGCAACCCCAATTCGTCAGGATCGGCGGCGATCTCGATCCGCCAGGCCGCAAGCGCGATGTCCTGGGTGGCTGCGGAAAAGGCGACCCACAGCGCACAGGCGCCGAGGACGGGTAGTCCGAATCGCGTTCCCACCGCGGCCATGGCGAAGAGGCCCAGAGCGACGGAAATCTGCGAGGCCAGGAGCCAGCCGCGGCGCTGGCCAAGCTTTTTCAGGATTGGTACGCGGTCGAGCAGCGGGGACCACAGGAATTGCAGCGAATAGGCAATGCCGACCCACGACAGGAAGCCGATTGCCGTCAACGATGTGTGCTCGTCGCGCAGCCAGAAGCCGAAGGTGTTGCCCACCAGCAAGAAAGGCAGACCCGACGAGAAGCCTAGCGCCAGCACAAGCAGGCTCTTCCGCTCGAAATAAGCGGTGAGCGGGCGGGATTTGCTCATGCTACGGAGCGGCCAACCGCGCGGCTGGCCAAATGGTCGGGGAAACGGTCAGGGAAAAAGGCTGCAAACATATCGTCCAGCTGTGTTGGTTCGACGGGTTTGGTGAGGAAACCATCCATACCCGCCTCCCGGCAAGCCCTGCGCCCCGTTTCCAGCACATCGGCCGTCAGCGCGATGATCGGTGTCCGCGCCCGCCCCAGCCGTTGTTCCAGTGCGCGGATCTCTTTGGTGGCCTCGATGCCACCCATACCGGGCATGTGCACATCGGAGAGGATGAGATCGAAGCCGCCCTCTTCCATGGCCTCAATGGCCGCTTCGCCGCTCGCCACCACAACAAAGGTATGGCCCCGGCGACGCAGCAATTCCTTGGTCAAAAGCGCGTTGATGGGGTTGTCTTCCACCAGCAGGACATGACATCCGGCTTCGATCGGTTTGGTGCTTTGAGGCAGCGCGGGCGGAGCTTCATAGAGTGGCGGCTGATCGCTGAGCCAATTGACCAAGGTGGCTTGGCGCACCGGTTTGATCAGATATCCGGCAAAACCCACGGCTTTGACCTCTGCGGCCGCGGCACGCGCTGCTTGTGAGAGCAAGAGATAGGCCGGAATGGTGGGCACAGGCGGCGCGATGGGCGCGGTTTCGGCGTCTGTCCCGGCATCGACCAGCATGACATCGGCGCTGCGCAGTCCCTCTTCGGTCAAAGCCGTCAACGTCGCCCCGGCGCTTTGCAGCTGCGCCACCAAGCCGTCGCGCAGCACGCTATTGCGCGACAACACTGCCACGCGCTTGCCTGCCAAGGCCGAGGCGTAATCGGGCGGATCGAGCGCTCCAATGGCGGGAATGGTGAACCAGAAGATGCTGCCGCCTTGCGGCGCGGGCTCGAGCCCGATTTCGCCGCCCATGGCCCCGACCAGACGACGCGAAATCGCCAGGCCCAGGCCAGTGCCTTCAAATTTGCGGCCATGGCTGGAATCGGCCTGGACGAATTCCTCGAAGATCTCTTTGCGCTTGTTCTCGGGCACGCCGATGCCGGTATCCATCACGCAAAAGCGCAAGAAGCTGCGTTCGCCGGCGATGACATCGACCGACAGGCGCACGCCGCCATGTTCGGTGAACTTCACCGCATTGCCGACCAGATTGATCAAAATCTGCCGCAGCCGCATGCGGTCGGAGCGTATCGCCTCGGGGACATCGGGCGCCGCCACTGATACCAGCTCAATGCCTTTGCTATGGGCGCGCGTGCCCAAGAGTTCGCAAACACCCTCGATCAAGGGGCGGATTTCGGCTGTTTCCTCTTCCAAGCTGAGGTTACCGGATTCGATCTTGGAGAAATCCAGAATGTCGCCGATCAGGGTGAGAAGGGTCTCACCCGATTGCTTGATGGCCTCGGCATAGGTGCGTTGCTCGGGGCGCAGGTCCGTTTCGAGCAGCAACCGCGCCATGCCAAGGACGCCGTTCATCGGCGTGCGGATTTCATGGCTCATGGTGGCGAGGAAGCCGGATTTGGCGCGGCTGGCCGCTTCGGCCTTGTCGCGGGCTTCGGTCAGCGCCTCTTCCAAGGCTTTGCGCTCGGTGATGTCGCGCCCGACGCTTTGCACTTCGACCAGGCGCCCCAAGCTGTCACGCAGGGCATAATCTTCCCAAGCCAGCCAGCGCCAGCCATAAGCGGTGCGGACATGTTGGTCGTAGCGGACGCGGGTGTGGCCGCGATCCAGACCGGCGAAACTTCCGAACGCCGCCGAGCGGCTTTCGGGGTGCAATTCGGGCGCAAAGGCTTTGCCGATGGCGGTCTGCGGATTGAGACCGAAGAGGCGGAAAAAGGCGTCGTTGGCATAGGTCAGGGTGGAATCGCCAGCCCGGCGGAAAATCGCATCGCCTTGGGCATCGACCAGGCCCTTGTAACGGATTTCACTCTGGTTGAGCCGGGCATTCATAGCGGAGGCGGCGGCCAAAGAATTTTCCAGCCGGGCGGAGGACGCCATCAGTTTGGCGGTCTGCCAGTCGGTGAATTCGTTCTGACGACGCTGCTCGATCAAGCTGTGCAGGACGTAGACCAGGACGACGCCCAGCAGGACGCCAAAGATCTGCGGCGAGAACAGCTGCAGCCGTCCATGCAGGACAACATCGCAGAGCGCAGCCATCAGCAGGGTCAGCGCCGCAAAACCGAAAACTGCTCGCAATTTGCGCAGGGCCATGCCTCCCCTTCCCCGACCACTAAGCCGCAGATCCGGTTTCAGAACCTTTAAGGGCTTCGTGGAAAAGCCAAATTTCAAACAGCGTTCAAGGATTTAGGTTGTCCAAAAGAGCCCGCCTCAGCACTTTCATAAGGCTGTGTCACAAAACCTTCGCAGAACTGTGATGCACGTTGCACCAATGCCGGACGTGATGGCTCCCGGGCAGTCCGGCAGCTCTCGGGGACCTTTGCAGGGCTCGCAACGGATGTCGCCCGTGAGGGCCAAGCTGGGATTGTGGCGGCTTGGCGCGGCCACAGGGTGCAGGATCAGACGCAAGATGGTGGACATTGCCTTGAACACAGCCATGAGCGTCGCAGACATCAAGGCAAAAGCAGTTAAGCGCGGCGGCGCGGGCGATGCCCGTTTTAAGGCCATCAGCTTCGCGGCCGCAGCGCTGATCGTCATTCTCTTCGGTGGCATGATGGCAGCCATCGCGGGCGGCGCTCTGGTCTCCATTCAATCCTCCGGCTGGAGTTTTTTGACCTCCCAGGCCTGGAACCCGGTGACCGACAAATTCGGTGCTTTGGCCTCCATCTATGGCACCTTGATCACGTCCTTCCTGGCCATGGGCCTTGCGGTTCCGGTCGGCATCGGCATCGCCATCTTCCTCACCGAGATTTGCCCCTTGCCGCTGCGCCGTCCGATTGGCATCGCCATCGAACTACTGGCCGGCATTCCGTCGATTGTTTACGGCATCTGGGGTCTGTTCACCTTCGCGCCCTATTTCCAGGAACATGTTCAGCCTTGGATCGTCGATGCCTGCGCGGATATTCCGATCCTGCAAGACATTTTGGCGGGCCCGCCTTACGGCATCGGCATCTTCACCGCCTCCTTCATCCTTGCCATCATGATCATCCCCTTCATTTCGGCAGTGACCCGCGATGTCTTCGACACCGTGCCGGGCCAGCTGAAGGAATCGGCTTATGCGCTCGGCTGCACCACCTCCGAAGTGGTGTGGAATGTGGTGCTGCCCTTCAGCCGCACCGGTGTGGTGGGCGGTGCCATGCTGGCACTCGGCCGTGCCTTGGGCGAGACCATGGCGGTCACCTTTGTGATCGGCAATTCGCATCGCATCCACGGCTCGGTGTTCTCACCGGGCACCACCATCTCGGCCACCATCGCCAACGAATTCACCGAATCGGTGGGTGACGTCTATCATTCGGCGTTGATTGAAGAAGGCCTGATCCTGTTCTTCATCAGCTTTGTGGTGCTGGCCTGCGCGCAGATCATGCTGCGGATTTTGCACAAGCGCGCCGGGGGTGTATCGGCATGATCACGATCAACAAGCGCATCTATAACGGACGCATGCGCAGCAATGCCGTCTTTTTGGTGCTGTCGACCTTGGCGGCGGTGTTTGGCCTCATCTGGCTGGCCTTGATCCTATCATCGCTGTTCTACAACGGCTTCTCCGGCCTCTCGCTCAAGATTTTCACCGAGATGACGCCGCCGCCGGGCCAGGATGGGGGTCTCGCCAATGCCATTTTCGGCAGTGTGGTGATGAGTTTGATCGCGGTTGCCGCGGGCACGCCGATTGGTCTTCTGGCCGGCACCTATCTGGCTGAATATGGCCGCTATTCGAAAGTGTCGGACGTTGTGCGCTTCATCAACGACATCCTGCTTTCGGCGCCGTCAATCCTGATCGGCCTCTTCGTCTATGTCGTGGTGGTAGCGACCACCCACACCTTCTCCGGTTGGGCCGGCGCTGCGGCTTTGACGGTCATCGTCATCCCCGTGGTGGTTCGTACCACCGAGAACATGTTGCTGCTGGTGCCCAATGGCTTGCGAGAAGCGGCCGCTGCTCTGGGCGCACCGCGCTCCAAAATCATCACTTTGGTGACCTGGCGAGCGGCCCGCGCTGGTATCGTCACCGGTATACTGTTGGCGGTGGCGCGCATCTCCGGCGAAACCGCGCCGCTGCTGCTCACCGTTCTGTCGAACCAGTTCTGGAGCACCCATCTCGGCGGCCCGATCGCGAGCTTGCCGGTGATGATCTACAATTTCGCCATGTCGCCTTACGAGGATTGGCACAAGCTCGCTTGGGCCGGTGCCCTTCTGATTACCATCGCGGTGCTGAGCCTCAGCATTGTTGCCCGTCTCCTTGAGTCTTCCAAGAAGCAGTGAGCCCAGACATGAACGCCGCGCAGGACAAAGCCAAACTCGAAGTCAAAGACCTGTCGTTCTATTACGGGGCCACCAAGGCGCTGAAGAATGTCAGCGTGCCGCTCTATGAGAAGAAGGTGACCGCGTTTATCGGGCCTTCGGGCTGCGGCAAGTCCACTTTGCTGCGCGTCTTGAACCGTATCTATAAGCTTTATCCCAACCAGCATGCCGAAGGCGAAGTGCTGCTCGACGGCGAGAATATCCTGACCAGCAAACAAGACTTGAACCTCTTACGCGCCCGCGTCGGCATGGTGTTTCAAAAGCCGACGCCCTTCCCCATGACGATCTGGGACAACATCGCCTTCGGCATCAAACTCTATGAACGCCTGCCGCGCTCCGAACTCGAAGGTCGCGTGGAAGACGCTCTGCAGCGCGCCGCGATTTGGGGTGAGGTTAAGGACAAGCTGAAAGAATCCGGCCTGTCCCTCTCTGGCGGCCAGCAGCAGCGTCTTTGCATTGCCCGCACCGTGGCGACCCGGCCGGAAGTGATTTTGCTGGACGAACCTTGCTCGGCGCTCGACCCGATCTCCACCGCCAAGATCGAAGAGCTGATCGACGAGTTGGTCAAGGACTACACCATCGTCATCGTCACCCATAACATGCAGCAGGCCTCGCGCACCTCCGACTTCACCGCCTTCATGTATCTGGGCGAGCTGGTCGAATTCGACGTCACGGAAAAAGTCTTCACCGCGCCCTCGAACAAGAAGACCGAGCAATACATCACGGGCCGCTTCGGTTGATCAGCCGTTTCCTCAACCGTAGTCGGCGGCCGCTGTGGCATCGCGCAGCGGCCGTTTTGCTATGCTGTGCAGCACCACACTAAGCCCCACCGCCAGCGCCAGATTGAGCGCCAGCGCGGCCACCGCGGCGTAGCAGGGCATGGCGGTGCCGAAGAGATGCAGGGTGTAGATCGCTGAGGTGAAGCTGGACTGTGCCACCATCCAGCTGCCGGCGCCGATCCCCGCCGCCCAACCCAGCAGCAGCGCTGAAGGTCGCAAGCCCGGCAAATACAGCCCCAGTATCACCGCCGGCAGAGTCTGGCTGATCCACACGCCGCCCAAAAGCTGCAGCACGATGGCGTAAGTCTGCGGCAGCAGGATGATGAAGATGAGTCCGCCCGCTTTGACCGCCAGCGAGACAATCTTGGCAACTTGGCTTTCCTCGGCAGGTGAACAATTGGGACGCAAAAACTCGCGATAAATATTGCGGGTGAAGAGATTGGCCGAGGCAATCGACATGATGGCGGCGGGCACTAGGGCGCCAATGCCGATGGCGGCAAAAGCCACGCCGACCAGCCAAGAGGGAAAGGTCTGCAAGATCAGTGCGGGAATGGCGAAATTGGGCCCAAAAGCTTTGAAGCCTTCGGCATATTGCGGCATGGTTTTGACCCCCGCCGCCAGCGCCATCAGCCCCATCAGCGCGATCAGCCCCAGCGCCAGTGAATAGGTCGGCATGACAATAGCATTGCGGCGGATCACATCGCGGCTCGAGGCGGAGAGAATGCCGGTCACCGAATGGGGATAGAGCAGCAGCGCCGCCGCCGAGCCCAGCGCTAAACTGGCATAGGCCGAATAGCTCCCGAAGCTGCCCGCGGGCGGGGTCGGCAGCAGTAGTTTTGCTTTCCCCGCCGCCGCGAAAATAGCGCCGAAACCGCCCAGCTTGGCGGGCACGATGATCATCACCGCGAAGACGGTGCCATAAATCAGCAGGTCCTTGACCACGGCGATCATGGCCGGGGCGCGTAATCCGCTCGAATAAGTATACGCAGCCAGAATGGCGAAGGCGGCTAGCAAAGGCAGATCGACCGTCACCCCACCGATATGCAGCGCCATATTCAGGCCAAGCGCCGCAATCACAACCTCGATGCCAATCAGCTGCAGCGCGATATAAGGCATGGTGGCAACGATGCCGGTAACCGCCACGGCCAGCGCCAAGCCCCTGCTGCCATAGCGCGCGCGGACGAAATCGGCGGCGGTGACGTAGCCATGTTTGTGGCACACCGACCACAACCGTGGAAACACCACGAACAGAATGGGCCACACCAGCACGGTATAGGGCATGGCGAAAAAGCCCATGGCCCCCGCGCCAAAGACCAGCGCCGGCACCGCCACGAAGGTATAGGCCGTATACAGATCACCGCCGAGCAGAAACCAACTGACAATGGTGCCGAAACGCCGCCCGCCCAGGCCCCATTCGTGCAATTGGGTTAGGTCGCCGCGGCGCCAGCCCGCCGCCACAAAGCCGAGCACGGTGACCAGAGCAAACAGTGTGACGAAAATGGTCACAGCGATGGGATCGATCTTCACCGCTTGGCTCCCCGTGCGAGCGCTTTGTCGATGAAGAAGACGATGGCAGTGAGAAGAGCCGTCACCACCACCCAAGTCATCTGGTACCAATAGAAGAAGGGCAGGCCGAAAAGGGACGGTTCGCTTCGGTTATAGGAGGGCACCCATAGCAACAGCAGCGGTGCCAGAAGCACAAGGTAGTGCCAACGAAAGCCTTCGCGTAATTTTCCGCCCATAGCCGCCCCCACAATGCATCGCCGAGCCTACAGGCGCCGTCTTGCAACGCAAGCCTTCCTAAGCGGCAGCGTTCAAATCGTCCAATTTGTTTGTTAGTCTACGCTTATGGGGTCTAAGGGGAAATTGCGATGCGCATCGTCTTGGCCGGATTGCTCGACGCCATCCTTATGTTCGTGTGGACTTCTATCGCCCATATGGCGACGCCCTTGGGCAGCATCGGCTTCAGCAAGATTAGCAACGAACAGCCTGTGCTGGATGTCCTGAAGCAGAATGTCGGGGCCAAAGCGGGGCTCTATTTCTTTCCTTGGGTCGATCCCAACGATCCCAAGATGATGGATAAATCCGCTGCGCTGATGAAGACCAATCCCTCCGGGCTGATGATTTATCAACCGGCGGGTGCGCGCTTCAGCATGGGACCGATGCTGCTCAAGGAATTCGCCAAGGAATTCCTGCAATGCCTGCTCGCAGCCTATTTGTTATCGCTGACGGCGTTGACGGCCTACGCCGGGCGCGTTGGCTTCATCGCTGTGGTCGGTGTCTTTGCGGCCTTGGGCAGCGATACTTCCTATTGGATCTGGTATGGCTTTCCGCTCTCCTACACCTTGGCAGTGATTGCCATGCCGTTGATCGGCATCATTCTGGCGGCGCTGGGGATGGCTTTGGTCGTCAAGCCGTCTAGACCAGACTGAGGCGGCGGAAGGATAAGGCTTCGGCGATATGAGCCCGGCGCACTCCAGCGCTAGCCTCGAGATCAGCAATGGTGCGGGCGACGCGCAAGACCCGGTGATAGCCGCGGGCGGTCAGCCGCATACTGTCCGCCGCTTGGGCGAGCAGCTGCGCCCCAGCGCTATCGGGTGTCGCCATCTCGTCCAAGAGCTGGCCTTCGGCTTCGGCGTTGCTGCGCAGCCCCGCCTCTTGATAACGGGCACGCTGGATATCGCGAGCTGCCTCGACCCTTGCGGCCACTTGGGCGCTGCCTTCGGCGGGTGGCGGCAGGCTGAGATCCGCTGCCGCGACCGCAGGGACATCGACATGAATATCGATGCGGTCGAGCAGCGGGCCCGAGATTCTGGCCTGATAATCCTGGGCACAT
>JARLIR010000086.1 GCA_031291635.1 Rhizomicrobium sp. | reverse complement strand
TTTTCTGGCGGCTCTGATCGGCGCCGGGCTGGGCTTTCTCTGGTACAACGCGCCGCCCGCTTCGGTCTTCATGGGCGACACCGGTTCGTTGCCCTTGGGCGGTGCGCTGGGCGTGGTGGCCGTGGCGGTCAAACATGAGATCGTGCTCGCCATTGTCGGTGGCCTCTTCGTGCTCGAAACCGTGTCGGTGATCGTGCAAGTGATTTCCTTCAAGCTGACGGGCAAGCGCGTTTTCCGCATGGCGCCCATTCATCACCATTTCGAGCAATTGGGCTGGCGCGAGCCCACCATCGTGATCCGCTTTTGGATCATCGCGGTGGTGCTGGCGCTGATTGGTCTTTCGACCTTGAAACTGAGGTAAGACAGTGATCGTAGGGGAGGCCTTTCAGGGCAGAACCGTCGCCGTCTTCGGATTGGCGAGGTCGGGGCTTTCGTCCGTGCGCGCGCTCAAAGCGGGCCGGGCCGAGGTCTTTGCCTGGGACGACAAGGAATCCTATCGCGACGCCGCGCGTGAAGCGGGCGCGAAAATTGTGCCCTGGACAGAATGGCCGTGGGACCGCCTCGGCGCTCTCGTCTTGAGTCCGGGTGTGCCGCTGACGCATCCCAAACCGCATGAGGTTGTCGAACGTGCCCGCGAATGGGACGTCGAAGTGATTGGCGATATCGAGATCTTTGCGCGCAACATGTCTGCCGCGCCTGTCATCGCCATCACCGGTACCAACGGCAAATCGACCACCACGGCGCTGATCGGCCATATTTTGAAAGAGGCGGGCTATGACGCCCAGGTCGGCGGTAATATCGGCCAGCCGGTCCTGGACCTGTCGCCGCCCACCGCGCGCACCATCTACGTGATCGAAATTTCCTCCTATCAGATCGATCTGTCGCCAGGGCTCACTCCAGATGTGTCGCTGCTGACCAACATCACCCCCGATCACATCGACCGCCACGGCTCACTTGAAGGCTACGCGGCGGTGAAGCGGCGGCTGCTTAGCCAAACCAAGAAGACCGGCCTGAATGTCGTGGGCGTCGATGACACGCTGTGCGCCGCGATCTTCACCCAGCTCAGCGCCAATGGCGGGCCGCCTTGCGTCGCCGTCTCTGTCGGCAAAGTCTTGGGCCGCGGCATCTTCGTGCTCGATGGCTTACTCTACAATGCGCAAAGCGACCGCGCCGCCAAGGTGATGGATCTGAACGCGGCGACGCATTTGCCTGGCAGTCACAATTGGCAGAATGCGGCGCTCGCCTACGCGGCAGTGAAGCCTTATGTCAGTGACGCGCGCGTCTTGACCGAGGCCATCGTCTCCTTCCCCGGTCTGGCCCATCGCATTGAAGAAGTGGGCCGTATTGGCAAGGTGCGCTTCATCAATGATTCCAAAGCTACCAATGCTGATGCCGCTGAGCGGGCTCTGGTTTGCTTTGATGATATCTACTGGATCATCGGCGGCCGTCCCAAGGCTGGCGGCATCGCCTCGCTGGAACCGCATTTTCCCCGCGTCCGCAAAGCCTATCTTATTGGCGAGGCCTCCGACGCTTTCGCTGCCACATTGACCGGTAAAGTGGAATTTCAATCCTGCGGCACACTCGATGCGGCTGTTACCGCCGCAGCTGCAGATGCCAGCCTGTCCAAAGCCGAGGCGCCGGTGGTGTTGCTGTCGCCCGCTTGCGCTTCGTTCGATCAATTTTCGGATTTTGAACAGCGCGGCGATGCCTTCCGCGCCGCCGTTAGCAACCTGGCATCGGAGGTCGCATGAACCGCGCCAGCCGAACCCGCTTTGCCGATTGGTGGTGGACGATCGATCGGCGCTCCGCCGTGATCGTCATCGCCCTGATCAGCATCGGGCTCATGCTGGCAGTGGCGGCAAGCCCGGCGGCCAGTGGCGGACCGCAAACCGCGGGCAACTTCAATTTTGCCGCCCGGCAAATGGTGTTTGCGCTGATTGCGCTCGCCATTTTGTTCGGCGCCTCGCTGTTGCATCCGGAGCAATTGCGTCGCGTCGCGGCCATCATCTTTGTCGGCGCGCTGATCGGTTCCTTCATGGTCTTGTTCCTCGGCACCCAGACTTTGGGGGCACGGCGCTGGCTTGATCTGCGGGTTTTCACCTTGCAGCCGTCGGAATTCCTCAAGCCAAGCTTTGCCATTCTGGCGGCGGCGATCCTCACCGATGCCAATCGCATTCCTTTGCCCAAGCCTTTGCTCACCGCCCTCGTCGTGGTGCCGGCGCTGGTCATTTTGCTGCTGCAGCCGGATGTGGGGCAGACTTTCCTGCTGCTCGGCCTGTGGGGCGCGATGCTGTTTTTCGCGGGCCTGTCGTTACGGTGGGTGTGGGCGATTGGCGGCGGCGCCGCTGGCCTTGCCGTCATGGCTTACACATTTTTCCCCCATGTGCATCATCGCGTGCTGCAATTCTTGCACCCTAGCGACAAGGGCGGGCAGGTCAACCAATCGCTGAAAGCCTTCTCCCATGGTGGTTTGGTTGGTGTCGGCCCCGGTGCTGGCTCGGTGAAATACCATCTGCCAGATGTGCATTCCGATTTCATCTATGCGGTCGCGGGCGAGGAGTTCGGTCTCTGGCTCTGCGTCATCATTGCTCTGCTGTTCTGCGTTCTCTGCGTCGGCTTGATGCTGCGCTCGGCGAAATCGCGTGACCCCTTTGCGCAACTGGCGGGCGCGGGCTTGGCCATGGTGCTGGCCTTTCAGGCTCTCATCAACATGGCCGTGGCGCTCAATATGATTCCGGCCAAGGGCATGACGTTGCCCTTTATTTCCTCTGGCGGTTCGTCGCTCTTTGCCGTGGCACTGACCATGGGTTTTGCGCTGTCCTTGAGTCGTGAGCGCCCACAAGCCGAATTGCAGAAGGCCCGCATTTCTCCGGCTTACAGAGGAGCGCGGTCATGACCTTTGTTTTGGCGACCGGCGGCACCGGCGGACACCTTTTCCCGGCAGAAGCTCTGGCTCGCGAACTCATCGCGCGCGGCCACAAAGTCGTGGTGATGACCGATAAGCGTGGCCGTCTCTATGGCGATGTCTTTCCTGGCGCGGCCATTTCGATCGTGCCCTCGGCAGCGTTTTCGGACCGCTCATTGTTCGGTTTGCTCTGCGCCCCGTTCGAGATTGTGGGCGGGACCGTGGTTTCTCTGGTGAAGCTGAAGATGCTGAAGCCCCGCGCCGTGATCGGCTTTGGCGGCTATCCTTCATTGCCGGTGATGCTGGCAGCCTGCCTCGCCGGATTGCCGACCGCGATCCTGTCGCCCGATGCCTTGCTCGGACGCGCCAATCGTCTTTTGATGAATTATGTGCGGGTGATCGCGGCCAATCTTCCCCTGGTGCGCTTTCTGCCAAAAAATGGCAAAAAGATCGTTTATACCGGCAATCCTTTGCGCCCCGACGTGGTCGCACTCTACGCCGCGCCTTATGAGACGCCGACGGATAATGGCCCGTTGCGCTTGTTGGTATTCGGCGGCAGCCAAGGCGCCCGCGTCTTCAGTGAGCGCATGCCTGCGGCGATCAACTTGCTTTCGTCCGACCTCAAAGCGCGTCTTTCCGTCGTGCAGCAATGCCGCCCGGAAGATATTGAGATCGTCCGCCGTGATTACGATGTCATGGGCGTGAAAGCCGAGCTTGCCTCCTTTTTCAAAGATATGCCACAGCAGATCGCCAATGCCCATCTTGTAATCGCCCGTTCCGGCGCGGGAACGGTGAGCGAGCTGGCTTGCATCGGCCGTCCTGCCATTTTGGTGCCGCTGCCCCACGCGCTTGACGACAATCAGACTCCCAATGCCGAAGCCCTGGTCAAAGCCGGTGGCGGCTGGCGCGTGCCGCAAAATAAATTCACTCCTGAAAAAATCGCCGCCATGTTGACCAATGCATTCTTTGATCCCGCGGGCCTCGCCCAGCGTGCCGCTGCGGCGCTCACCCTCGCCAAGCCTGATGCGACGCGCACCCTGGCGGACCTCGTCGAAACGCTGGAGGCAAAGTCATGAGCCATACTGCTTCGACCCGAGTTCCGCTCGACATCGGCGCCATCCATTTCATTGGCATTGGCGGCATCGGCATGAGCGGCATCGCCGAGATCATGCACAATCTTGGTTACAAGGTGCAGGGCTCGGATGCGGCGGATAATGCCAATGTCAAACGGCTCAAGGCGATGGGCATTACAGTGCATCTCGGTCATGCCGCCGAAAACCTGACCGACGCCCATGTCGTGGTCTATTCTTCCGCGGTCAAGCCCGGCAATGCCGAATTCGATGCCGCCCGTCTGAAGGGCCTGCCGCTGGTGCGCCGGGCCGAGATGCTGGCCGAGATTATGCGGCTGAAATCCTGCATCGCGGTGGCAGGGACCAATGGCAAGACCACCACCACAACGATGGTGGCGGCGCTGCTCGATGCCGGTAATCTCGATCCCACAGTCGTCAATGGCGGCATCATCAATGCCTATGGCACCAATGCACGGCTGGGGCAGGGTGAATGGGTGGTGGTGGAGGCCGATGAAAGCGACGGCACTTTCCTGCGTCTGCCCTCGACCATCGCCATCGTCACCAACGCCGATCCCGATCATCTCGATTTCTACATCACCTTCGATCGCCTGCGCGAAGCCTTCCAGCGCTTCATCGAGAACGTGCCGTTTTACGGTTTCGCTGTGCTCTGCATCGATCATCCCGAAGTCCAGGCTATGGTCGGTCGCGTCACCGACCGCCGCATCATCACCTACGGTCTGTCACCGCAAGCCGATGTTCGCGCCGTCAATGTCCGCTTCGACAAGGGCGCCAGTCTTTACGACGTCATTTTTACCGACCGTCTCGCGGGCACCGAACGGCGCCTCGACAATTTGAAACTGCCGATGCCGGGCGAGCACAATGTGCAAAACTCGTTGGCAGCCATAACGGTGGCGAACCAGCTTGGCGTCTCGGACGAAACCATCCGCCATGCCCTGGAGACCTTCCGCGGCGTGGGGCGGCGCTTCACCCGTGTCGGTGAATGGAACGGCGCTGCCATCATCGATGACTACGCCCACAATCCCTTCAAGATCGCTGCGGCTTTGAAGGCGGCCCGCCAAGCCTATTCGGGGCCCATTGTGGCCGTGGTGCAGCCGCATCGCTTCTCCCGTCTGCGCGATACCTTTGCCGAATTCGCCAAATGCTTGAACGATGCCGATGTGGCGGTGATCGCGCCGGTTTATGCAGCCGGAGAGAAGCCCATCGAAGGCTTTGACCGCGACTCTTATGCCGAAGCGCTCCGCGCCCATGGCCATCGCCATGTTCTGACCATCGATAGCGGCGATGATCTTGCCGCCATTATCGCTCCGCATCTGAAACCCGGTGGGGCGGTCATCTGCCTTGGGGCCGGATCGATTTCGGCCTGGGCGAACAAGTTGCAAGCCGCGCTGGAGGCGCTTCCCGTATGACGCCCAGCGAGAACCTGCCGCACGTTCGTGGCACCTACCAATTTGGCGCAGCGCTCAAAGACCTCGTTTGGTTTCGCGCCGGTGGCGCTGCCGAAGTGCTGTTCCGTCCGGCGGATGTGGATGATTTGGCCGCTTTTCTCGCTGCCCGTCCGCTTGATGTGCCGTTGACCATTATTGGTGTTGGGTCAAATTTGCTGGTGCGCGACGGTGGCGTGCCGGGTGTCGTCATCCGTCTGCCTGCTGCCTTCGGCAAGGTGGAGGTGGATGGCCTGCGTCTTCGCGCTGGTGCCGCGGCG
>JARLIR010000085.1 GCA_031291635.1 Rhizomicrobium sp. | reverse complement strand
TGGGCTCAGGGCCGCGCTCGGGGCTGGGCGAGTTGTCGCTGCCGGAAAACGAGCCGGGCTCGTCCATCATGCCGGGCAAGGTCAATCCGACGCAGTGCGAAGCGCTGACCCAGGTCTGCATCCAGATCTTCGGTAACAACGCGGCACTGACCTTCGCCGGTAGCCAGGGCCATTTCGAACTCAACGTCTTCAATCCGGTGATGGCCTATAATTTCCTGCAAAGCGTGCGTTTGATGGCCGATGCGGCGGTGAGCTTCAGCGAGCATTGCGTCCAAGGCATCGAACCGCGGCTCGACAATATCAAAGCCGGTCTTGATCGCTCGCTGATGCTGGTGACGGCTTTGGCGCCCAAGATCGGTTATGACGCCGCCGCCAAGATCGCCAAGACGGCCCATAAGAACGGCACCACGCTGAAGGAAGAAGCCCTGAAGACGGGTCTCGTCACGGCGGAGGAATTTGACGCCATCGTCCGACCAGAGGATATGATCGGGCCGAAGTAAGCTTGGGTTTCGCTGTCCGCAATGACGACCAAAAAAAACGCGCGTGCCAACGGCTATGACCATGGCTTCGTGATCGAACAGAACAACGCCACCGGCGGCATTTCCTTTTGGGAAAAGAGCGACAATCACAGCCTGGCAGATCGCCATGGCATCAGCACCGCAGACTACATCCATGCGATGTATGGCTTCATCCGCCAGGCACAATCCCGCCATGTCCTGATGATTGGTTGCGGCGGCGGCACCCTGGCGACCATGTTGCGGCGGGTCGGCGTCAAGGTGACCATCGTGGACATTGACGGGCGCAATTTCGAGATCGCGCGCTCGTACTTCCATATGCCCGAGGATGTCGAATGTCATGTCGCGGACGGGGCCGCCTTTGTGCGCCGCGACCCGCGCAAATACGACGCTATCGTGCTCGATGCTTATGCTGATAACGAAATTCCCAAGCACATGCGCACCACGCGTTTCCTGGAGCTTTTGAAATCGCGGCTGAGGGCGCGCAAAGCCTTTGTGCTGGTCAATCTGATCGCCACCGACGCGCAAGATTGCGGCCCCGACCGTTTTGCCCAGTTGATGCAAAAAACCTGGTCTCAGGTGCGGCTCTTGGACGATGAGGGGCGCAAAAGCCGCAACCTCATCGCGGTGGCTGGCGCGGTGCGCAAGCTGACGCGGCCAAAGCTGCTGATGCGTCCCAAATGTGCCCTCAAGACCCTGAAAAGGGAGCTGGGTGGCTTGGATTTCCGGCCGTTACGGGCATAGCTCGCGCGGACGTGTTCGTGGCGACGCAAGAAACGGGCTGCGCCCAGCCGCTGCGACGGCCATGGTGGCGCCTTGCTAATTGGGATTCGCATGACCGGCCAGGGCAAAGTATCGACCAGCCTTTCGATGGGGCGCACGGAATGGGCGCTGTTTCTGCTCTTGGCCTTGTTCTGGGGGGCCTCGTTCTTTTTCTACAAGCTGCTAGTGACGCTAGGCCCCTTCACCGTCGTGCTGGGACGCATGGGCATTGCCGCAGTAGCGATGAATCTCATTCTCTTGGCGCGTCGCGAAAAACTGCCGCCGCTTCGCCAATGGGGGCCATTTTTCTTCATCGCGGCACTTAACAATGTCGTGCCCTTCGCCCTCTTTGCCTATAGCGAGCGGCACATCACCTCGGGCCTTGCCTCCATTATCAACGCCATGACGCCGATCTTCACAGTGTTGGTGGCGCATGTCTGGACGCATAACGAGAAGCTGGCTTGGAACAAGGCGGCTGGCATCGGCTTTGGGTTTGCGGGTGTCACCCTCTTGATCGGCCCCACGGCGCTGAGCGGCCTCGGCAATCAGGATCTGCTGGGAAAGTTGGCCTGTCTGCTCGCCACCATTTGCTATGGCTTTGGCGGGGTCTATGGGCGGCGCTTTTCCGGCCAATCTCTCTTCGCCGTCGTCACCACCCAACTCACCGCTGCCACCATCCTGGTGATCCCGCTGGCGCTTTTCCTCGAACAGCCTTGGACGCTGCCGATGCCGGGCGTCAGCGTTTGGGCAGCGCTGGTCGGCATTGCGCTCGCCTCCACGGTGGCGGCCTATCTGATCTATTTCCATATCCTGGCCAAGGCGGGGGCGACCAATATTTCGCTGGTGACGTTTCTGGTTCCCGTCAGCGCCGTCATCCTGGGAGCCCTTTTCCTGGGTGAGAGCCTCAGCCTGCGGGCCATGGCGGGTATGCTGATCATTGGCTTCGGCCTTGCTGCAATTGACGGGCGGCCCTTCCAATGGCTGCGGCGGCGCATCACGTGCTCACTTGGCGGCAGGATTTGAGACAACCCGATGCTGAAAAAGCGCTCTTTCTCCCTCTCGCGGCACCGCACCTCGATCGCCCTCGAAGCAGAATTCTGGGCGGTTTTGGAGCGAGAAGCCTCCGCCAGGGAAATTAGCTTGGCCGCGCTGGTTGGCGAGATTGACGCCGCCCGCGCCATGCGTCCGTTGGCGAGCGCCCTGCGCATTTATGCCCTTGCTGCGGCATCGCGCACCGCCTAGCGTTTCCCGTCTTTTTGGGGATTGGGCCATGTTCACGCTGTTTCACAAAGCCAAGTCGCGCTCCAGCAGCATCGTGTGGTTGTTCGAGGAGTTGGGCGTACCCTATGAGACCAAAGAGGTCAGCATTCGCAGTATGGATGGTAGCGGCGCCATCGATCCGGCCAACCCTCATCCTCATGGCAAGGTGCCGGCGCTGGAGCATGACGGTCATCGCGTTTTTGAAATTGCCGCCATCACCGCTTATCTGGCCGATCTCTTTCCCGAGAAGGGCCTAGCGCCCGCGCCGAGCGATCCCTTGCGCGGCGAATACCTCTCCTGGCTCGCCTATCGCCCCGGCGTGCTGGAACCTGCCATGATGATGCGGCGCCTCAGCGTCAAACATGTTTATGGCGCTATGGGTTGGGCCCCAGCCTATGAGGTCGAGGCTGTTTTGAACCAGACCCTGTCTGAGCGGGCGTATCTTCTGGGCGAGAACTTTTCGGCGGCCGACATCGCCACCGGCGGCGCCATCGACTTCCTGATGAAATTCAAGCTGCTCACTGCAACGCCCGTGTTGAAGGCGTATACTGAGAGCCTCGCCGCCCGGCCGGCCTACCAGAAGGCCATGGCGGTGTGACGCCATCGGAGATGGACCCATGACCACCATCGTCAATCTTCGCCAAGTCCGCAAAGAAAAGGCTCGCCACGCCAAAGAGGTGGTGGCCGAAGCCAATCGCGCCAAGCACGGCACACCCAAGAGTGCCCACAAAAAGGCCAAGGTGATCGCGGAAAAGGATTTAAAGCGCCTGGACGGGCATAAACTCGACGAATAACGCGGCAAGGTTGCGCCGCCCACAATGAGAACATCGCGTGAACTTTCACGCGGTGACTGCTAGGTTTGCGGAATCATGACCGGACATTATGAAGACCCGCTCGATTCCGCCTTTGGCGACGAGCCAGACCACGCACCGTTAATACCAGCGCGCGAGCCGCCTTATCTTAGCGGCCTCAACAAGGAACAGCGCGAAGCCGTAGAGGCCACCGAAGGCCCCGTGCTGGTACTGGCTGGCGCGGGCACCGGTAAGACGCGCGTGCTGACCACCCGCCTCGCCCATATCCTCAGCACCCGCAGAGCTTGGCCGGGGCAAATCCTGGCGGTGACCTTCACCAACAAAGCGGCCCGGGAGTTGAAAGAGCGCATCGGCGCGCTGATCGGCGGCGTGGTCGAAGGCATGCAATGGCTGGGCACCTTCCATTCCATCGGGGCGAGGATGCTGCGTCGTCATGCCGAGCTGGCCGGGCGCAAATCCAATTTCACCATCATCGATACCGATGATCAGCTGCGGCTGATGAAGCAGCTGCTGCAAGCCGAGAATATCGACGATAAGCGCTGGCCCGCGCGCACTTTGGCCTCGATGATCGACAGCTGGAAGAACCGCGGCCTGAAGCCGGAAGATGTGCCCGATGGCGAGGCGCATGCTTTTGCATTCGGCAAAGGTCGTTCCCTTTACGCGGCTTATCAAGAGCGCTTGCGGGCGTTGAATGCTTGCGATTTCGGCGATCTGTTGCTCGATGTGCTGACCATCCTGCGCGAGCATCCCGATGTGCTGGCCGATTATCGCGACCGTTTTCGCTATATCCTGGTCGACGAATATCAAGACACCAACACGGTGCAATATCTGTGGCTGAAACTGCTGGCTGGTGGCGGTGCTGGCGGCGCGCGCAGCAATGTCTGTGTGGTGGGTGACGACGATCAATCGATTTATGGCTGGCGCGGCGCCGAGATCGAAAACATTCTGCGTTTCGAGCGCGATTTTCCCGGCGCCAAAGTAATCCGTTTGGAACGCAATTACCGCTCCACCCCCGCCATTCTGGGCGCGGCCTCGGGCCTCATCGCCGCCAACAAAGGCCGCCTCGGCAAGACACTGTGGACCGAAGGCGAGCCGGGCGAAAAGATTTCGGTGAAGGGCGTGTGGGACGCCGAAGAGGAAGCCCGCAATGTCGCCAGCGAGGCAGAAAACCTGCATCGCCAAAACCATCTTTATGCCCAGATGGCGATCTTAGTGCGCGCCTCGTTCCAGATGCGTGAATTTGAAGACCGCTTCATCTCGCTGGGCCTGCCTTACAAAGTAATTGGGGGCCCGCGCTTTTATGAGCGCGCCGAAATCCGCGATGCCATGGCCTATTTCCGTCTGGTGGCGCAGGGCGATGATGATCTGGCTTTCGAGCGCATCATCAACAAGCCCAAGCGCGGCATCGGCGATGCCAGTGTGCAGGTGCTGCACCAATTCGCTCGCAGCATGCGCATGCCGCTCTTGGCGGCGGCGCGCGATATCGTGGTGACTGACGAGCTGCCGCCCAAGGCCAAAAAAGCCCTAGGCGAATTGGTCGGCAACTTCATGCGTTGGACCGAGGTTTCACGGCAAATTCCGCACACCGAACTGGCCGAAATGATTTTGGACGAGTCCGGTTACACCGACATGCTGAAGGCGGACAAATCTGCCGAAGCCCCGGGGCGCCTCGACAACTTAAAAGAACTCGTGCGCTCCATGGAGCAGTTCGAATCCTTGGCGGCATTCTTAGAGCATGTCGCGCTGGTGATGGAGATCGAGCAGAACGAGACTGAGGACCGCATCAATTTGATGACCCTGCATGCCGCCAAGGGCCTTGAGTTCAACACGGTGTTTCTGCCCGGTTGGGAAGAGGGCTTATTCCCCAGCCAGCGCACGATGGATGAGAACGGCACGGCTGGTCTCGAAGAAGAGCGGCGGCTAGCCTATGTCGGCCTGACGCGGGCCAAGAAGCGCGCCTTCATTTCCTTTGCCGCCAACCGCCGCATTCACGGCACTTGGGCTAGCGCTTTGCCCAGCCGCTTTATCGCCGAGCTGCCACCCGAGCACGTCGCCGCGTCCATCGATGAAGGCTTCTACGGCGGCAACGCCGGTTTTCGCGACAATATGGATGGCTTCGCCTCCACCTATGACAGCCCAGGCTGGAAACGCGCCCAAGCCAATAAGTCGAGCGGTTATACACGGGCCCGCCCACCGCTGATCGAAGCGCAGGCTTGGTCGGTGCAGACCTCGGACCCGGGAGCTTCGCAATACAGCCGCGGCGACCGGGTGTTTCACCAGAAATTCGGCTACGGCTTGGTGCGCGCCGTAGAAGGCAACAAACTGACGGTCGATTTCGATAAAGCGGGCGAGAAGAAAGTCATCGATCAGTTCGTGACGCGGGGGTAAAATCGCTGCGTTTGGGCGTTGGGGGCGACTGCGATGCGGTTCGGTCTTGCCTGGGTGGCCTTTGCCTTAAGCCTTGGCGTGCATGTGGCTGACGAGGCGGCGCGTGACTTTCTCTCGGTCTACAATCCAAGTGCAAGGATGATCCGGCAGGCGTTGCCGTTCCTGCCGGTGCCAGTCTTTCGCTTCGATGTTTGGCTCGGCGGCTTGATCGCGGCGATCCTGCTCCTCCTCGCCTTGGCGCCGCTCGCCTTTCGAGGCAACCGCGCCTTGCGACGCATCGCCCTGCCCTTGGGACTGGTGGTCGGCGTCTTCAATGCCTTCTGCCATATCGGCGGCTCATTGTATTTGGGGCGGCTGATGCCGGGTACCCTCTCGGCGCCATTGATCCTGGCAGCAGGGTTGTGGCTCATTTTCGAAGCTCGCCGAGCAGCAACCCAAAGCTGATTTTTTCCGCATTGTCAGAATGGGCTCCGGCAGGCGATAAGGCGCCGCGTCTTTGCGGTACCAAACCATGTTCAATCCCCCTCTGTGGAAAGCCTCCATCGTTGTCAACAAAGCCGAAGCCCTGGATGTGGTGGCGGCGTTGGAGTTGATTCCGCCGAGCCCGCAAGCGGTGCTGATCCAGCAGGATCCCTTCCGCCAGGATGCCGTGGTCGAGGCGCTTTACGTCGAAATGCCGGATGGCGATCTTTTCGCCAAAGTCATCGGCAAACCGGTACATGTGGCGCTGCTGCCAGACGCCGATTGGATCAAGCTTTCCCAAGAGGGCCTGCCGCCAGTACGGGCCGGGCGCTTCTTCATCTACGGCGCCCATGACCAGGGCCAGGTGCCGCATGGCGTCATCCCCATTCGGATCGAGGCGGGGCAGGCCTTTGGCACCGGCCACCACGAAACCACGGCGCTGTGCATGGCGGTGCTCAGTGATCTGGCCAAGACGCGGCGCTATCACAATGTGCTCGACCTGGGTTGCGGCACCGGCTTGCTGGCCATCGGCGCGGCCAAGCTGTGGCGACGACATGTCATGGCCTCGGATATCGACATGGTGGCCGTCGAGGTGACGCGCGAAAACGCCGTCGCCAATGGCGAAGGCCCGCGCGTCATGGCGCTGATGGCCGATGGCCCGACCCATCCCGCCTTGTTCCAGCGAGCTCCCTTCGATTTGATATTGGCCAACATCCTGGCCGGGCCCTTGACGCAGCTGTCACCGCAAATCTGCAAGGTGCTGGCCAAAGGCGGCACGTTGGTGCTGTCGGGCCTGCTCCATTGGCAGGAAAATCAGGTTCTCAGCTATTACAAACCGCAAGGCCTGAAGCTGCGCAGCACGCGCCGCGACGGCAGCTGGAGCGCGCTGGTGCTGGACAAAGCTTAAGGGTGGATTCTGCCCCGGGACGGCCTTAACCTCCCCGGCCATGACAAAGATTTTCCAGTGTTTCGACGACCAATCCGATCCGGCGACTTGCGCGCCGCGGCTGAAACTTTTGCGCGAGGAGCTTGCCCGACGCAGTCTTGATGGTTTCATCGTGCCACGCTCCGACGAGCATCAGGGCGAATATGTGCCCAAGCGCGCCGAGCGGCTGGCTTGGCTGACGGCCTTCACCGGCTCGGCCGGCGCCGCGGTGGTGCTCGCCGACAAGGCCGCGATCTTCGTCGATGGGCGTTACACCTTGCAGGTGCGCCAACAGACCGACACCGCCCTGTTCGAGCCGCGCGATCTGGTGGAAGAAGGCCCTGGCCGTTGGCTGGAAAGCGCCGCGCGCGGGACCATCGGTTACGACCCTTGGCTGCACACCGCCAGCGCGGTGGAAGCGTTGAAAGCCTCTGTTGCCAAAGCGGGAGCCACCTTGGTGGCCTGTGAGAGCAATCCCATCGATGCGGTGTGGGCGGATCAGCCTGAGGGGCCGTTGGCGCGCGCCACCGTGCAAGCGAACAATTTGACCGGCGAAGCCGCCGAAGCCAAACGCACACGGTTGGCCGAAACCGCCAAAGCCAAAGGCGCCGAGGCTTTGGTCCTGACCATGCCGGATTCGATCTGCTGGCTGCTCAATATCCGCGGCGATGATGTTCCGCACACGCCCTTTGCTCTCAGCTTTGCCATTTTGAACGGCGACGGCTCGACCGATTTGTTCCTCGACGAACGCAAGACCACGCCGGAGTTGATCCAGCATTTGGGCAATTCGGTGCGCTTGCGCCCGCCTTCGGAATTCGCCCCGGCCCTAGACGATTTGAAGGGCAAAGCGGTGGCGGTCGATCCCGGCACCGCGGCCTCGGCGATTTTTGACCGACTGACGGCCGCTGGCGCAACTGTGGTGCGGCTCGCCGATCCTTGCCAACTCGCCAAAGCAACCAAGAATCCGATCGAAATCGAAGGCATGCGCAAGGCCCATATCCGCGATGGCATCGCCATGGCGAAGTTTTTGAGCTGGCTTTCGCGCGAAGCCCCCAAAGGTGCGCTGACGGAAATTTCGGCGGCGCAGCGCTTGGAAGCCATTCGTAAAGAGTCTGAATACCTGACGGATCTCTCTTTCGATTCGATTTCGGCGACGCGCGAACACGCCGCCATTCCGCATTATCGCGTCACCCACACCACCAATCTGCCGCTGAACTTGAATGAGATTTATCTGATCGATTCCGGCGGGCAGTATCCCGACGGCACCACCGACATCACCCGCACGGTGATCGTGGGTACGCCGACGCCAGAGATGAAGGATCGCTTCACCCGCGTGCTCAAGGGCCATATCGCCCTGGCCACTGCCAAATTCCCCGAAGGCACCACCGGCCATGCCCTCGACAGTCTGGCGCGGCGGCCGTTGTGGGAAGTGGGGCTCGATTACGATCACGGCACCGGCCATGGTGTCGGCGCTTATCTGTCGGTGCATGAAGGGCCGCAGAATATCTCCAAACGCCCTGTGCCGCAGGCCTTAAAGGCAGGCATGATCGTCTCCAACGAGCCGGGCTATTACAAAGCGGGCGAATACGGCATCCGCATCGAAAACCTGATTGTGGTGCGACAGGCCGCTGAACCCGGCGAACGCAAGATGTTGGAATTCGAAACCATCACCTTGGCGCCAATCGATCTCGATTTGGTCGAGCCTTTGCTGCTCACCGACGAAGAGACCAATTGGCTCAACGCCTATCACGAGCGCGTGCGCGAGACGCTGGAGCGACTGGTGGATGACGAGACGCGGGCCTGGCTCGACCATGCCACGCGGCTGATCTGATGCGGCGCGATCTTTCCGCTGCGCCTGGCACCGTCCAAACGCTGTGGTTGGACAGCGATGTGTTGCGGGGCAATCTCTTGGGTGATCCGACGCGGCGGCGCATCGATGTCTATGTGCCAGCAGGACATGATGGGCGAGGACTGCCGCTGTTGGTCGATCTGGTGGGCTTCACCGCGGGCGGACCGGCCCATACCAATTGGAAAAGCTTCGGCGAGAATTTGCCGGAACGGCTGGACCGTTTGATCGCGAGCGGAGCGATGGCGCCTTGCGTCGTGGCTTTGCCGGATTGCTTCACCAAGCTCGGCGGCAATCAATATATCAACTCCACCGCCATGGGCCGCTGGGATGATTTCCTGCTGCAAGAGGCCGTGCCTTTCGTGGAGGCGAGGTTTGTTTGCGGTGGCGCAGGGCGGCGCGGCTGCTTCGGCAAAAGCTCCGGCGGTTATGCCGCTTTGGTGCATGGCATGTTGCACAGCGATTTCTGGGCTGCGACGGCATCCCATTCCGGCGATGCCGGTTTCGAGTTGCTGTTCGCGGCGGAATGGCCGCGTGTGTTGCGGGCCTTGGCCAAGACGGAGAATTCGGTTCGGACCTTCCTCGAACGCTTCTTCGCCGCGCCCAAGGTCAAAGGCGACGACATTCATGTGCTGATGAATCTGGCCATGTGCGCCACTTACGATCCCGATCCGGAAAGCTACATGGGCATTCGTTTGCCGGTGACGCTGGATACTTGTGAGATCATCCCCGAGCGCTGGGCGAACTTTTTGCGCTGGGATCCGGTCAGCTTGGTCGAACAGCACTTTGAGGTACTGAAGCGGCTGAAACTGTTTTACCTCGATTGCGGCGACGTCGATCAGTACAATCTCGTCTATGGCTCGCGGCGGCTGCACAATCGCCTGACGGCGCTTGATGTGCCGCACACTTATGAAGAATTTCCCGACGATCATTCCTCGGTCGATTACCGCATGGATAAAAGCCTGCCCTTGCTGGCCGCGGCGCTAGGCTAGCGCATTGCGAAGGACGCGAGGGCAGGAACAAGGCCGGTAGCCGCCAACGAAAATCTTCCCCGGCGCCATGCCGATCTGCGCTGGAATAGAAGGAATATCCGCAGCCCCGCTATCGGCCGCGATGGCGAGCGCCACCTGGGCGCAAACCGAGGCATCGGCCGCCGCATTATGGTGCTCAAAGGCGATGCACAGATGCCGCCCGAGCGAATTCAGCTTGTGCGAGGGAAGATCGGCCCAAACGCGGCGGGCCATTTGCAGCGTGCAGAGATAATCGAAGACCGGATAAGGCTGTCGGTATAAATCAAGGCTGGCGCGCCAAACGCTCATGTCGAAGGACGCGTTGTGGGCGAGCATCACCGCGCCCGCGAAATCATCGCGGAATTCGTCCATCACTTCGGGAAATTCCGGTGCATCCTCGACATCTTCAGGATGGATGCCATGAATGGCGATGTTGAAGCCGGAAAAGCGCATCTGTTTGGGCCGGATCAGACGTTCTTCCACCCGGGTCACGGCACCATTTTCGACCCAAGCCAAGCCCACCGAACAGGCGCTGGCACGCTGCTCATTGGCGGTCTCGAAATCGATGGCGATGATTTTCACGCGATCAACGCTAGCCAAGCATCTTCATCGAGCACTTGCACGCCGTGCTTTTGTGCTTCGGCAAGCTTGGAACCAGCGCCAGGACCGGCGATCAGAATGTCAGTCTTCTTGGAGACAGAGCTGGCGACCTTGGCGCCTAGCGCTTCGGCGCGGGCCTTGGCTTCGTGCCGGGTCATCTTTTCCAGCGTGCCGGTGAAGACGACAGTCTTGCCCGCAACTGGTGAGCCGGACGAAATCGGCGCGGCGACATTCTGCACCGTCACCTCGGCGCGCAAGCGTTCCAGCGCCGCGATATTGTGGGGCTCGGCGAAGAAGTCCTGGATGGCTTCCGCCACGATGTCGCCAATGCCTTCCACCGCGACCAAATCGGCGATGGCAGTTTCGGCTTTCATTGCCGCAGTGAACGCATCCAGACTGTGGAAATGGCGGGCGAGCAGTTTAGCGGTGGTTTCGCCAACATGGCGGATGCCGAGGGCATTGATGAAACGGTCGAGACCAATCTCGCGGCGGCGGTCGATGGCGTCGAAGAGCTTGGTGGCGCTCTGCTCGCCCCAGCCTTCGCGGTTGCGAATAGCCTCCGCGTGATCCTTGCCGAGGCGGAAAATATCGGCGGGTTCTTTGATCAGACCATCGTCGTAGAAAGCCTGGATGTTCTTTTCTCCCATGCCCTCGATATCAAACGCATTGCGCGACACGAAATGGCGCAGGCGTTCGACGGCTTGGGCGGGGCAGATGAGTCCGCCGGTGCAGCGCACATCGACATCCTGCTTGCCCGTTTTTTCGTCCACTTCACGCACAGCATGGCTGCCGCAAACCGGACAGATGGTGGGAAATTCATAAGGCGTCGACTTGGACGGGCGCTTATCCAGGATCACCCGCACGATTTGCGGGATGACATCACCAGCGCGCTGCACCACCACGCTATCGCCGACGCGCACATCCTTGCGGGCGATTTCATCCTGATTGTGCAGCGTGGCATTGGAGACCACGACACCGCCCACGGTGACTGGTGTGAGCTTGGCCACCGGCGTCAGCTTGCCCGTGCGGCCCACTTGGATGTCGATAGCTTCGACCACCGTCTCGGCTTGCTCGGCCGGAAATTTGTGGGCAATGGCCCAACGCGGACTGCGTGAGACGAAACCCAAACGGCTTTGCAATTCGAGGTCATCGACTTTGTAGACCACGCCATCGATATCATAAGGCAGACTGGCGCGGGCCGAACCGATCTCGCGATAGAAGGCCAAAATTTCTTCTGCGGTGAGGCAGCGGCGGATCAGCGGATTGACGACGAAACCGAAACGCTTGAAGGCCTGCAACATCTCCCATTGGCTAGCGGCGGGCTGCTCGCTGACCTCGCCCCAAGCATATGCGAAGAAATGCAGAGGCCGCGCGGCGGTGATGGAAGGATCGAGCTGGCGCACCGAGCCAGCCGCCGAATTGCGCGGATTGGCGAAGGGTTTGTCGCCCGCTGCTTCCTGGCGCTGGTTGAGAGCGAAAAAATCGGTATGGGTCATATAGACCTCGCCGCGGACTTCGAGGATTTTCGGCGGCGTGCCGTGCAGGCGCAGCGGGATGTCTTTGACGGTGCGCAGATTGGCGGTGATGTCTTCGCCTTCGCTGCCGTCGCCGCGCGTGGCCCCTTGCACGAAAACGCCATTCTCATAGCGCAGCGAAGCTGAAAGCCCATCGATCTTGGGCTCACAAGTAAAGGCCAATTCCGCTTCGTCGTTCAAACCCAAAAAGCGGCGAATGCGGGCGACGAAATCGGTTACGTCTTCGTCGGCAAAAGCATTGTCCAGCGACAGCATCGGCTTGGCATGCAGGACTTTGGCGAATTTCTCGCTCGCTTTGGCACCGACGCGATGGCTGGGGCTATCGGCACGGACCAGTAGCGGAAAGCGCGCTTCGATAGCGGCATTGCGCTGGCGCAGCGCATCGTAAGCGGCATCGGAAATGGTCGGGGCGTCTTCGCCGTGGTAACGCCGGTCATGCTCAGCGATCTCGCGCGCCAGAGTTTCGAGTTCTTTGTCGGCTTCGACAGACGTGAGCTCAGTAACCGGCTTCATGCTTTCTTCCGCGACTTCTTGGGCAAGGCTTGCGCTTCGACGATCAGGCGGCGGGCGGCGGCACGGGCTTCTTCGGTGACGATGGCACCGGAGAGCATGCGCGCCACTTCTTCCAGGCGCTGCTCATCATCAAGCTGCACCACCACGGTCTTGTCGCCTTTGCGGATGATGCGGAAATGGCGATCGGCGCGGGCGGCGACTTGCGGCGAATGGGTGACGAGCAAAACTTGCGTCGATTGCGACAGCTTTTGCAGGCGCAGGCCTACGGCATCGGCGACAGCGCCACCGACGCCGCGATCCACTTCATCGAAGACGAGCGCTGCTGGCGGCGCGGCTTGCGCCAGCACCACTTTTATGGCGAGGGAAAAGCGCGCCAGCTCACCCCCAGAAGCGATTTTGGCCAGCGCGCCGAAGGTGGCGCCTTCCAAGGTGGCGATTTCAAAGGCGACACGCTCCAGCCCCAGCGAGGACGGCTCAGAAGGCACAAAGCTGACGCGGAAGCGGGCGTGGCCGAGCTTGAGCGGCGTCAGTTCTGCGGCAACGGCTTTTTCCAAATCGCGGGCGGCGGCAAGACGCGCTGCGCTGAGTTTGGCGGCGGCGGCACTGAAGGCGGCGAGCGCGGCTTTGGCGGCGGCGTCCGCTTCTTTCAATTTGCCGCCGTCGAGATCCAGCGCGTCCAGTTGGAGGCGGAATTTGGCCAGCACTGCGGGCAAGCCATCGGGCTTGACTGTGAATTTGCGCGCGGCGGCCCGCAGCGCATAAAGCCGGTCTTCCTTGCGCTCCAGGGCGCTGCCATCAACATCCAGGCGCGAGAGCAGCGCGTTCAGTTCGCGGCTGCCCTCTTCGGCCAGCGCATAAGCTTGTTCGAGCACGGCTTCGGCGGCGGCGGCGGCTTTGCGTGCCTCCTCGCTCATGCGCGACAGCCGTTTTAAGGCGCCCGCCAGATTGGCTTCCGCGCCCCGTTCACCTGACAGTAGATCGGCCGCGGCCGAGATGTCTTCGGCAATGCGGGTGGCGTTCATTAGAAGCGCACGTTCGGCAGCCAGGGTTTCCTCTTCGCCAACTTCGGCGCCCAGGGCCGACAACTCGTTCACCGCTTGCTTAACGTAATCAGCATCTGCCAGCGCGATAGCCTGGGCTTGTTTAAGATCAGCCGCAGCAATACGAGCGGCGTCGTAGGCGGCAAAGTGCTGGGTCACCGCGTCCGCCAGCGCTTCGTGACCACCAAAAGCATCCAGCAGCGTGCGATGGGTCGAAGGATCAAACAGACCGCGGTCATCGGTTTGGCCATGCACTTCGAGCAGCGCGGCGCCCAGGTCTTTTAAAAGACCGAGACCAACCGGCTCGTCATTGACGAAGCCGCGGGTGCGCCCGTCCGCCGACAAGATGCGGCGCAGAACGATTTCGCTCTCGCCAGGGATCGAATGTTCGGCCAAGAGGGTGCGGGCGGGGTGTTTGGCGGGGGGATCGAACAAAGCCGTCGCCGAGCCTTGGGTTGCGCCGGGACGAACCGCCGCGCGGCCACGCCCGCCGGTCGCCATGCCGAGGGCATCGAGCAGGATGGATTTGCCGGCGCCGGTTTCGCCCGTGAGCACGTTGAGGCCGGGGGCGAATTCCAAACTCGCCGCCTCGATCAGAACGATATCGCGTACGCTTAGCGCTGCGAGCATCGCCTCATTACCGTCGAATCCGCGAGAACGAATGGTGACCAAGCATCGCGCCGGGTCAAGACCAAGAGAGGCGAAAAAGCGCCGCCGTCACAGGACTTTGTCGAAAGCCCGCGAAATCCAGCTGCCTTTGTCTTCCGCCGGCGGCAAATCCTTCTTTTTGAGGACGTTGTACGCGTCTTCATACCAGGGGCTGCCGGGATAATTGTGACCGAGCACGGCAGCGGCGGTCTGGGCTTCCTTGGTGATGCCGAGCGCGTAATAGCACTCCGTCAGGCGCTCCAAGGCTTCAGCGATCTGGGTGGTTTTTTGATACTGCTCCACCACCACGCGGAAGCGGTTGATCGCCCCGATGTAGTCGCCCTTGTAAAGGTAGTAACGCCCGACCGTCATCTGCTTGCCGGCCAAGTGGTCCAGTGTCAGATCGATCTTGAGGGTGGCGTCACGGGCATATTCGCTCTCGGGAAAGCGCTGCACCACGTCCTGCAGCGCCACCAGGGCGGCTTCCGTGTTGGACTGGTCACGCTCCACATCCACGATCTGTTCGTAAAGCGAAATGGCCTTCAAATAGAAGGCATAAGGCACTTCCTTCGAACCGGGATGGAGCGAAATGTAATTGTCAGATGCGGCCACGGCATCGGTGTATTTGTTGGCCTGATAGTAGCAATAGGCGCTCATCAGCGAGGCTCTACGGGCCCAGACCGAATAGGGATGCTGGCGCTCGACTTCGGCGAATTGCTTGGCCGCTTCCGCCCAGTCGTTGTTGTTCAGCTTCTTCCAGGCATCGGCATAAATCTGGTCAATCGGACGCTCCTGATAGGTGGCGTCCTTTTCCTCGGTTTTGCCGGTTTGCTTGTCTAGCCAAGCACAGCCCGACAGAGCAAACGCGCAACTTACAACGAGCAAAGCGGCTAGGCCGCGCGGCAGATGAAGCATGGACCGCATTTCCGATTCAGCGCCCGAAGTGACAGGCAGGAATGGCCTTATCGCATTTGCAGCGAAGAAAGGTCCAGAGGGCAAAAAAGGCTTTGTATTAACCGGTTAGCGGTTACGACCCCGTCATGACAGGGCTGTAACCCACTGGAAATTGGCCGGATCGGCGAAAAGCGCCCGTAAAAGCGCGTTATTAAGCGCGTGACCGGAGCGCACCCCTTCAAACCGGGCGATCAGCGGGGCTCCAGCCAAGGCCAAATCCCCGATTGCATCCAGGATTTTGTGGCGCACGAATTCATTGGGAAAGCGCATCAGATCGGCATTGATCACCCGGTCGCCGTCAATCGCCAAGGTATTGAGGAAAGAGGCGCCGTGGCCGCGATCCATCTTTTTGAGGGCTTCGAGCTGGGCAATGTCGCCAAAGGTGCGGGCGGGGGCGATTTCCTGCCGGAAGGCCTCGGGCGAAAAGGTGAAAGCGAATTTTTGTTGGCCGATTGCGGCGGAGGCAAAATCGATCTCAAAGGCAAATTGCAGGGTGGTGGACGGCACCAATACGGCGCTGGCACCCTTATGCGTCACTTCCACGCGGCGCTGGACTTTTATGGCGCGGCGCGGCTCAGCACTGTCTTTGACCCCGGCAATGTCCAAGAGATCCATGAAGGAAAGGGCGTCACCGTCCAAAACTGGAGGCTCAGCACCATCGACCGAGATCACCAGATCGTCGATCCCTGCCCCTGCCACCGCCGCCATGAGATGTTCCACCACCGAAACGCTGGCCCTGCCCGATTCCAGTGTGGTGCCGAGCATGGTCTCGCTGACGAGGTCGTAGCGGGCGGGCACGCTTGCGCCATCAAGGTCTTGGCGGATGAAAACCACCCCAGACCCGGGCGGTGCGGGGGTCAGCAGCATACGCACTTGGGTACCCGCGTGCAGAGCAATGCCCTCACAGGCGACCTCTTTGGCGATGGTACGGCGGAAAGCCATGGCAGCAATAATCCAGGTCGACAAATCGATCATACAGAGGGCGCGAAGACCGTCACATCACGGATAACACCCGCATGTTACAGGGCGGGATGTTAGAGGCCGGCCGCAAATTTGGCGAGAAGCCGTTCGAATTGGTAGGCGCACCTTAACGGCCCGCTAATGGAGCGGTTCTAGAGTACCCTTGCGGCAGCAGGATCGGATGAGATGACCATCCAGGGCAACAGCTCGGAGCACGTTCTCCCAGCCCAGACGGAAGGGAGCGACGACTGGCTTCAGCTCGACCACGCCCCTCACGGTACCATCGTGGCCTGGAGCGAGAGCCATGCCGGTCTGATCCTCTTGGCGGCGAATCTGGTGCTCTGGGGCGCCGTCGGCTGCGGCGTTCATTTCGGCTGAACGACCCCAAGAAAAAAGGCGCGCTCCGAAGAACGCGCCCTCTGTCATTTTCTGCTCCCAGGCCGATTAGTTGGTCTGGCGGCGCAGAAAAGCGGGGATTTCGAAATCGTCCCGCTTCTGATCGTGGAAGAGATCGTCGCCCAATGCCACTTGCGGCTGCTGCGGACGCGGCGGCTCGGCCTGGGCCGTGGCGCGCGGGGCCGCCGGGCGCGGCGCGACGGGCTGCTGCGGACGCGGGGCCGGTTCGACATGGACTTCCTGTTTGGCCTTCTTTGACCGGAACAGACCCCAGCTGCTCTTGCGCTCCTGCTCGTTACGATGCTGCAGCTCGGGTTCCGACGGGCGCGGGGTTACCGGCTCTTCGCGCAAGGGGCGATAGGGCTCGGCTTCCATCACCGGCGGCAGGCTGTCGCCAAGAATGGCCGCTTCGGCCGCGCTGTGCTCGCGCTGATTGAGGACGGTTTCGATTTCCTCGACCCGGCGATGAACCGCGTTGGTCACCGGCGGCGCCACCGGCGCGGGCTGATAGGATGCAGCCGGAGGGGTGTGATGACGCTCCTGCTGCGCCACCGTGGCTGCGGCGGCCTTCAGAAAGTCAACCGGGCGGGCTTTGGTGCGCGGCGGAAACGGCTCGACATTCTTACCCACCCGCATCTCGGCGGCCTCGATACCGGTTGCCACCACGCTGACGCGGATGCGGCCTTCCATATTGTCGAGGATGGTATTGCCGAAAATGATGTTGGCGTCGGGATCGACCTCGGCGCGGATGCGATTGGCAGCTGCTTCGACTTCGAACAGCATCAAATCTTGGCCGCCAGTGATGTTGATGAGCACGCCACGGGCGCCCTTCATCGAGACATCGTCGAGCAGCGGATTGGAAATGGCCATATCGGCGGCTTTTTGGGCGCGATCTTCGCCTTCGGCCTCGCCGGTGCCCATCATCGCCTTGCCCATCTCGGTGATCACCGACTTGATGTCGGCAAAGTCGAGATTGATCAGGCCTGGGCAGACGATCAGATCGGTGACGCCGCGCACGCCCGCGTGCAGCACATCGTCGGCCATGGCGAAGGCCTGGGCGAAGGTGGTGCGGTCATTGGCGACGCGGAACAGGTTCTGGTTCGGGATCACGATCAGGGTGTGGACGAACTGCTGCAGCTCGGTGATGCCCTTCTCGGCAATCCGCATGCGCCGGTCGCCTTCAAAGGCAAAGGGCTTGGTGACGACGCCGACGGTGAGGATACCGGCCTCGCGCACCGCGCGGGCGATAACCGGGGCCGCGCCCGTGCCGGTGCCACCGCCCATGCCGGCCGTGATGAACACCATATGGGCATCGCGCAGATGCTCCATGATCTCTTCGAGGGTCTCTTCGGCAGCCGCGCGGCCGATGTCAGGCTGAGCGCCTGCACCCTGGCCTTCGGTGACGTGCGCGCCCAATTGCACCCGCCGCTCGGCCTTGGAACCGGCCAGCGACTGCGCATCGGTGTTCGCGACGACGAAATCGACGCCTTCAAGCCCGGACGCGATCATGTTGTTGACCGCATTGCCGCCTGCTCCGCCCACGCCCAGGACCGTGATCCGGGGGCGCAGCTCTTGCGGTTCGGGCGCTTTGAAACTGATCGCCATTTTATTCTCTCCTTGGCTGGTCGCGCGTTACGTCGCCATTAGCCCAAGCGAATCGTCTTGTTATCGTTGAATCATCCGATGAGCCCTCTGGTCAACCGTGAGAGCCAACCTTTTGAGCCATTTTCTGATTGCTGTGACTGAAGTTCCGGATTGAGCACCTCCGGTGGCATTGTTGCACCAGCCATCAAAAGCCCGATGGCTGTGGCGTAATCAGGTCCTGCCGAAGAAGCGGGCAGACCAGCTTGCGGTCGCGGACGGCCGACACGCACCTGTTTGTTCAAGACTCGAGCCGCCAATTCGCGCGCGCCAGCCAGCTGACTGGCCCCACCGGTGAGCACAAGCCGCCGCCCCGCGGCGACGTCATAACCGGATTCGCGCAGGCGCCTATGCACTTCGCTGAAAGTTTCTTCGAGGCGAGCTTGAATAATTCTGGTGAGCATAGAGCGGGGAACACGCAGATCGTTTTCCTCATTCTCCTCGCCCATCTGGGGTACCGAGACGACGTCGGAACCCGATTCGATATCACCCAAAGCGGCTCCATAGAGCACCTTGGCCCGTTCCGCCGCGGCCAAAGGCGCCGCCAACATGCGCGCCAAATCGCTGGTCACGGCAAAACCGCCGACCGGTACGACATCGGCAAAGACCAAATGGCCTTCGAGGAAGACTGCAATCGACGTGCAGCCGCCGCCCATGTCGATGATGGTGGCGCCGAGTTGCTTTTCATCATCGGTGAGGACCGATAAGCCCGAGGCATAAGGGGCAAAAAGGGAGGCACCGACGCGCAAATGGCAGCGTTCCACGGCCAGGCGCAAATTGGAGAGGGCCGTCGGCCGGACCGCCACACCATGCATGGTTACGCCGATGCGCTGGCCCACCATGCCCGAAGGATCGCGCACGCCCAATGATTCATCGACCACATAAGAGGTCGGCATCGATTGGATTACGACATGACCATCGAGTTGGCAGCGGGAGCGGCCTTCGGCCAAAAGCTGGCGCAGAATGTCGTCCGTGACTTCACCACCATCCAGCGGCCAAGCGGCCCGCGCATTCACCGTGGTGGGACTGCCGCAATTGACCGACATCAAAATGCTCTGCAGGCGCACATCGGCGAGGTTTTCGGCCGCTGCCACAACATCACGGATGGATTCTTCGGCCGCCGTCATCTCGACGACCGTGCCGGATTTGAGGCCGCGGCTTTCGCGCAAGGCGGCGCCAACAACTTTGATCGAACCCGGCTCGCAGCGTGCAATCAGGCACACCGTCTTGCTCGAACCGATGTCGAGCACCGCCACAACGCCGGTCCGATAGGCCGGGGAGCCGTCGCCAGTCTTCAGACGCACTGTTTCCCCCATCAGATGGCACTCCCCGTATCGGTCCGCTTTTCCTTATGTTCCGCGCCATTGCGCAGCAGGAAATAGAAGTAGAGCGGGTTGCGCATATCGATCTCCCGGATGTCGCTTTCCAGGATTCCTTTGTCCACGATGAGATGTTCCAGCACGGGAAGCTCCTTATCCCAGCCAATTTCCGGAAGCTTCACCACCACGCCGTCATCGAGCAGCAGATTCCACCGCCGTCCCGATTGGTATTGATAAGCCGTCACGCGCTTGACGATGCCACGATGGGCCGACACCGCCTCGACGAAGCTGGCGGCATGGAGCGGGGCATCCTCGCCCATCAACAGCGGCAGCTTGCCGAATTTGCCAGTCGTTTCGGGCAGGATCACACGGCCCTGGCGTTCCACCAGGACGAGGCCTTTTTCGGTTTGCCAGCGCGCATATGGCGTACGTTCGACAATGCGGATGCTGATGTCATCCGGATAGCGGCGCATAACATCGGTTTCCGCCACCCAGGGAAGCTGCAACAGACGTTGCCGCGCCTCGCGCACATCGACGGTGAAAATGGGTTGACCGGAATGGACGCCGAGCGCGGCCATGATTTCTGCCGATTTGGTGCGGTGATTGCCGTCGAGATGAAGTTTGGTCACGGCAAAGCCAGCTTTGCTCACCATGGCGCCTGCAGCGGTATCGGTGCGCGCCACGGCACGGTCGATCACCTTGCCGGTCACCACTGCGGCCACGCCAGCGGCGATAACGAGGAAAAGCGAGAGAAGCAGCATCGGACGGCGCGCAAGCGCTCCGAGAAAGGCCACAAGCTTGGAAAAAACGCCAGGCTGCGCCCTACCACCACGCTGCGGCTGGGCTGAGCCGCGCTTGATGCCACGCGACGGCGTGCGGCCGGTTTGGCCACGCGGCTTGGGCACGCGACGTTGCTGGCTTACCGGTCGCAAGAGGCGTCCTCCAAAATCCAGCGGCACAGGGCGCGATAGCTGAGGCCCTTATAGGCAGCCTGCTCCGGGACCAGCGAGGTCGGCGTCATGCCGGGCTGGGTGTTGGTTTCGAGCAGGATGAGGCGATGCTTGCCTTCGGTATCGTCGTAGCGAAAATCGGTGCGCGACACACCACGGCAACCCAGCGCGATATGCGCCCGCTCGGCCAACTGCATGGCTTCCGCAGCGACATGGCCAGGAATTGGCGCGGGCAGCGTATGTTTCGAGCCACCGGCGGCGTATTTCGCTTCGTAATCATAGAAAGAGAGCTCGGTGGTGATCTCGGTGACGGCGAGCGCCTGCGAGCCCATCACAGCCACCGTCAGCTCGCGGCCGGGAACGAATTCTTCCACCATCATGAGGTCGGTGAGGTTCCATTGATCGCTGCCCAGCGCTTCGGGCGGGCGATTATCGCCTTTGCGAATGATGAAGACGCCGACGGACGAGCCTTCGTTGACCGGCTTAACCACATAAGGCGGTTCCATCAGATGCTGCGACGCGGCGGCTCTGCGGTCCACCACCAAGGATTTGACGATCGGCAAGCCCGCCGCCTGATAGACATCTTTGGTGCGCTGCTTGTGCATGGCCAAGGCCGAAGAGAGCACGCCGGAATGGGTGTAGGGAATACGCAGAAGTTCCAACAGACCTTGCACGCAGCCGTCCTCGCCATAACGGCCATGCAGCGCATTGAAGACCACATCGGGCTTGGCGGCCTGCAGCACGGCAGGGAAATCGCCTATGGAGGGATCGATCTCGATCACCTCGAAACCTTCTTCGCGCAGCGCACCGGCGCAGCCATTACCCGAAATCAGACTGACATCGCGTTCCGAGGAACGCCCACCCAGAAGAACTGCCACTTTGGTCATGTGTTTTCTCCGGGCACGCCAATGCGTTTGATTTCCCATTCCAGTTCGATGCCGAACTGGTCTTTGACTCTGCGGCGCACTTCTTCGCCCAAGGCTTCGATCTCGATCGCCGTGGCGTTGCCATGGTTGATGAGGAAATTGCAGTGGACCTCGGAAACGCTGGCGTCGCCGATTTTCAAGCCGCGGCAGCCCGCATCCTCGATCAGCTTCCAGGCCATCTGGCCGGGCGGGTTCTTGAAGGTGGAGCCGCCCGTCTTGGCGCCGATGGGCTGGCTGATCTCGCGTCGCGCGAGCAGCTCTTCCATGCGCGCGCGCACCGCGGCGGGTTCATCCTTGCTGCCTTCAAAGACCGCTTCGACAAAGATGAAATCGTCCGGCACGCCGGTCTTGCGATAGGCAAAGGCCATATCGGCGGCGGAAAATGTGTGTTTGCCGCCCTTGCCATCCAGCACTGTGGCTTCGACGAAGATGTCTTTGACTTCGGAGCCGTAACAGCCAGCATTCATCCGCAGCGCCCCGCCAATGGTGCCT
>JARLIR010000084.1 GCA_031291635.1 Rhizomicrobium sp. | reverse complement strand
TGTCGTAACGAAGTCCCTTCCGGCACGCGGCTTTGCGATGCTCAGGCTTCCACATTGGCGGCACTCCCAAAAGAATCACCGCCAACTACAGAATCACATCCGATTCTCGGGACACAACAACTTCTTGGATCGGCTCTAAGAGCTTCACAGAAGAACGCCTGCGCGTCCGCTATAGCTTCGGCACTCAGTGGGACGGGTTTTTGTGGAAAATGTTGTGTTGCTGCCCCAAATTCTCCGTCGATGAATGCTGCGATTTGTGGCGGAAGCTGGCCTTCTCCTAGCTCACGGGTTTCGGCCTTTTGAATGATCAGTTTCTCAATTAGTGCCGCGACAGCAGAAGGAGGATCGCACTCGGCCATCAAGGTTTGAAAATGCATCGGCGCCACGGCGTGTTCTGGATGCTGTCGCAACCAGCGCAATGCCGCGGCTGGACGCAGAGCATAGAATAGCTTCTTAAGTCGGAAGCTTTTGCCATCTTGAAAATATGCATGGCGTTGGCGTTCACCGAGATGCAGGTAGTGTTTGGCAACCAGATTGCGATCTAGTCGCCGCTGCGCCAATGCTGTAAATTCACTCCGAAACCACTCATCCGCTGCATAGATGATGGGCGATGTCAGCCATTCGACGACAACGGCATTGCCTTTGAGCAATAGCTTTAGCGCTTTCGCCAAGTCCCATCCATTGACGTCGAATACGCCCTCAAGCGGCGTTTCAATTACGTTCCTATGGGGATAGAGCGCAAGATAATCACGCTCTGATCTAACAAAGATGAAACGACAATCGTAATCGCTGTCGGGTGATGGAAAGCCCCAGGCCCGGCTGCCGCTCTCTATGGCAAGAGGGATGGAGACGCAATTTTCGCTGGCAACCGCAAACAACCGAGCATCGATAGATGCGACGGTTGTTTTATCCATTTCAGCAGGAATTTTGCGCAGCATGAGCCGAGCCTACGCTAGCCAGCTATATGATCAATCCTGGTCCATTTTCAGCGCCGCGATAAACGCTTCCTGCGGGATGTCGACTTTGCCGAATTGGCGCATCTTTTTCTTGCCCTCTTTCTGCTTGTCGAGGAGCTTTTTCTTTCTGGAAATGTCGCCGCCATAGCATTTGGCGGTGACGTCTTTGCGCATTGCCGAGATGGTTTCGCGGGCAATGACCTTGCCGCCGATGGCCGCCTGAATCGGAATCTTAAAGAGGTGGCGCGGGATCAGGTCCTTTAGCTTTTCGCACATGCCGCGGCCACGCGATTCCGCCCGCCCGCGATTGACGATCATGGAGAGCGCATCCACCGGCTCGTCATTGACCAAAAGGCTCATCTTGACGAGGTCGCCCTCGTGATAGCCTTCCAGGTGATAATCGAAGCTGGCATAGCCGCGGCTAATGGATTTCAGGCGATCATAGAAATCGAACACCACCTCGTTCAGCGGCAAGCGATAGACCAGCATGGCGCGGGAGCCCGCATAGGTGAGTTCGACTTGCTCGCCGCGGCGGTCTTGGCAGAGCTTAAGCACCGAGCCCAGATATTCGTCCGGCACCAGGATGGTGGCGCGGATCCAAGGCTCTTCGATTTTGGCGATGCGGCTCACTTCGGGCATATCGGCCGGATTGTGCAGTTCGAGCACCGCGCCGGTGGTCAGATGGATGCGATAGATCACCGACGGCGCCGTGGCGATGAGATCGAGATTGAACTCGCGCGCCAAGCGCTCCTGAATGATTTCCAGATGGAGCAAGCCTAAGAAGCCGCAGCGGAAACCAAAGCCCAGCGCCGCGCTGGTTTCCATCTCATAGGTGAAGCTGGCATCGTTCAGATGCAGCCGCGACAGGGCGCTGCGCAAATCTTCGAATTGGGCGGCATCGACCGGAAAAAGCCCGCAGAACACCACTTGTTGCGCCGCTTTAAAGCCGGGTAGGGGGGCGTCGGCGGGGCGCCGTTCGTCGGTGATGGTGTCACCGACCTGAGTGTCGGCCACTTCTTTGATCGCGGCGGTGATGAAACCGACTTCGCCGGGCGAGAGCACATCGACGGTGACTTGTTTGGGCGTGAAAACGCCGACCCGCTCCACGGTATAAAAGGCGTTGGCGACCATCATCTGGATTTTCTGGCCTTTACGCAGCTCGCCATCGACGATGCGCACCAAGACCACCACACCCAGATAAGCGTCGTACCAGCTATCGATCAGCAGGGCTTTGAGCGGGGCTTTGGCATCGCCTTTGGGGGCGGGCAGACGGGTGACCACCGCTTCCAGCACCGCTTCGATATTGAGGCCGGTCTTAGCCGAAATCGGAATGGCGTCGGAGGCGTCGATACCGATGACGTCTTCGATCTGCTGCTTGATGCGGTCGGGTTCGGCGGCGGGCAGATCGATCTTATTCAGCACCGGCACGATGTCGAGACCGGCGTCGATGGCTTGGTAAACATTGGCCAGGGTCTGGGCTTCCACGCCTTGGGAGGCGTCCACCACCAGCAAAGCGCCTTCGCAGGCCGCGAGACAGCGGCTGACTTCATAGGCAAAGTCGACGTGACCGGGCGTGTCCATCAAATTCAGGGTATAGGTCTCACCGTCGTGGGCCTTATATTCCAGGCGCACGGTCTGAGCCTTGATGGTGATGCCGCGCTCGCGCTCGATCTCCATGGAGTCGAGCACCTGCTCTTTCATCTCGCGGTTGGTCAGCCCGCCGGTGAATTGGATCAGCCGGTCGGCCAGGGTGGATTTGCCGTGGTCGATGTGGGCCACGATGGAGAAATTGCGGATGTGCTTGAGGTCGGTCATTTGGGCGCTACATAGCCGCGCGGGGTCCACCCTGTCGAGGCCACCGCAAAAGGATTACCTTCGGCGCAAATCGGTTCGGGAGGGCAAAGCGTGCTGACTGCAAAACAGGGTCTTTTCGGGGCTTTTTTGGCGAGTGGACTGATTCTAGGCGGTTCGGCCGCCGCGGACGTCACCGGATTTCTCGGCGGCCTGCTGGGCGTGAACGCCGCCAATGCCGAGTTTTTGGGGAGCTGGACGGCCAGAAACGGCGATATCGACCATGTGGTGGTGACGGCCAGCGGCTCCGGCCCGGTGCGTATCCAGGTCTTTGGCCGTTGTGAAACCCGTATTTGCAACTGGGGCGCGCTTCCTGCCCGGATCCGCACCGAAGGGCCCAATTCCGAGACCGTGCTCAGCCTTGCGGCCGATTTCAACCTCGGCTTTGCCCTGCGGCACATCACCCTGCACAAGCAGCCGGGCAAAATGCTGCGTTTCGACATGGTGACAGAGTTCACCGATGGTTCCGAGCGGCATGATTACGAAAGCTCAGGCCAGCTTAGCCTCAGCGGTACCGCTCCTGCTCCAACATCGATCCCGACCACAGCCCCGCAATCCGCACCAGCGACCTCTGCTGCTGTGGCGGCCCCGACTGCGGTTGCCTCGTCGGCAGTGGCTGGCCCGCTCACCACGGATCAGCCTACCCCCATCGACAATTCCCAGCCGGTGGCGGCGTCGAGCGCCCAAGTGACCGACGATTGTTTCGCCGTTGATACCACCCATGCCTATGTGGCGATGGATAGCGATAATTGGAAGCTGCGCGATTTTCTGCATGTGGTGCAGAATTTCGGCCCCTATCGGGCCGCTGCCGGTAAAGGGCTCGCAGTCCTCAAATACTATCACTTTGATGAGATCTGCCATGTCGGCCGGGGCGCCAGCAACATGGCCTTCTATCGCGCCAGCGGCGAAGTCCCACATCAAGCGTCCTTGCCGAAGGAAGACTGCCTTGATGTGCATCCCGAAAAAGTCGAAATCCTCCAGCGCGATGAGGATTGGCAAGTCGTCGAAGGCGGCCGTGCCATCTACAATTACGGCAGTGACCGCAGTGGCGCGGCACAAGCAGCAGGCATCATCAAAAGCCTCAATCTCAGCCGCCAATGCTTCTTCGATCGCGCCAATCTTTCGGCTTCGTATTGGTTGTCGCGCTAGTCCGATGTTTAGGTCCGCTGTATGTGCCGTCGCATTCCTGTTGCTTTGTGCCGCGGCTGAAGCGGCCACGACCGATTTTCTCGGTCATTGGCAAAGCGTGGACGCGAAAGCCTCCGGCCTTACCCATATCGCCATTACGCCCAATGGCGGTACGGGTGTTGATGTGCGCGCTTACGGCGATTGCCGTGCAATCGAATGCGATTGGGGCATCGTGCAAGGCAAGGTCTACAGCACGGGGCCGAAATCGGATGATGTGCAGATCGTTGTCGCCATCTTCCATTTCGGCTTTGCCCATCATGCCATCACCTTTCGCAAAGCCCCCGGCGGCAAGCTTTCCTTCGAGATGCTGACCGAATGGGCCGACAACTCGCAGCGCCACGATTATGCGGTAATGGGTTTGCTGCGGCCGACGTCTTGGGTTGGGCCCATCAGCCAAGTCTGGCAAGTGCAGCCGGGTTTACAGACGGGGTGGGGCGGCGGTGCGCGCAGTGGAAGTTCGGCTCCACCGGTGGAATCGTGCACGGTCGTAGACACCAGAGGCGTGCGCGCGGTTGAGGAAAACGGCTATTGGTTTGTCAAAGCGGGTGGCAAGGTCGTGCTCGATGTCGGCCATGACGAAAAAACTGCCCAGCTCGCCGAAGCGGCCTTTCACCATTACCAGTTTGATCGCCGCTGCACCGTGGGCGGTCCCTTCAAAAGTTATTGGAAAAGCGCCAATGGCTTTGGCCAAGACAAGATGGGCGGGCCTATCTGCTTCAAACTCAATCCCACCACCGCGCATCTGGTGCAATCGGGGCAAAGCTGGAAAATCATGGATGGGGTGACGCTGCTGGCCGATCTCGGTGCCTTAAAATCCAAAGCAGAGGCCATGCTCGGTCTGATCCGCGCCAATAAGCTGACCGCTGAGTGCTTTATCCGCCAGCCGGATCCGGTGCTGGCGTTTTGGCTGCAAGATTGAGCGCCACGGCGCGAGCCAAAGGGATAGCCGCCGCCAACTGGCTGAGCACCGCCACCGCCACCAAAGCGATCAGCGAGACATCATAAAGCGCCCCTAGAACAGCACTGCCGAGAAACCACGCGGTGCCGAAGAGGGCGGTGAAAAGGCCATAAGCGCGGGCCCGGGCATGCAGCGGCACCAGGGATGCCACCGCAGCGGACATCACCGCTTCATGCACACCGAGGCAAGCGCCCCAGGCCAAGGTGCCCAGCGCCGCGCCCCACCAGCCGCCAAAAAAAGCCAGCGGTGGCACCAGAATGCCGAGCGCGATGCCGCCGTAAACGACCTTCAGTCCGGCTTTGTCGAACCAGCGTCCGAAGACCAGCGAGGCGACGCCATCGGCGGCCATAGCGGCGGAATAGAACAGCGCGATGGCTGCCCCACCCATGATCCCGGCCTTGCCGAAATGAAATGACATCAAGGTGAAATCGGCAAAACCGAAAGCCGTCAACGCGGCGGCGGCAGCGTAAAACCAGAAGGCGCGCGGTAAGGGTTGGTCGGGGGCTTGATTCTGCGGCCGCACGATCTTGCCTAAGGCGCCAAAGCGAAAGCGCATGGCAAAGACCAGTGCCACCGTGGTCAGCGACGGCAGGGCCAACCAAGCAAAGGCTTCGCGGTAATCGCCATGCAGCGCCAGCACCGCAAAAGCAATCAAAGGTCCGGCCATGGCGCCCGCTTGGTCCAGCGCCTCGTGCAGACCAAAGGCCCAGCCATGGCCGATGGTTTCTCCAGCCCGGCTCAACATGGCATCGCGCGGGGGATTGCGGATGGCTTTACCGGCGCGCTCAACGATGATGAGAAGCGCCGCCACCCACCACTTGCCTGCCAGCGCCATCATCGGCACCGCTGCCATCTGCACGACATAGCCCGTCAGGGTTATCGGCCAATAGGCGCGGCTGGAATCAGCAAAGCGTCCTGAGAATAGCCGCAGCAGATACCCTGCCAGCTCGCCCGTTCCCGCGATCACGCCAACGGCAAGTCCGGTGGCGCCCAAGCTGGCCAGAAACGGCCCCGCAATGCCGCGCATGCCCTCGTAAGACATGTCCGCGAAGAGGCTGACGATGCCGAAAGCCAGCACAAAAATGAGAGCTTGGCGCGGTGTATAGGCTTGGTTGGCGGGAGCAGTCATGATGTACCGGATTAGAAGGCTTCCAATACACCACTATGACAGGTCAGGAAGGAAGGGAAGCTTCGCCCGTTAGGGCCGCTTGACCAGTCGCGCTGCATAGAAGCCATCCATACCGCCTCTTTCGGACAGGTGGCAGGGCAGGGTGCGCAGATCGCCGCCATCAATCAGCTCAGCCATACCGAATATCTCGGCAGGCTCGACCGGCTTGCGGGTAAAATCGTCGTTGCGCTGCAGGAAGGCGTCGATCTGTTCGCGGCCTTCTTCGCGTTCCAGTGAGCAGGTGGCAAAGACCAGCGTGCCGCCTGGGGCCAGCATTTCCGCGGCGCTATCGAGCAATTCGCCAGCCAGCTGCGCCGACAGCGTCACATCGCTGGCGCTTTTGTTCCACGGCAGTTCGGGATGGCGGCGGATGGTGCCGGTGGCGCTGCAAGGCGCATCCAGCAGCACGAAAGGCGCCAGCTGTGCAGGCCGCCAATCGCGAGCATCACCGACAATGGTCTCGGCCTCCAGCTTTAGGCGTTGCAGATTTTCGTGCAGCTGCTCCATGCGGCTAGATTCGCGTTCCAAGGCGATGACCTTGGCGCCCGCGGTGGCGAGTTGTGCGGTTTTCCCGCCTGGCGCGGCGCAGAGATCAATTACGGTGTGGCCGCGGACTTCGCCGAGGAGCAGCACCGGCAGGGCGGCCGCCGCGTCCTGCACCCACCACAAGCCATCTTCATAGCCGGGCATGGTGTCGACACGCTGCGGGTCTTTGAAGCGATGCACGGCCCCGAACAGCGGCTCGGCGCCTTCGACCGTGGCACCGTCTTTCAGCACCAAATCGAGCGGCGGCACGCCTTGATGGGCTTCGGCAATGGCCCGCGCCGTTTCGGCACCGTAATCATCGACCCAGCGCGCGAACATCCAATCGGGGGTGTTGAGCAGGGCAGCGTCTTGCGCCTCGACCTTGGCTTTGCCTTCGCGGCTGACTTTGCGTAGCACGGCATTGATCAGCGGCTTGAAGTGAATGGCCTGCTTGTCGGCTTGGGCCAGGCGATTGGCGCCGTCCACCGCGGCGTGAGCGGGCACATCGAGGAAGACGAGTTCGCAAGCCCCGGCAAGCAAAATTTCCGGCACCGGTCCGGCGCGATTGCGGGCAGGGGGCTTGGGCACGAAGTCCCGGATCAAAGCTTCGAGCTGGCCCAAACGGCGCAAGGTCTCGCTGGCAATGGCGCGGGCAAAACCGGCATCGCGGGCTTCCAGACCTTGGGTCGCGGCCAACGCCACATCGAGCGGGCGGCGTTTGCGCAAAACGTCAGAAAGAATGGTTTGGGCGGCACTGCGGGCCGCCATGCCTTGCGGTTGAGTCTTCTGGGTCATCCCCAAGGACCTTTGGCGGCACTGCCCCAGGGCCCGGCATTGCGGGCGGGTGTTGCTTCGAATTCACCCTTGGCGGCGGCCATGGCTCTGAGACGGGCGATGCGTTCCTCCGTGGGCGGATGGCTTGAAAACAAGCCCGAGATGCCGCCGCTGGAAAGCGGGTTGATGATGAACATATGCGCCGTGGCGGGATTGGCTTCGGCTTCTGGATTCTGTGTCACCTCCGCCGAATGGGCGATGCGCGACAGCGCCGAGGCCAGCCACAACGGATGGCGCGAAATTTCTGCACCGGCCTTGTCGGCTTCGAATTCACGGGTGCGGCTGATTGTGGCTTGCACCAGCATGGCGGCAATCGGCGCCAGAATGGAGACCAGCAGAATGCCGACAATGCCGAGCGGATTGTTGCGGCGGTCACCGCTGCCGAAAAAGAGCGCGAAATTCGCCAACATCGAGATGGCGCCCGCAATGGTCGCCGTAATCGTCATGGTCAGCGTATCGCGGTTCTTCACATGCCCCAGCTCATGGGCGAGCACGCCCGCCAGCTCCTCGTCATTGACCCGCGCCAGCAGCCCGGTGGTGGCGCAGACGGCGGCATGTTCGGGATCGCGTCCGGTGGCAAAGGCGTTGGGCTGCTCGTTGTCGACGATGCAAACGCGCGGCATGGGTAGCCCCGCTGCTTTGCTCAGATCACGCACAATGCCGTAAAGCCGCGGGCCCGTGGTCTCATCGACCTCTCGGGCGCCATACATGCGAAGCACCACCTTGTCCGAATTCCAATAGGCAAAGGCGTTGGAGCCCACCGCGAAGAGGAAGGCGATCGCCATTCCCATCGGGCCACCCAAGACAAAGCCTATGCCCACGAAGAGCCCGGTCAGGGCCGCCATTAGGATACCGGTACGCAGAGTATTCACGGGCCACGGTCCACGTTCTAGGATGCAGGTCAGATGTAAGCTTCGTTTATGGCCAATCAAGTCACGGAAACAAAATGGCAAATACGCCGAAAGCCGAAATTGCCGCCAAAATTGCTGAGGCTGCCAAACGGGCGCTGGCCGAAGCCGAAGAACGCCGCCGTGAGGCCGCGGCCCAACCGGCTTTGCCGCCGGAGCAAGGCGGCCGTAAGGGACCAGAGCCAACCCGCTATGGCGATTGGGAAAAGAAGGGCATCATTTCCGACTTTTGATAGGGTTTTTGCGCGCTTTTCTGCCTCTTGTAGAGTGCCCTTGCCGGGTCCATGTAAGAGAGGCATTCGAAACGGTATTGCGCCCCATGTTCATCCAGACGGAATCGACCCCGAACCCCGCTACCCTGAAATTCCTGCCCGGCCGAGAAGTTATGGGCGAGGGCAAAGTGGCTGACTTCGATGGACGGGAAGCGGCGCAGCGTTCGCCTTTGGCGCGTGCCTTGTTCGAAGTGCCGGAGGTCTCGCGGGTCTTTTTCGGGGCCGATTTCATCACCGTGACCAAGACCGATGGCGACTGGAAGCACCTCAAGCCAGCCGTCCTTGGCGCCATCATGGAGCATTTCACCCGTGATTTGCCGTTGCTCGATTCCAGCGACGAGCACGCTCCGGCGGCCACCGAGGTGGAAGATTCCGAAGTGGTGGCGCAGATCAAAGACCTGATCGAAACCCGCGTTCGTCCGGCCGTGGCCCAGGATGGGGGCGACATCATCTATCATGGCTTCGATGAAGCGTCCGGCATCGTCTATTTGCATATGCGCGGCTCTTGCGCCGGCTGTCCCTCGGCGACCCTGACCCTGCGCAACGGCATCGAAAACATGCTGCGCCATTACGTGCCCGAAGTGAGCGCCGTCGAAGCGGTTTAAGGTCTCCGCGATTTCTGCGATGGTCCAGCTTCTTGGGCTAGCAAGGGATTCGCACTGTGGCCATCAACGACGAAGCACTGGACGTTATCTTCCGTTCTGCTCGCACCCATCGCCATTGGCTGGACAAACCGGTTTCGCCTGCCTTGCTGATGGCGATCTATGATCTGCTGCGCTGGGGGCCGACCTCAGGCAATTGCAATCCGATGCGCGTCGTCTTTGTGGTTTCGCCCGAAGCCAAAGCGCGCCTGAAACCGCTGCTGGCGTCCGGCAATGTGGAAAAGACCATGACAGCGCCCGCCACGGCCATCCTCGGTTACGACCTCGATTTTGGCCGCTTCAAAAATGTGCTGAGCCCCAAGAGTGCGAGTTTCGCCTCGCCAGATCTCGCCGCCAACGAAGTCACCGCTTTCCGCAATGGCTCGTTGCAAGGGGCCTATTTCATCATCGCGGCGCGCGCCCTGGGGCTCGATTGTGGACCGATGTCGGGCTTCGACAATGCTGGTGTGGACGCCGAATTCTTCGCCAGAACGGCGGTGAAGTCGAATTTCCTCTGCAATCTCGGCTATGGCGATGCGGCCAAGCTGTATCCGCGCGGCGGCCGTCTGTCCTTTGATGAGGCTTGCACGATTGCCTGACCTAAAACTCCTCGCCGTCGATACCTGTTTCGGCGCCTGTTCTGTGGCCGTGCTGGCGGGGTCGACTGTCTTGGCCGCGCGTCGGGTGGTGATGGAGCGCGGCCATGCCGAAGCTTTGGCGCCGATGGTGGAAGCGGCGATGAGCGCCGCAGGGCTTGCGTTTAATGAACTCGACAAACTGGCGGTAACCACCGGGCCGGGCAGTTTCACCGGGCAAAGAGTCGGGCTCGCTTTCATGCGTGGCTTGCGCATCGCACTGACGAAACCGCTGGTCGGCATCACCAGCCTGTCTGCCATGGCCGAGCAAGCCCGCGCCGAAACTGGCCGCCCGATCGCCGCGGCCGTGCATGATGCCAAACGCGAGGAAGTCTATCTCGAAATGATCGGGCACCCGTTTGCGGCGCAAATTATACCCTTCGGGGATGCCATACGGTTGCTCTCGTCTTTTCCAGCGCTGGCGCTCGCAGGTACTGCAGCTGCTTCGATTGCGCCCCATTGCCAAGACGCGATCGTAACCACGATCACGGTACCGGATGCGGTGTGGGTGGGGCGCCTTGCGATGGCAGTGGTGGCGGAGGGCACGCCGCGCCCGCTTTATTTGCGCCCGCCCGATGCCAAACTTCCGGCCCTCAGACCATGATCGCGCCGACCAGCGATGCAGTGCTTCTGGCGCGTTTGCATGCGCAATGTTTCTCTGAACCCTGGAGTGCCGACAGTTTCGCTGCGCTGCTCGCCAATCCGGGCTGTTTTGCGTTGGCGGCGGAGGACGGCTTCATCGTCGTTCAAGTTGTGCTGGATCAATCGGAGGTTTTAAGCCTGGGTGTGACGCCTGCGGCGCGACGACGCGGGATTGCGTCTGAGCTGCTTTCTGCGGCCATTAAACAAGCTGCAGAGTGTGGTGTTATTACGATGTTTCTAGAAGTCGATTGCAGCAATTTTCCAGCAATTGCTCTATATAAGCGCCTGGGATTCGCCGAAATGGGCCGCCGCAAAGCGTATTACACAACCCCAGACGGACAACGCAGCGATGCCCTTACACTTTGTACGGAAATTCCCGCCCGCCTTGTGGGCAATTGCGTGCAACTCGGATAGATTCGCAACCTAGTAACAAGGCAGGGGTGAAACATGACGCGGATCGAAAAACTCTGCGTTGATAAGGGGCTGCGGATGACCGAGCAGCGCCGGGTGATTGCACGGGTACTCTCCGACGCCGCTGATCATCCCGACGCTGAGGAACTTTATCGGCGCGCTTCAGCATTGGATCCGCATATCTCGATCGCGACCGTGTACCGTACGGTCAAGTTGTTTGAGGATGCGGGCATTCTGGAACGGCATGATTTTCGCGATGGGCGCTCGCGTTATGAGGAAGCGCCGGAATCGCATCACGACCATCTGATCGACGTACAATCCGGCAGCGTGATCGAATTCCGCAACGAGGAAATCGAAAAACTGCAGCGAAGGATCGCCGAGGAACTAGGCTTTGAGTTGGTCGACCACCGGCTCGAACTCTATGGCGTTCCGAAAAAGTCGCGCTGAGTATGCCAACGCTGAGAGCGTTCTTTTTGGCCACGGCGTTCGTTAGCCTGACGCTTCTCAGCGCGCCGATCCAATGGCTGGCCATTCGTTTGGGGATTTCGCTCCAAAAGAGCTATCCCCATGCCTTTCACGCTTTTCTGTGCCGCCTGTTCGGCATCAAAATTCGCGTGATTGGAGAACCGGTCACCGGTCGCGGCGTTCTGCTGGTGGCCAATCACACCAGTTATTTCGACATCCTCATCATGTCGTCCACCCTGCCGGTGTCCTTCGTCGCCAAGCTGGAAGTGGCGAGTTGGCCGTTATTCGGTTTGATGTCTCGGTTGCAACGGACGATTTTTGTCGATCGCACCAAGCGCGCCGAAGCGGCCAAAGGGGCGGTCGAAATTCGCAAGCGCCTTAAAGCCGGCGACGCCCTCGTGCTTTTTCCGGAAGGCACTACCAGCGATGGAAATCGCATTCTGCCGTTCAAGAGTGCGCTGATGGGGGCGGTGGAATCTGAGATCGGTATCGCTGCCGATGGTCAGGTCGAATATGTGCCGGTGCAGCCGGTCTCGATTTCTTATATCGGTTTCTACGGTATGCCCTTAGGGCGTGAGAACCGGCCGCTTTACGCATGGTACGGCGACATGGAATTGGCAGACCATGTCTGGGAAGCCTTCAAGACCGGTCCGCTCGACATTGTGGTGGAGTTCCACAGCCCTCTCAGGGTCAGTGCCGGTTGCGGCCGCAAACAAATCGCGCTGCAGGCTGAAAGCATGATCCGGGCCGGGCAAACCCGTGCTCTGCGGGGCGATTGGGGCATCGTCGACCCAGCCTTTGCTGCTGCCCACGCGGCAGCGCAAGCGGCCGAATGAGGAATTCTTGTTTTCGGGCGGCCTATCGCAGATAACCTGCCCTCATGAAGCGCCTCTTTATCAAGACCTATGGCTGCCAAATGAACGTCTACGATTCCGCCCGCATGGCGGATTTGCTGGCGCCGCTGGGCTTTGCCACCAGTGAAACGGCCGATGACGCCGATATGGTCATCCTCAACACCTGCCATATCCGCGAGAAAGCGGCCGAGAAGGTCTATTCCGAACTCGGCAAACTGAAATTGATGAAGGCGGCCAAAGCGGCCAAGGGCGAACGCATGATCCTGGCGGTGGCCGGCTGCGTTGCCCAAGCCGAAGGCCAGGAAATTTTATCCCGCCAGCCCGCCGTCGATATCGTGGTGGGGCCGCAAAGCTATCAGCGCCTGCCCGAGATGATCGCCAAGATCGCCCGCGGTGTCGGCCATGCGCTGGAAACCGAATTTCCCGCCGAAGACAAATTCGATAGCCTGCCGCAGCACGCACTCTCGAACGGCCCATCGGCTTTTCTCACCGTGCAGGAAGGTTGTGATAAATTCTGCACCTTCTGCGTCGTGCCTTATACGCGCGGTGCCGAATATTCGCGGCCCGTGAACGACGTCTTGGCGGAAGCCAAGGCGCTGGTAGCGGGCGGGGTGCGTGAGCTGACGCTGCTCGGCCAGAACGTCAACGCTTATCGCGGCCAAGGCCCGGACGGGACAGCGTGGTCGTTGGCCAAACTGATTGCGGCGCTTGCAGAGGTCCCGGGGCTCGATCGCCTGCGCTATGTCACCAGCCATCCGCGCGACATGGGCGAGGATCTGATCGCCGCCCATCGCGACATCGAGCAGTTGATGCCCTATCTGCATCTGCCGGTGCAGTCAGGCTCTGACAGCATTCTCGCCGCCATGAACCGCGGCCACACCAGCGCCGATTATTTGCGCCTAGTGGAGCGGGTGCGTGCGGCAAGGCCCGATATGGCGCTGTCTTGCGATTTCATCGTCGGCTTTCCGGGCGAGAGCGATGCCGATTTCGCCGCCACCCTCGCCCTCGTGCGAGCCGTCGGTTACGCCCAAGCCTACTCCTTCAAATATTCGCCGCGCCCCGGAACGCCTGCCGCGGCCGACAGCAAGCAAGTACCCGAAGCTGTCAAAGACGCGCGGCTGCAAGAGCTGCAAGCATTGCTGCTGAGCCAACAAGCCGCCTTCAACGCCACTTGCGTCGGCCAGACCATGGCGGTGCTGTTCGAGAAAGAAGGCCGCCAGCCGGGCCAAGCCATTGGCCGCTCGCCTTATCTGCAAGCCGTGCATGCGGATGGCGCGGACCATTTGATCGGTCAAATCGTGACGCTGCAGATCGCAGAAGTCCGGCCCAACAGTCTGAAGGGCATTTTGTTCCCCACTCCCAAAGCGGCGACAGCAACGAGGGTCATGGCCGATTGAGCACGAGCAAGAAGAGCGCCAAGCTGACGCTGGAATTTCCCGACAATGCTTTGTTGCCGGAATTGATGGGGCCTCATTCCAAGAATTTCGTACGGCTGGAACAGAAGCTGGGCGTCAAGGTTGATCTGCGCGGCAATGTCGTGGCCATTGAAGGGGCTGAACGCGAGAAAGCCGCGGGTGTGCTGCGGGCGCTCTATGACCTCCTCGAAGACGGCCAGCATGTCAGTGCCGCGGAAATCGATTCCGAAGTGCGGTTTGCCAATAAGGCCGAAGAGGGCGACATCGCCCATGCCGGTCTTGCCACTATCAAAACCTGGACGGGCAAAACGCTACGGGCGCGTTCACCGGCGCAAGCGGCCTATCTGCATCTGATGGAAACCCATCCGCTCGTCTTCGGCATCGGACCCGCTGGTACCGGCAAGACTTATCTCGCTGCTGCCTTTGGCGCCCATCTCTTGCACAAGCGTGAAGTCGAACGCTTGATCTTATCGCGCCCGGCATTGGAAGCAGGCGAACGGCTCGGCTTTCTACCGGGCGATTTGAAGGAAAAAGTCGATCCCTATCTGCGCCCACTCTACGATGCGCTGATGGATGTGATCGGCGAACCCTGCCTGAAAATGATTGAGCAAGGCATCATCGAAGTGGCCCCGCTGGCCTTCATGCGCGGACGCACGCTGCGCCGGGCCTTCGTCATTCTTGACGAGGCGCAAAATACCACGGCCGCGCAGATGAAGATGTTTCTCACCCGCTTGGGCGAGGATTCACGCATGGTGGTGACCGGCGATCCCTCGCAAAGCGACCTTCCCGGCGGCCGCGCCGAGGGCCTCAATCAAGCCCTTAGTATCTTGCGCGATGTCGAAGGCGCCGCCTTCGCGCCATTTTCCGAGCAGGATGTGGTGCGTCATGCCCTCGTCTCGCGGATAGTCTCGGCTTATAATGCCGCCGATGGGGAACGTGCCCGCAAGGCGCGGAAGGCTGAGGATTGAGCATCACGCTCGTCATCCAGGATGCACGCTGGCGCAAACTGCGCGGGCTATCGACGCGGGTCAAACGCGCCGTGAAAGCCGCGTTGGCCGAAGCCGGCGTGGCGGAAACATCCGACCTCACCGTCATGCTGACCACCAATGGCCGAGTGCAGAAACTCAATGCCGCCTTCCGCGGCAAGGACAAGCCGACCAATGTGTTGTCCTTTCCCGCCGGTCTCGACGATTATCTCGGCGATGTCGCGATTGCCTATGGCGTCACTGCGCGCGAGGCCAAAGAGGCTAAGAAAACACTGCTCGATCACACCACCCATCTCACCGTGCATGGTGTGCTCCATCTTCTAGGCTACGATCACGTCACCACACGGCAAGCCAATAAAATGGAACCGATGGAAGTGCGCATCTTGCAGACCCTGAAGGTTGCCAATCCTTACGAGGCGCCATGAGCGATCATACGGTTTCGCCGGACGAGAATGAGAAAACGCCCTCTCTCCTCAAGCGGCTGACGCAGCTCTTGCGCGGCGACGATCCGGCCACGCAGATGCGTGAAAGCATCGAAGAGGTGATTGAAGAAAGCGATCGTCAGCGCCCCGATCTGTCGGCGCCGGAACGCACCATGCTCGCCAATCTGCTCAATTTCGGCGAGCTTCGGGTCAAGGATGTGATGCTGCCGCGCGCTGATATCGTGGCGGTGGACGAGAAGACCTCGCTGGCCGATCTGGTGCTGCTGTTCCGCGAGGCGCAGCATTCGCGTCTGCCGGTTTATCGCGACACGCTGGATGATCCGGTCGGTCTGGTGCATCTGAAAAACGTGCTGGGGCTCTTGGAAAACGACGGCGAGGAATCGTTCCGCCTGCGCGAACAACCCATCGCCCATATCCGCCACGATATCCTGTTCGCGCCACCCTCCATGCCGGTGCTCGATCTGCTCCTCAAAATGCAGACCACGCATACCCATTTGGCGCTGGTGATCGACGAATATGGTGGCACCGAAGGTTTGGTTTCGATCGAAGACATCATCGAAGAAATCGTCGGCGATATTGCCGACGAGCATGACGAAGAATCGCCGCATGCCCGTCTCTTACCCGACGGTGCTTTCCTTGCCGATGCGCGCATCGCACTGGACGATTTCAAAGCCGAAACCGGTATTGCCTTTCCGCGCGAGGACGGTGAATTGGAAGAGATCGATACCTTGGGCGGGCTGGTGGTTTCGCTGCTTGGCCGGGTGCCGCAACGTGGCGAGATCATCGCCCATCCTGGCGGCGTCGAATTCGAAGTGCTGGAAGCCGATCCGCGCCGGGTCAAACGCTTACGTATCCGGCCTCCTAACGCTGACGGGGCGGCTGCGGAAGGAAACGCCAAACCATGATGTCCTGGGTCGCCACGGCGGGCGAAGGCTTGACCGCATTGGCGGGATGGCGGCGGCTCGGCGCTGCGCTTCTTGCAGGGCTGATTTCGGCACTCGGCTTTGCCCCCTTCGGATTTTTTCCATGCCTGCTGCTTGGCTTTGCCACCTTGGTGCTGCTGCTGGATGGTGCCACGGCGGAGCGGCGTCCTGTGCGCGCTGCGGCCTTTACCGGCTTTGCCTTCGGCTTTGGTCAATTTGCCCTCGGGCTGCATTGGATTGGCTATGCTTTTCTCGTCGACGCCGATAGCCATGCTTGGCAGATCCCCTTTGTGGCGCTGTTGTTTCCCGGGGGGTTGGCGCTTTTTACCGCTGCCGCCGCGGCCGCCGCTGCCACCTATTGGAAGCAGGGGGCGTCCCGCATTTTCGCACTGACGGCAGCCTACAGCCTGTCCGAATGGTTACGCGGCCATATCCTCACGGGCTTCCCCTGGAACATCGCCGGTTATGGCTGGGGGGCCTCTTTGGCGCTGCTGCAAACCACAGCCGTGATCGGCGTCTACGGTCTTTCACTGTTCACGGTCTTGTTCGGCGCCAGCCTCGCTGAGCTCTTTGTGAAAAAACCGCGCTGGCCGTTGCCTGCGTTGCTCGGTGGCCTGTTTGTGTTGGGGTTTGCTGGTGGCGCGTTGCGTCTGGCGGCAACGCCACATGCAACTGTAACCCAGGTGCAGTTGCGTCTCGTCCAACCCAACATTCCGCAGGCGGATAAATATAGCCGCCGCCTCTTGCGCCGCAATTGGCAGCGACTGCTCGAACTCAGCAGCGCGCCCGGCAATCCCTCCATCATCATATGGCCGGAAGCCGCGCCGCCCTTTCTTCTCGCCGAGCAACCCTTGGCGCTGGAAGAAATCGCGGGCCTGACCAAAGGCCGCCTCGGGCTCATGAGCGGTGCGGTCCGGCGTGACTTTTCGTCTCCCGATCACATCACTTATGCCAACAGCTTTTTCCTCTTTGGTCCATCCGGAGCGATTTTGGACATCTACGACAAGTCGCATCTGGTGCCCTTCGGGGAATATCTGCCGTTAGAGAAAACGCTTACCGTGCTGGGCCTTTCCAAGCTCACCGGCATCGATGGCAGCTTTACACCCGGCAAAGGGCCTGAGGCTTTTGCGCTTCCTGGTGCCGGAAGCGTGACTCCGCTGATCTGTTATGAGATTCTTTTTCCGGACGCGGTGGTGGGGTCTAAACGCCCGGATTGGTTCGTAAATATCACTGACGACTCATGGTTCGGGCCATGGGCTGGGCCGCGTCAGCATCTGCTTGTGGCGCGCGTGCGAGCGATCGAAGAAGGCCTTCCTGTGGTGCGTGACGCCAATACCGGCATCAGCGCCATCATCGATCCCTTCGGGCGAATCACTCAGCAACTTGGTTTGGGCAAAACCGGAATCGTGGATGGCGTGTTGCCCGCAGCAATTGCAGTCACGCCCTATTCGCGTATTCGCAGTCTCGCCTTCTGGCTTTTGTTTTGTGCGATCACCGCTTTGACTTGGGCTTTGTCCCAAGAGAAAGTGAAAGCTGAACGATAGGCCCAGTGAATTCAGCTTTTCGATGTGCTAACGCAGACGATAGTGTTTCATCTCCAACCTTTAAGTTTACGACCTTGCCAAAAAAACAAGCCAATCCGATCGACGGCCAAGTGGGCAGTAGATTGCGTCTACGCCGAATGATGATCGGCATGAGTCAGGAACGGCTGGGCGAATTGCTCGGCCTGACATTTCAGCAGGTTCAGAAGTACGAGAAGGGCGTCAACCGGATTGGTGCGGGTCGTCTCTTCGAGATCGCGCGCATTCTCGGCGTTCCGATTCAGTACTTCTATGAGAGTGTCACCGAACAGCTTGCAGCCACGCCCGGCTTTGCCGAACGTGACAGCCAGCCGGTGCTCGAATTTGTTTCGAGCGGTGACGGTTTGCAGCTCTCGTTGGCCTATATGCGCATCAAGGATCCCAAGGTGCGCAAGCGGGTGCTGGATCTGGTCAAAAGCCTGGCAGACGACACCAGCGAAGGCGGCGAATAAGCCGTCTTTCTTATTGCCTTAAAGGGTGAGCCAACCGGCCACTCGCGGCTTCAGCGCCGCACCAGCTTCCCGTCCTGCGCGATCCGCGTCGAATTTCCCGTTTTGTTCAAGGGTAATCGTAAAAGCGGTTGCAGCCCAATCACTTCCGTCAGGGGCGAGAACTTCGCCGCGAAAGCTGAGTTGCCCTTTTATGAGCCGCGCCAGCCCGGCAATCGGCGTCCGGCAAGAACCATCCAGCGCACCTTGAAAGGCCCGTTCGCAAGCCAGCTCGATGGCCGTCACGGGATCTTCGAGCGGGGTCACCGCCGCTGCAGCCCGAGCATCGCCGTCTCGGATTTCGATACCCACGGCGCCTTGCGCCAGCGACGGCAACCATTCCTCCGTGGTCAGAATATCGGTGGCGCGCGCCGCCAATCCCAAACGGTTGAGACCAGCTCTGGCCAGGATGATCGCTTCCATCTCGCCGCCATCGAGCTTGGCCAGCCTGGTATCGACATTGCCGCGCAGCAGCACACAGTTAAGATCGGGCCGGGCGCGCAGCACTTGGGCTTTGCGGCGGACCGAACTGGTGCCGAGCCGCGCTCCGGGCGCCAAAGCTTTGAGGGATCCGGCTTGGGCGGAGAGGAAGACATCTTCTGGGTCTTCGCGCGGCAGAATGGCGGCCAGTGTCAGACCTTCGGGTAAGGCCACTGGCACGTCCTTCATGGAATGGACGGCGATATCGATGTGCTCGGCGAGCAAGGCCTCTTCCAATTCCTTGACGAACAGGCCTTTGCCGCCGGCATCGGCCAGCGAACGGTCGAGGATGCGATCGCCGGTGGTCTTGATGAGGACAATCTCGCAAGCCAGCCCGGCGCGCGTGAGCAAACCGGCCACCATATCGGCCTGAGCGCGGGCGAGCCGGGAAGCGCGGCTCCCGATGCGAAGAGTTCTTTGCGGCATGGTGATTTTCGATTACAGCCTTTCCAAGCTTAAGAACAGGCTCTTGCTGTGCGCCTTTGGACCATTCTGGGGATCGAAACCAGCTGCGACGAGACCGCGGCGGCGGTGGTGCGCGGGGTGCCACCCGGACCGGGGCAAATCCTCTCCAATGTGGTCTTCAGCCAGCTCGAGGAACACCGCCCCTACGGCGGCGTGGTGCCGGAAATTGCCGCCCGCGCCCATGTGGAACTTTTGGACGAAATTGTCCTGCGAGCCCTCAGCGATGCCGGTCTTGCCTTGAGCGACATCGATGCCGTGGCCGCCACCGCAGGCCCTGGGCTGATCGGCGG
>JARLIR010000083.1 GCA_031291635.1 Rhizomicrobium sp. | reverse complement strand
CATCAGGGCCGCCGGGCACACGCTCGTGAACAGTCTCTTCGTTACTTTCATTTGGTCTTCCCCTCGTAAGGTCCATCTGTTTGGCACCGCGCTGTGCGATGCGTACTCGTCGCCGCTTCTTGGGTCGCTTAACCTGATGCGTTGTGGCCGTGTCGGATATGAGCAAGAACCCCGACACTCACGTTGAACACACCCTGCTCCCCCACCAATCCGCCCATTACGTTTTGGACGGTAATTCGCATTTGCAGCAAACTGCCACGGCAGCAGCTTCGTTTAAGGGCTTAACACAGTAGTTTTGTGACAATGAAGTCGCCGCCAAAGCACACCACAGGAAATAATCACGGCGCCAAAAGCCGTTTCTACTATGGGTGTTAGTGCAAATTAGGCGCAACAACGGGGCGCGAAAAAGCGCTGCCACATATTGTTACAACAGCGGCGCCCCCGGCGACCCAATCGCAAAGCGTGCTGTATTGCGTTGCAACAAACGCCTAAATTTTCCGCAGGAACTCACGCAGCAGTTGCTCGAGATTCTGGCCTGCCCGCTCTGCGGTAGCGAGAGTCTCTTCATGTGTGAGCGGCACTATAGAGATGCCAGTTGCATGATTTGTGACAATGGAGACACAGGCCACCGTCATTCCACAATGGCGCGCCACCAGACACTCGGGCACGGTCGACATACCGACCACATCGGCCCCGAATTTCGCATACATGCGAATCTCTGCAGCGGTCTCGAAATTCGGACCGAGCACGAAAATGTAGACACCCTTCTTGAGCGCGATACCGCTGTCTTCCGCTGCTTCGAGAAGCTTTGCGCGCAGCCCGGCATCATAAGGTTCAGACATATCGGGAAAGCGCGGCCCGATGCTGTCGTCATTAGGCCCAATCAGCGGATTGAAACCCGACAGATTGATGTGGTCCTCAAGCAGAACCAACGAGCCCGGTGACATCTCTTGTTTCAGTCCACCGCAGGCATTGGTGAGGATCAAGCGTTCCGCACCGAGCTTGCGCAAGATACGGATCGGCGCCGCAATAGCGGAACCGGGATGGCCTTCATAAGCGTGGATACGCCCCTGCATGACGGCGATGCGCTGACCGCTCATGTTGCCAATCACCAGATTGCCCGAATGGCCCACGACCGTAGAGCGCGAAAATCCCGGGATCTCGCCATAGGGAATGGTGGTCGCTCCCTCCAGCGCGTCCGCGAAACGGCCAAGGCCGCTGCCGAGCACGATCACCGTCTTGGGAAAATGGGAGACGCGTGCCTGAACGGCTTTCACGCCTTGGACGAGAAGATTTTGGGTCGCTTCTGGGGTCATGGCGCAAGGTGTTAGCAGTGCAGCGCGCACGTGGACAAGGGTGGCGAATGTTGGGACAATAAAGATGCACCGCTTCTTGTCGTCCCCGGCGGTTGGCGCTCCCCGCTTGGGGACACCATATAAAGGGGACGATTAGGAACATCCCATGCGCGTGATCATCGCTGTTCTCGATTCCTTCGGCATCGGCTCTTTGCCGGATGCGGAGCGCTTTGGTGACGCCGGTTCCAACACCTTTGGCCGGATTGTGGAGGGTTGCGCCAAGGCGCCGCGCGGGCCTTTGCAAATTCCCAACCTTTTGGCGCTGGGCCTAGGGCGGGCGGCGCATCAAGCCGATCCTAGCTTTGCTGAGCTGACCAACGGCCCCGCCACTGGCCTCTACGGCGCCGCACGCGAGCTTTCCAAGGGCAAGGACACGCCCAGCGGCCATTGGGAGATGATGGGTCTGCCGGTGGAAGAAGATTGGGGCTATTTCCCCAAGACGGTACCGACCTTCCCGGCGGAACTGACCGAGGCTGTGATCCGCGAGGGCAAGCTGCCGGGCATTCTAGGCGATTGCCACGCTTCCGGCACCGAGATCATCGAAGCCTTGGGCGAAGAGCATATCCGGACGGGAAAACCGATCTGCTACACATCCGCGGATTCGGTTTATCAAATTGCGGCCCACGAAAGCCATTTCGGTTTGGAGCGGCTTTATGAGCTGTGCCACATCGTGCGCAAATTGGTGGACCCCTATCGCATTGGCCGGGTGATCGCGCGGCCTTTCGTCGGCGAGAAAGCCGGTGACTTCAAACGCACCTTCAATCGCCATGATTATGCCACCCCGCCCTATCGCCCGACGGTGCTCGACGTCGCCAAAGCGGCAGGGCGCGAAGTGATCGGCATCGGCAAGATTCCCGATATCTTTGCCCATAGCGGCGTGACGCAGGAAATTCGCGCCGATGGCAATGATGCCATTTTCGACACCACTATCGCGCAAACCAAAGCCGCGCCGGAAGGCTCGATCGTCTTTGCCAATTTCGTCGATTTCGACACGTTGTTCGGCCATCGCCGCGATGTCATGGGTTATGCCGGGGCCTTGGAAGCCTTCGATCTGCGCATTCCGGAATTGCTGGCGGTGCTGCGGCCGGATGATTTGGTGATCTTCTCCGCCGATCATGGTTGCGATCCCACTTGGGTGGGCAGCGACCATACCCGCGAGCATATTCCGGTTCTCGCCTTTGGGCCCAAAATTGCTACGGGCTCAATTGGCATTCGTTCCACCTTCGCCGATATCGGCCAATCCGTTGCCAAACATTTGGGCCTTACGCCCATGCCTGTGGGGACATCCTTCCTGTGACACCGCTCCTTTCCGAAGACGTCGCGACCGATCTGGTTGCTTGCGAAACACCCGAAGACGCTTTTCAGCGGTTGGTCGAACTTTATGACCGCTCCATCGCCGACATCGAAACCGCTTTCGCGGCCTTTGCCCATGACGAGGCGGCGCACGGCCCGGATCCGGTCTATCCCTATCTTTGCGTCGATGTGGAATTTGCCGGCAAAGGCAGTTCGACCGGCCTTGCCTTCGGTAAGGTGACGAGCCCGGGGCGTTATGGCACCACCATCACCTCACCGAAACTGTTCCACAATTATCTGATCGAACAGCTGACGCTGCTGAAGAAAAACTACAACACCACAATCTATGTCGGCCTCTCGCGCACACCCATTCCGCTGACCTTTGCGGTGGCCCGCGCCTCGGCCATCGATGCCGTGCGGCGGCGCAAGCTGATCGAGTATTTCGCCCTGCCCCGGCTCGACGCCGCGCATGACCAGATCGCCGATGGCGGCGAATGGCCGGGTCCAGGCCCGGCGCCGCTGTCGCTGTTCTCCGCCGAGCGGGTGGATTATTCGCTGCACCGCTTGCGCCATTACACCGGCACCGATCCGCGCCATTTTCAGAACTTTGTATTGTTCACCAACTATCAGCGCTACATCGACGAATTCGCAACCTATTGCCAAACGGAATTGGAAGCCGGACGCGCTTTGCGCTTTGTCGAGCCGGGCAATCGCATCCACGAAAAAGGCAAAGTGCCGGAGCAGCCGCCACTGGCCAAGCTGCCGCAAATGCCGACCTATCATCTGGTGCAGCCGGGCAATCAAGGCATCACCCTGGTGAACATCGGCGTGGGGCCATCGAATGCCAAAACGGTGACCGATCATTTGGCCGTGCTGCGCCCGCATGT
>JARLIR010000082.1 GCA_031291635.1 Rhizomicrobium sp. | reverse complement strand
TGCGCCATCAGCTTGGCATTGACCTGGAAGGGCTTGAGCAAATTGTGGCGCTTGGTCGAATCCTCATCGCCCATCGACACCCAGGCGTCGGAGATGACGCATTCGGCTTCGGCCACGGCGGCTTCGGCATTGTCGGTGAAAACGACATCACCCTTGTTGGCCTTGACCCATTCGCGCAAGGCCGGGCGGGAGGAAAGCTCCACCGGCGCCGCAACACGGAGCGTAAAGCCCAGCTTCACCGCGGCATGAATCCACGAGGTGCAAGTGTTGTTGGCATCGCCGCTCCAAGCCACCACCCGGCCCTTAATCGGCCCCTTCAATTCCTCAAAGGTCATCAGGTCGGCCATCACCTGGCAGGGATGGGAAAGCTTGGTCAGGCCGTTGATCACCGGGATGGTCGCATTGGCGGCCAAATCCAGCACCATTTCATGGTCGAGCAAGCGGATCATTACTGCATCGACATAGCGCGAGATCACCCGCGAGGTGTCGGCGATGGTCTCTTCGCGAGCCAACTGCATCTCGCCGCCGGTCAGCATGATGGTGGTGCCGCCCAGCTGGCGCATGCCGACATCAAAGGAGATGCGGGTCCGCGTCGACTGCTTGTCGAAAATCATCGCCAAGACGTGGCCTTCCAGCGGCTTGTCCGCATCCGGCACGCCCTTGTGCAGGCCCACCCGTGCGGCCTTGCGGCGGCGAGCTTCGGTCAGGATGGCGGTCAGAGTGGCGGCGTCGTGATCGGAAATATCAAGAAAATGTCTGGGCGTGCTCATGCTGCGTCTGTCTTTTTGTTGGGTTCAAATGTTTGGGCGGCAGCGCCAAGCTTCGTAATGGCTTCGCGCACATGTGTTTCGTCGATGATCAGCGGCGGCAGCAAGCGGACCACATTGTCACCGGCACCGACCACAAGCAGCCCTTCATGTCGTGCGGCGGTGACGAACTCGGTGTTCGGCACTTTCAGCTTGAGGCCAAGAAGCAGGCCTTGGCCGCGAACTTCCTCAAACACCGTGGGATGGTCGGCCAGGAGTTGGCCCAGCTGCTGCTGCATGTAATTGGCGATGGCCACCACATGCGGAATGAAGTCAGGCTCCAAGACCAGAGCCAGTGCCGCATTGGCAACCGCCATGGCCAGCGGGTTGCCGCCATAGGTTGAGCCGTGCGTCCCCGCCGTCATGCCTTTGGCGGCTTCGGCGGTGGCAAGGAGGGCGCCAACCGGAAAGCCGCCGCCAATCGCTTTGGCGATGGGCATGATGTCCGGCGTGATGCCCATCCATTCATGGGCAAAGAGCTTGCCGGTTCGGCCAACGCCCGTCTGCACTTCGTCGAGAATGAGCAACAACCCGTGCTGGTCGCAGAGCTTGCGCAAGCCCCGCATATACTCCGGCGTCATCACCCGCACGCCGCCCTCGCCCTGGATGGGCTCGATCAGGATCGCCGCGGTCTCGGGGCCAATGGCTGTTTCCACCAACGTCAGATCGCCGGGCGGGATGCTGTCAAAGCCTTCCACCTTGGGGCCGAAGCCCTCGAGATATTTGGCATTTCCGCCCGCCGCGATGGCGGCCATGGTGCGGCCATGGAAGGCGCCTTCGAAGCAAAGGATGCGGAAGCGCTCGGGATGACCGCTGACGAATTGGTAACGCCGCGCCATCTTCCAGGCGAGTTCGCAAGCCTCGACACCCGAATTGGTGAAGAAGCAGGTGTCGGCGAAGGTGACCTCGGTCAGCCGCTTGGCGAGACTTTCCTGCCCCGGCACGCGGTAGAGATTGGAGGTGTGCCACAGCTTGTGCGCCTGCTCGGTGAGCGCGGCGATCAGCGTGGGATGGGCATGGCCAAAGGCGTTGACCGCTATACCGGCACCGAAATCCAGATATCGCTTCCCATCCTCGGCGAAAAGGTAGGGTCCTTCGCCACGGACGAAAGCAATCTCTGTCCGGTTATAGGTTGGGAGCACTTGCGGAAACACGGCGACCTCCTAAATCAATGTCTACTGTGGATAAACCAAGCGGGCTTTATCGGTTTTGGCCCCCTGTCACAAGAAAAGTCGCATCAAGAAGCCCTTCAGACGCAGGCAGAGTCTTGGAATCGCGAAAGATTTTGTAGCGGCCCGGGCCGCTTTGGGCACTGAGTCGGTTCCTGTGGACGAAGCCCTAGTGGTTGGCCCCAATGTCTTGTGCACTGGCTCTGAGGCGCTACGATAGGTGGTGGCAGATGGCCACAAGGAGCGCCGCATGACCCAGGCCAATTGGACCGACGACCGCGTCGAACAGCTCAAGAATCTTTGGACTGAAGGCCTTTCGGCCAGCCAGATCGCGCGTGCTTTGGGCGGGGTCACCCGCAACGCCGTGATCGGCAAGGTGCATCGTCTTGGCCTCGCAGGCCGGGCTTCGCCCTCCCGTATCGAGCGGCCGCGCCTGCCGGTGACACCGCGCGTTTCGATCCGCCCGCACATCCCGCCAGCTCCGATCGTCGAAGAGGATCCGTTGACCCTCGATGACGGGAACTTCGCCACCGTGCTGACCATCAACGACCGCATGTGCCGTTGGCCGATTGGCGATCCTTCCGAAAACGAGTTTCACTTCTGCGGTCGTAATCCCAAATCCGGCTCGCCCTATTGCGAGGCCCATGCCCGCAAGGCGTATCAGCCGCAACAGCAGCGCCGCGATAAAATCGCGAGCTGATAAACGGAGCAGTATTGCGCGCGAGATTGTGATAGTCTCGCGCGCATGAAAAAACCGCCGAACAAGACCAAAGCCAAGCCCGTCGCTGTAGCCAAGCCCATCGCGGTGAAGAGCGTGGCGCCAGCACCGAAGTCGCTGCCGCGCGCAGCGGTGCCGAGCGCGCATGATCCGCTGCACAACCTTCTGCGTGACCGCTATGCGCGGAAGATTTGCGGTACGCCCTAAAGGGAGCGACGGAATCAGATCTGCACAGCTCCTGGCGGATCAAACCGCCGGGACAGGTGTATCTTCTAACGCGTATCCAGCTGACCGCACCGTCCGAATCGGGTCCGCTGTACCGTCGATGTTGAGGGCTTTGCGCAGACGACCGACATGGACGTCAACCGTGCGCGCCTCGACATAGACATCCGAACCCCAAACCGCATCCAGCAGCTGCTCCCGCGAAAAGACGCGGCCGGGATGCTGGATCAGATGGTCGAGCAGCTTATATTCCGTGGGGCCGAGGTGAACTTCCTTACCCGCACGGCGGACCCGATGCGCGGCCCGGTCCATTTCAATATCACCAACGACAACAACGTCTTCCGCCAAACTCGGCCGAATACGGCGCATCACCGCCCGCAGACGGGCCAAGAGCTCCATCATCGAGAAGGGTTTGGTGAGGTAATCGTCGGCGCCCGTGTCGAGACCGCGGATGCGGTCCGTCTCCTCGCCACGCGCCGTCAGCATGATGATGGGGACGTTGCGGGTCTCCTGACGGCTACGCAGGCGCCGGCAGACCTCGATACCCGAGAGCTGCGGCAGCATCCAATCGAGGAGCACGAGATCAGGTTTCTCTTCGGCAGCAACAAGAAGGGCTTCTTCCCCATCCATTGCTTCCAGTACCCGATAACCTTCGCGCTCCAAATTGTATCGGAGCAGCGTGACAAGGGCGCTTTCGTCCTCGGCAACTAGCACCGACGGTTTCATGGCTTAGTCCTTTTTCTCAAGACGCACGTCGGTTTGGGCGGTGACGTCGCCTTTAGGACGGTCAATGGTCAGATGATTGCCAGTCACCATGTGGTAGACGACTTCGGCAATGTTCGTGCAGTGGTCGCCAGCGCGTTCGACATTCTTGGCGATGAAGAGAAAATGCGTGCACAGCCCGATTGTCCGCGGATCTTCCATCATATAGGTGAGAAGCTCGCGGAACAGGCTGTTGTACATTTCGTCGATTTCGCCGTCCTGCTTCCAGACCAGCTGGGCTGAATCGGCGTCACGGTCCGAATAGGCGTCAAGAACGAGTTTGAGCTGAGCCAAGGACTGGCCACCCATCCGGGCAAGACTCTGGGCCAAACGGATCGGCTGCTCGCGGTTGAGCACGATGGCGCGCTTGGCAATGTTCTTGGCAAGGTCACCGATGCGCTCGAGTTCGCCCGCGATCTTGATGGCCGCCAGCGTCTCGCGCAGGTCGACCGCCATCGGCTGGCGCAGCGCCAGCACCCTCAGGGCCTGTTCTTCAATCTGCTGCTGCAGCTCGTCGACCTTGCGGTCGGCCCCCACTACCGCCTCTGCCCGCGCCGTGTCGCGCTTGGCGATGGCATCGATCGAGTCGGCCAATTGTGCCTCGGCGAGCCCGCCCATCTGGGCGACTGACGACGCCAGAGCCTCAAGCTGCTCGGTAAATGCCTTTACAGTGTGTTCCGCCATGACGTCCGCCCACTTGCTCGTTGCCGCACTATTCACACCGACAACGCAATCGGTATGCGATGTTTTTATAACATTTCCATGACAGGCGCGTCGGCCTGCTTTTTTACCGCTGGCAAAGTGATGGTAAAGATCGAGCCCTCGCCCGGCCGACTTTCGATCTGCATCTTGCCGTTATGGCGATTGACGATGTGTTTGACGATGGCCAGCCCGAGCCCGGTGCCCCCGCGTTCGCGACTGCGCTTCACATCGACGCGGTAAAAGCGCTCCGTCAGGCGCGGGATCGCTTCGGCCGGAATTCCCTCGCCCTCATCCTTAACGCTCGCGATGACCAATGCTTCGGGCCCGCGGCGACCAATGGCCGCCTGCTGTCGCAATGTGATTCGGACCTCCCCATTCTCGCGGCCATATTTGATCGCGTTATGGATGAGGTTCTGGAATATCTGCACCAACTCGTCGCGTTCTCCAGGCACATTCGGCAGCGTTTCGGTCACATCCACGACGATGGTGATGCCGTCAGCCTTGGCAAGGGGAGACAAAGCAGCGGCAGCTTGTCGTACAACTGCCTCTACAGAGACTTCCCCATGCGGAGGCACATGTTCGTTGAGCTCGATCCGGGTCAACGACATCAGATCCTCGATCAGCCGACGCATGCGCTCGGCTTCAACGCCCATAATGTCGAGGAATTTATCGCGCGCTTCCTCGTCGTCCCTGGCTGGCCCTTTCAGTGTTTCGATGAACCCCGAAACAGCCGCCAGCGGAGTGCGCAGTTCGTGGCTGGCATTGGCGATAAAATCGACCCGCATCTGCTCGGTGCGTCTTATCGAGGTCAGGTCATGCATCAATAGCATGACCACCGAGGGCTCACTGGAGACACGCGCGGTAAACGCTTGGTAATGGCGCTCAATCGGCACGCGGACCACAAAGTCGATCGAACTTGGCTCGCCACTGTGCCCAGTACGGGCCAAGGCCTCAAGAACTGACGGGTTGCGCAACACGGCGGAGACATGCTTGCGCTCGATGCCGACGCCGATCACATCGCGCATGGCGCGGTTGGCGAAAAACACCCGGTCGCCGCCATTGACGAGCATCAAGGGATCGGGCAACCGCTCCAGCATCTCACGCGCCAGCGGTGGCAGGACGGTCAGATCATTCTGAACCGGGATTTCGACCGGCGTACGTGCTGGCCGCCGCTCGCCGATACTGGCGGAGACGGCCGCTGTAGCCATAACGACGGCCACTCCTAAAAGTCCTCGCGGTCCAAGCCAGACGTAAAGAATCGCGCCAAGCAGCAACGATGCTGTGGCCGCCCAGAGGATACGTCGAAGATGGGCCCAGAACGCCACGTCCCTTGCCATTCCGTACACCGCATATCGATTCGCGTTCGCGGACATCATAACTGCAATCTGGTCGCGAACTGCGACGGTTCCATAACGGCCACGGAGAATTGCCGCCAAATCACAGCATACGGACATCGGTATATTCCGCTATAGGCTGCAGCCACTCTTTGCCAAAATGCCCTGGGGGGCGGCAATCCGGCGGCACACGAAGTCAAGCACGACTCTGCTCGGCGTCATGGGCCCACAAATGCTGCGCAGCGTAGGCGCGCCAGGGTCGCCACGCTTCGGCACGGCTGAGTAACATTTTGGCAGTGGGCCGCACCGCCCCTTCCTCCAACGCGCGAAGTAACGCCACATCTGCAGCCGGAAAAGCATCGCCGTCGCGAAGCATCCGCAGTGCCCAGTACTGGGCGGTCCAGGCACCGAAACCAGGCAGGGCGACGAGGCGTGCGACCGTTTCCTCAAGTCCTCCTCGGGGATCGAGCAGACTGGGATCAGCACAAGACGCTGACGCCAAAGCTTTCAGGGATTTCAGTCGTACGGCCGGCATACCAAGCTGGGCGATGTTAGCAGAAGCAAGACTAGTGGCATCGGGAAAAACGGCAAGGAGCCGTTCCTCGCCCGTCACGTCTGGCAATAGCACCGGCGAGGTCAGAGCGGTGAGCTGCCCTGCGAGTTTTCGTGCCGCAGCCACGGTAACCTGCTGACCCAAGATCGCGCGTACGGCTAGCTCAAAACCATCCCAACCGCCTGGAGCCCGCAATCCCGGTCGTTTGGCAACCAACGGTGCGAGCGTGCGATCCTTTGAAAGATGGGCCCCGATGCTTGTGACGTCAGCATCGAGGTCAAACAGACGGCGCAACCGTGCCACAATCCCAAGCAAAGCCCGCACATCGGGAAAACGGATTGTAGCAATGAGTTGGCCGACACCTGGCTTGACGGTAACGCTGCCATAAGCCCCCAGGACAGCGATGGTCCGCGCATAACGGCTGGGTTCAACGAGTTCGACTCCCTCTACCGCGCGCGCAGCCAGAAAGGCGATCATCCGATCCCAGTCAAAGGGCGGGCGATAGCCGAGCTTGACTGTCACCCCTGCCGCTTTTGTCCGATGTGAACGCAGTTCGCTGGGACTCTTGTTGTACAACTTGCGAAATGCATCATTGAAGCGGCGGAGGCTACCAAACCCAGAGGCCTCCGCGATGGCGCTCATCGGAAGACATGTGTCTTGAAGCAGTTGCTTGGCAAATAGGACACGGCGAGTTTGCGCTACGACAATCGGCGGTGCACCCAAATGTTTATCAAACAGTCGCCGCAATTGGCGCTCGCCCATTCCGAGGCGGTCGGCCAACAGAGCAACACCAGCTTCGCTATCAAGACTGCCTTCGGCGATCAACGTGAGCGCGCGCGATACTGTATTGGATGTGCCGCGCCACGCTGCGGCATCCGGCGAAGTCTCAGGGCGACAGCGAAGACAGGGCCTAAAGCCCGCAGCCTGCGCGGCGGCAGCGCTGGGAAAGAAGCGGCAGTTTTCACGCTTGGCCGTGCGCGCTGGACAGATTGGGCGGCAATATATTTTTGTTGTGGTGATGGCAACGAACAGGCGACCGTCAAAACGCGCGTCTCGCGTCGCCAAGGCCCGATAACAAATATCAAAATCCGGCAATTCCATGAACCCATTATGCCGCATTTCGCAGGGGCGGTCTGGCCATTTTCGGACGCCACTAACGGGGTTCTCAAACTGGCCGTGACAACTGCCATAGCGATTGACCAATGCCCCAAAAGCAGTTTAGCACTGGCTCAGGTGTCAGGTTTAGGGAACGCGAAAGCGGCTGCCCCCGCAACTGTAACCGGATAGGACGCTTCCAAACGCCACTGAAACCGCAAGGTTTCGGGAAGGGGGAAGCGGACAAAGACCCGGGAGCCAGGAGACCTGCCTGATACCGTCGTCCTGTTTCCGGCCGGGGTGCGCTGGGAGCTGCGGGGGAAACCGTCGCGACGACAGTAACGGAGTCGTCGCGGGTGTACTGTGTGAGCCTACCAAACAGATTCATGCGGATTTCCGCGTGCCGACTCTTGGATCCATCCAGGAGAACGCTATGCGTAATGTCTTCCTCTTTTCTACTGTTTCTCTGATCGCCTTGGCCAGCGTGGCCAGCGCCGAAACCATTGTGGTCAGCGCCACGCGTACACCCGAACCTCTGTCGGTGACGGGCAGCGCGATGTCGGTGATTACGGCTGACGATCTGGCCACTCGCCAAACCGCTGTGCTGTCTGATGCGCTTGCTGCAACGCCAGGGGTCACTGCGGTCCGCAATGGCGGTGTCGGCCAGACCACCAGTATTCTTATCCGCGGCGCGGAAGCCGGCCAGACGCTGGTTTTGGTCGATGGTATTCGCATCAATGATCCGAGCTCGACGACGGGCTTTGCCTTGATGGGTGATGTTTTGGCGAATGGGCTTGATCGCGTCGAAGTATTGCGCGGACCGCAATCGACGCTTTATGGCAGCGACGCGATCGGCGGCGTCATCAATCTCATCACGGCGCGTGGCGGTGACAACACGTTGAAACTCTCGGCGGAAGCAGGTTCGCTTGATACCGTCCACCTCAACGCGGCGGCGAGCGGCACTGTTTCCACGCTAGAATATGGCGCAGCGGCGAACTTTTACAATACCAACAGCATCTCCGCGGCCGATGTTCGAAACGGCAATAAGGAAGCGGACGGTTATCACCATGTCGGCGCCACCGGCAATGTGCGCTGGAATGCAAGCGACGCCATCAGTGTCGATGCTAGACTCACTTACACTCGCGCTCGTGATAGTTTCGACGGCTATCCACCGCCAGCCTACAATTTTTCCGACACGCATCAATATGGCGATAACGAACTGCTCGCCGTTTATGGCGGCGTTAATGCGGCCTTGCTCGGCGGGCGCTTTACCAATCGTCTGTCCGTCAGCCATTCTGACAGCGACCGCAAGACTTTTGACACGGTCGAGGACTTCTGGGCCAAGGGCGGTGCAACCCGGATCGAATACCAAGGCGGGTTCAAGCTCGATGCAGCCAATGAACTCAGCTTTGGCTTCGAAGACCAACGCACGAGTCTTGCGACCCAAAGCCAGTACGACGCCAAAGCCACTCGCGGCAGCAACCGCATCGACGGCTTCTATGGCCAATGGCAGAGCACAATTGCCGACACGTTGACATTGACTGGCGGCGCACGCTTCGACCACGACCGCGAATTCGGCGATCACACCTCGTTCAAGCTCAATGCCGCATGGCAGGCAACCAGCACAACAACGTTGCGGGCCAATTTTGGCAACGGCTTCAAAGCGCCGAGCCTTTATCAACTCTACTCAGTCTATTCTAACCCAGTCACAGCGCTGAAACCCGAAACGGCAATGGGCTGGGAAGCCGGTATCGATCAGCGTCTAGGCACTTGGAGTGCTTCGCTCACCTATTTCGAGCGCCGCACGTCGAACCAGATCGACTTCTTCTCTTGCTACGGCGTAACGTCATCGGCCTGTACGCTACGCGCCTCCCAGGGCGGTTATTATTACAACATCGCCCGCTCACGTGCGAAGGGTATCGAAGTCGGTGTCGCGGGCGCGCTGACAGACAGCGTGAAGCTCAGCGTGAACTATACCAACCTTACAGATAGTAATCGCGCCACCGGTCTGCAACTGGCGCGGCGCCCGCACGACAGTGTCAATGGTACGCTCACTTGGGCCGCGCTTGAGGATCTGTCTTTGGGTGCAAGCCTTGGCTATGTCGGCAACCGTTTCGACGATGCAGGGCACTTCACCAAGCTGAAAGCACGCGCCGAACTGGCGTTGTTGGGAAGCTACACGATTGCGAAGGGGCTCGAATTGTTCGGCCGCGTCGAAAATGTCACCGACAATCGCGATGAAACGGTGGCCAGCTACGGCACGATGGGTCGGACATTCTATGCTGGCGTGAGGGCGAAACTCTAACCGGCAAGACGCCGTCTGAGGGGCGCGGGTCTGTTCTTATAGAGCAGGCCCGGCGCACTTTCCGCCGCCACATAACCCAGCTCGTACCCGACATGGGATTCCGCCGGCCCGACAAGAAGGGCACCATCCGGCGCCAGTATTTCACCAATGCGATCCAACACTGAGATCCGCGTCTTGGCATCGAAATACATAAGCACGTTGCGGCAGAAGACAACGTCGCAATCGGGCAACCAGCCGTAGGAATCGAGCAGGTTGAAGGTGCGGAACGTTACCATGCGGCGCAGACGTTCGGATATCCGCCAATTGTCGTCTTCCTGCGTGAAGTGCACGGCCAAACGACGGATCGGTAAGCCGCGCTGCACTTCCAATTGGGTGAATAGACCTTGTTCGGCCCGCGCGATCATCTGGGAGTTGATGTCGGTGGCAATCAGCGTGATCGTCCAGCCTTGCTCAGCAAGACCGGCATCTTCGAGCAACATGGCAATCGAGTAAGGTTCTTGACCAGCCGCACAGGCCGCGCACCAGATGCGTAGCTGTTTGCTCGCGGCGCGCTCGATCATCAGCTTGGGCAGAACGATATCGCGGAATTCTTCCATCGTGCGACGCTCGCGGAAGAAGGCCGAATCGTTGGTCGTCATCGCCTCGATCACGGCCTGCACCAGCGCTTCGTGGCCGTAATGCAGTTCCTTGAGCAGCGAGGCCAGATCGCGGAAACCGAACCGGCGCACCACGGGCGCAAGACGGGTTTCGATCATGCCAGCCTTTTTCTCAGCCAGCACAATGCCGGTGCGGCGGCGCAGCACGTTGGCCAAATGGGAGTAGTCGTGGGCGTTCATCACCGCTGGACAAGCCCCACATCGACCAGCTTGGCTTCGAGCAGACCCTTGTCGTAGGGCTTCATGAGATATTCGTCGGCCCCGGCATTGACCGCTTCGCTGATGTTGCTGGCATCGTTTTCGGTGGTGCAGAGCACGACAATGGGATGATTGCCGCGGGATTCGCTGCGCAGGGCGCGGAGGAACTCGACTCCGGTCATCGACGGCATTTGCCAGTCCAGTAGAATCACATCGGGCATCAGGCGGCGGCAAGCCGATAGGGCCGCGGCGCCGTTGTCGGCCTCTTCGGTCTGGAAGGACAATTCACGCAGAATGGCGCACGCCACCTTGCGGATCACCCGGCTATCATCGACGACAAGGCAAGTTTTCATAGAGCGCGGCCAGTTTTCACCTGAAACGGGACTTTACCCGCGGAAAGTAAACGCCGGCTTTATTGCGCGGCTAACCCGCAACGATCTCCACAAATCCCTCGCGGGGTGTGATCGTCAAACCGGCATTGACGCCCTTAGCCAAACGGAAGGTCAGGACCGGTTGGACACCGCGCGCATCGTGATCGGAGACATCGCCGCGCAAGGCGCGCTCGACATCTTCGGACACACGCACGCCAGTGCCGGTGGCGGTGATCGTAAAGCCCGGCGCTTCGGCGCGAGTCTGAACGCGCACGATGCCACCGCGCGGCATACAATCGACGGCAATCAGGATCGCATTCATCAAGAGCTTCGCCCAATCCTTGGGCCATTGCACATTGGCAGGCTCCCACTCGAGGGTGGTGCGGCCGCCAGAAATCAGGCCATGGACCAAGCGGCCAACCTCGCCGAGGTCGAGCTCGGCCCCGGCAGATCCCGCCGCGCCAAAGGCGATGCGCATGAACTGAAGCCGCGCCAAAGCCTGCTCGGCGCTTGAGGTTACGATCTTAAGCGCATCGGCCCGCATGGCCGCATCGCGCTCGTCTTCCAAGACTTCGAGGCCGTTGACCACGGCACCGAGCGGCCCCACCAGATCGTGGCAAACCCGGCTGACGAGAAATGCGGAGAATTCGAGGTCGGTCATGAGGGTCCTGGTCGTCAATGTGCACAAATGGTTATCGTCTGCTTTGGGTCTTAAGGAAAGCTTAATGGGTTGGGCCGGCCCACCTGCCCCGCCAAGGCAAAGTGGGGAAAACCATTTCTCCATATCGACGAGCCCCCCCGGAAACTCCTACACTTGGGCCAGGAGAACCCATGACCAACCTTCACGCCCACGCCTCCTCGCCTATGCTTCGCGCCCTTGCCCGCATCGCTTACGATGCCGGGGCCATCGTGCTGTCGCACTACACCGACGAAATCACGGCGACGCGCAAAGAAGATCAGTCGCCAGTGACCGCCGCCGATGTCGAGGCCGAACGCTTTATCCTGAAGCGCCTGGCTCAGCTCGCCCCCGACGTGCCGGTGGTGGCCGAAGAGGAAGTGGCGGCGGGCCGCATGCCCAAGGTTGGCAAGCATTTCTTCCTGGTCGATCCGCTCGACGGCACCAAGGAGTTCATCAACAAAAACGGCGAGTTCACCGTCAATATCGCCGAGATCATCGACGGCAAGCCGGTGCGCGGCGTGGTCTATGTCCCGGCCCGCGACCGCATCTTCTATGGCGAGAGCCTGTCTGGGGCTTACGATCTGCACTGCCCGCCCGGCGGCGCCCCGGATTTCGCCGAAGGCCGCCAAGTCTCGGCACGCGAACCGGGCAAGGACGGCTTGGTGGTCGCCATCTCACGCTCGCATAACGATGGCAAAACCGCGGAGTACCTCGCCGCCTATCAAGTGAAGAACTTCCTGGTGGCGGGCTCGTCGCTGAAATTCTGCCTGATCGCGGCGGGCGAAGCCGACCTTTATCCCCGCCATGGCCGCACCATGGAGTGGGACACCGCGGCCGGTCACGCCGTGCTGGCGGCTGCAGGCGGCTCGGTCACCACGGTGGAAGGCAAAGCCTTCACCTACGGCAAACCCGGCTTCGCCAATCCGCATTTCATCGCGCGGGGACTGTGAAGAACAGCGAATAGCGAAATAGGGAGTGGGGCGGCTTCCTGTCACCCTCCCCCACGCGGAAAATTTGAAAAAACAATTCGCACCCCGCCTGCTAAGCCTTTGCGGTAGCAAAATAATCGCCTTGCTACGGGCGGCCGCGGAGCGACCGGGACGGTGCTTTGGCCTGCGCCTGCCGTGGCGTGATGGGCGCAAGATAATTGTTATAGCGCCCACCTCCGGGGGAGAGGGGCCTCTTCTTAACCTCTCCCTTGCGCGAAGGTCCAAATTTGCAGAGCAAATTTGGGGTGGGCCGGCGCACGTCGTGGAGGCTTCCCAGCCACCCGAAAAATCTCTCGCTGGTTTTCAGCAAGATAATTGTTCGGCACTTTTTAGGGGGCCGCCCCCCCGGGGGGGTATGCGTCCAAATTGACATTCGAATACCGCTTTTGGGCGGCATCTGTTTGATACCAAACAATTTTCGCCTTAACGAAGGGCCGCGAAAATGCCTCGCAACCGCAGCGTTCTGATCTCGTCTTGCACCTTGTCAAAGAGCCTACCTTTGATGTGGGTACTCGCTAGCGGATTTCAAGACCACACGTGATGGCGGGGAAGAGAAAGACGGGGCGATTCGAACGGCTGTGCATCACAAAAGGAAAGAACAGGCGCCCTTGAGACCTTACGCCGCCGCGCTGACCAGCGGCAGGCTGAGGCAGAAGCAGGTGCCTTTGGCACGCTCTTCATGCCGCCAGATGCGGCCGCCATTGGCTTCCGCCAAGGTCTGACAGACCATCAAGCCAAGGCCCATGCCGCTTTTCTTGGTGGTGTTAAAGGGCTGGAAAAGACGCTGCAGAACGTCGGGCGCCACTCCGGGGCCGGTATCGCACACGAGCACATTTACGAAACCGGGCTCGCCAGGGTGCGTCGTCAGCGTGAGGATACGCTCCGCGCCGTCGTGCATGGCCTCGACGCTGTTACGGATCAGGTTGACGAGGATCTGCTGTATCTGCACCTTATCGACCAGTACCGTGGGAACCGTGGGGTCGAATTCGAGCTTGGCATCGATGGTGCTGCCCGTGGCATCGTACATCACCATAGCCAGTGAATCGCGGACGATGTCTTCGAGCTTGGCGGCGAAGCGGCAGCTTTCGCGTTTTTCGACCACATCCTTGAGGTTTTTGATGATGCTGCCGGCCCGCAGCGTCTGGTTCTGGACCTTGCCGATCAACTCTTTCAAACGAAGGATTGCGGCGGGATCGACCACGGCCACGTTCAGCGTATGCTTTGCAGCGCCCAAATAATTGGTTATCGCCGCGAGCGGCTGATTGAGTTCGTGGGCAATCGCTGCCGTCATGTGGCCCATGGCGTTCAGACGCGAAACGTGAATCAATTCTGCCTGTAGCTCGTTCACTTTGCGTTCGCGGCCAGCGCGCTCGCCCAACAACTGGTCCTTCTCGACAATCAGATGTTTCATGCTTTCGATGGCGCTTTGCATCACCGCCGTGCGCTCGGTCGTGGCCACCGCCTCCGCAAGAACGTTGGCAAAGCCCGTCAGAAAAACAATATCGTGCTCGTCGAATTCGCGGTGTGTCGCGCTATCGACTTCGAGCACACCCCAAGGCCC
>JARLIR010000081.1 GCA_031291635.1 Rhizomicrobium sp. | reverse complement strand
GTCCTTTGCCGGACCGGTGATACTAGCGGGGGAATTCTACCCGATCCCATGCCGAACTCGGCCGTCAAAGCCCCCAGCGCCTATGGTACTGCGACTCAAGTCGCGGGAGAGTCGGTCGTCGCCGGTCCTGCTAAGGACAGAAAACCTCGCATACACAATGATCAGAACCAAAACCCCGACGGAGAAATCCGCCGGGGTTTTTCTTTAGCCAAAATTATCAATCAGTATACGGAGTAATGACGCGAGCCTAACAGCCACGCGTTCGGATGCGTGGCCGTTGCTCACACGCTTATTGGCCGTGACGGCTAAAGGCTCGGCTTGGCCGGGCTGTCGCTGCTCGGAGCAGTAACGGACGGTGCGGGTGCAGCCGCAGCAAGCGGCGCCGCAGGGGCGACCGGCACCATCGAGATATTGACCGCACTGTCATATTTGTTGTCGGCGCCGTTGGCGGAATCGACGATGGATGACACGCCCAACGTCAAAATAATATCGGCTGCGACATTGGCTGCGATCAGCGCAGTCGTGCCGGAGTGATTGAGATACTGGGCTTGCTGGTAGCCGGCCTTATCGCACTTGATCATGATGTCATATTTCAGCTTGCGCACCGAGGCAGTGCCTGGTGTTTGGGGCACCGTCGCGATCGCCGCGCCTTGGCGCTCTAAAACGCAGCTGGCGCCAGGAGGATTGGTCACGACCTGAATATCTTGATGCGTGCCCTCAAAGACGGTCGCACAACCAGAAAGCAAAACAGACGCAGCGACGACAGCCGCATAACGATAAATCATAACACCCCCCATGAACCCAATAATTGCAAGCTATGCACTGTTGCAGAGCACGTCAAACGAGCACATCAGCGCGCTTCAATTGCATGCCGAGAGAGGCTGATCCCGAACGGTGGCCCTTGCGCCCCTTGGTGATCGCGGCGCTTTGGATTGCCCGGAGGCGTCAATCCGCATTAACCTGTCGGCAGAGGAATTTGGCGTGGCAGACTCGAAGAGGCGCAGCACGGAGCGATTGGTCTTGCGGCCGCCGCAAGCCGAGGATCTTGGCTTCCTCACCATGCTCTTCGCCTTGCCCGAAATCATCGCGCACCGGCCCGTCCCCAAGCCCGACACGCCGAGCGAAAGCGCGGCCCGTCTTGCCAGCGAGCTTGCCCATTGGCAGGAACACGGCTTCGGACGCTGGATGGTGCAACTCGATGGAAAGCTGATCGGCTTCGGCGGTTTGAGCTGGATGCCAGCTTACGACGCCCTCAACATCTCCTATCACTTGCTTCCGGCCGTGTGGGGACGCGGCTTGGCCAGCGAATTGGTGCGCGAAGCAACGCGCTTCGCCTTCACGGAGCTCAAAGCAGACCGTGTCATGGGGCTGGTGCGTCCCGGCCACCCAGCGTCGCGCCGTGTGCTGGAGAAATGCGGCTTTGTCTATGACGCCCCGCTCGCCCTGCGCGGCGCGCCCATCGATCGCTTCTGGGCTTTGGCGCCTAAGCTTCCGTCACAGCCCGCGACTTGCCGTTCTCATCAATAGCGACGAAGACGAAGGTGGCTTCCGTGACCTGCTCACGCGTTTGGGTGAGAAAGCGCCGCGCCCAGCATTCGATGTGAATGGTCATCGAGGTGCGGCCGATCTTCTCCACCTCGGTATAAACACACAGCGTGTCGCCGACCTTGACCGGGCGATGAAAGATCATCGATTCCACCTTCAGGGTGACGACGCGCCCGCGCGCAATCTCGGAGGCCGTGATGGCGCCCGCGATATCCATCTGCGACAGCACCCAGCCGCCGAAGATATCGCCATTGGCGTTGGTATCTGCTGGCATCGCTTTGACGCGTACCGTGAGCTCGCCGCGCGGGGCCTTTGCAACATCGGCGACGGTCTCGGTCATCATGTCATTCCTTTGAACGGTGCCAAACAATAACCGGTAGCGCCGCCGCGCGCCACCTAAGGGGCGGTGTTCTTCACCACTTGGCCGCCCTTCATCACGAAGCCGACATGCTCGAGTGTCGTGACATCTTCCAAAGGATTGCCAGCGACGGCGATGACATCGGCGTAGTGGCCGGGCGCGAGAAGGCCCACTTTGTCTTTCCAGCCCATCAGATCCGCCGCGTTGATGGTGGCGGCGCGCAAGGCATCGATCGGCTGCATGCCCCATTCGGTCATCTTGGCGAATTGCTTGGCGTTGTCGCCATGGGGATAGACGGCGGCATCGGTGCCGAAGGCCATCTTGTCGCCGCCTTGGAAGGCCTTTTTGAAATTCTCGCGCTGCAGCCGCCCAATCAAGCGTTCCTTGACGATGGATTCCGGCAGCATGCCGTGGCTCGGTCCTTCGGCCAGGATGAAATCATCATTGTAGATGTCGAACACCAGATAAGTGCCGTGCGAACGGGCGAGCGCAATGCCTTCGGGATCAATCAAACTGGCATGCTCGACGGAATCCACGCCCGCCAGGATCGCATCCTTGATCGCTTGCGTGCCATGGGCGTGAGCGGCCACTTTGTGTCCGAGCTTATGCGCCTCGGCGACGATGGCCTGCATCTCTTCCAGTGTCAGCTGTTCGGCACCGGGGGAATCGCCTTTGGAAAGTACGCCGCCCGAAGCGCTGATCTTGATCAAGTCGGCGCCGTATTTGACGATCTCGCGCACTTTGGTGCGCAAGGCCCAAGGCCCATCCGCCACGCCTTCATCGGTGCGATGATATTCGTAAGGCAAAAGATTGTTGTCGCCATGACCACCGGTGATGGAGATCATCGGGCCTGACACCTGCATGCGCGGACCCGGCACATCGCCCGCCACCACGGCATCGCGCAAGGCCACATCGGTAAAGCCGCCGGCGCCAACATTGCGCACCGTGGTGAAGCCCGCCATCAGGGTGATGCGGGCATTCTTGACGCCTTTGATGGCTTCGGCGGGAACCGAAATGCCGAGCGATAAATAGCCGTGATCGCTGGCATCACCAGTCAGGTGGACATGCACATCGATCAAACCGGGCAGACAGGTGCGGCCGGGCAAGGCCATCGTATCGGCGGGCAAGGACAGCGACGCCGCCGGGCCGACTGCGGTGATGACACCATCCTTGTCAAAGACGATGGCCTGATCGGTAAGAATTTTGCCGCTCGCCACATCGAGCAGCTTGTCACATTTCAGCGCCCCCGCTTGGGCGCCCGCGAAAAACAGCGCTGCCACAAAAACAGATTGCCAACCACTTTGAAGAACCACGCGGAAATTCCCCCTGAGACTATTTTGTGCAGCATGAGACGGGCCACGGCGTGTTGCAAGTCCATGACAAGATTGGCGCTATTCTTTTAATCGGGAGCGAGCGTGAAAACGCTCTGTTTACTGCTCTATTCCATCCTATTTGCGGAATTTGAGGGCACAGCGCACACCGAAGTGACAGCTGCACATCTGCGACGGGGAACCCGATGGAACTGCTCAATCTGTTCATCCGCTTCGAGAAGGAATTCGAAATCGAACTTCCGGAGCACGCGGCCGAGAAATTGGCGAGCGTCAAAGACCTTTGTGATTTCATCCGTAAGGAATACGCCCGTCAGGGCATCGAGTGCCCGAGTGGCGTGATCTTCGATCGCGTTCGCCGTCTGATGGCCATCGTGCTGCGGGCCGACGACAATGAAATTCGGCCGACCACACGCTTTGCCGATGTGCCCCGCCGCCGCCCGGCAGCCTGAGCGGAAGCTACGCCATCGCTCTGCACCACGCTCTGGCTGCTCCTGCAGGGCCGCCAAAACAAAACCCCCTCACCGCGAGGCAAGGGGGTTTTTACACTCGAAAGCCACGGAGCTTAGTTTGACGCGGCGAAACGCTGGGCGATGAAGCCCTTCAGATTATAGGCCGTTGTGCCCATGGTGTTGGCGCGCACGTTCCAGACGCGGACTTGCGACCAGTCATTCTGCGGGCTGACATCCACGACCGGAGCATTCAGATAGATGCTGCCGTCGCGGCCCCAATTGGCGTGATCGACCAGCACTTCGCGGCTGGAAACCAAACGCTTGACCACGGCGACATGGCCGCTGCGCATGCTTTTGCGGCCAGCAAAAACCATCACCGCGCCTGGGGACGGGCTGGTGAGCTGGGCATAAGCACTGCGGGCTTGGTCCCACCATGTCCTGGCGTCGCCAAACAAGGCGATGCCGGAAACCAGGCGGGCAAACTCGACGCAATAGATGCGACGGCCAGGCCTGACGATGGTGGGCGTATCGGCAGCCGCAACCTTGTCGTCGGTGATGATGCTGAGGGTAGGCTCCGACAAGACGACGGCCGAATCTTTCGGGGTCGGGTCAACAGCCAGGGCGGTTAATTCGGGACGAGCCATCGGTACGGGAACAGCCGCATGGGCCAGCGCGTTGTGCTGATGCCCGTGTTGCGGATGTGCTTTCGCGACAGCGCTTGGCGTGCCCATAAGCACGGCAAGAACGGCGAAAACGGATATGGCTGATGCTCGTCCGGCACAGTCAAGTCGATTCATGAGACCTCTTTACCCTACCAAAACCGCGCTGCCAACCTGAGTGCCATCGGCAACAGTGATGCAAATAGGCCATTTGCTTGCCTTTGCACGCTTAAGATGATTTAGCCGACAACCTTCTGACGAACTCCTAAGATGCGCCTGTGGCAATATGTCACCCTGGCTTGGTTGTGCATAATTCGGCGGGTTGCACCCTGCGTCGGAGCCGCAAAACACCAATTGAAAAGTAAATGCGCCGCGCCCCGCACATCAGCTATGCGCTTGGGCTCCGGCCCGATATGATGTTCCAAAGAACGTCAGAGTGGGGGCTTTGGTGGCGTTAGATCCAAATGTGTTGATTGCCGGCGGTGTCCTTCTGGCGCTGTTCGTTTTTATCGTCTGGCTGGTGCAGCTGGTGAGTCGCGGCCGCTCCCCGGCTAGAGGCGACATGCGGGATGTGCCCGTTTTTGCCGCAGCGCAGACCGCGCCCTTGGGCGCAGCACCTGTCGCTATGAACCTGGCACCGGATTTCTCGGGCGAGGCGCCGCAGCGTGAGGCGGCACTCAATATCCCGCGGCCGGGCTTTCCGCCGTCGCCGGTGAACGAAACCGCCGCCCGCAAACTGATCGCCATCATCCACGATTTCGGGCATCCGCGGGATTATCCCACCGATCAGCGCCGCTATCTGACGACGCGCGAAGCCTTTGAAATTTTGGCCGAGATCCGCGCCGTGCCGCCGGATAAGCCGATCGACATCGTGCTGCACACCCCGGGCGGCGAAGCTTTTGCCTGCGAGCTGATCGCCATGGCGCTCAAGGATCGCCCAAACACCACAACCTATGTGCCTTATTGCGCCATGAGCGCCGGCACTATCATCGCGCTCGCCACCGAGAAGATCGTGATGGGCAAATACGCCTGCCTCGGGCCCATCGACACCCAGTTCTATGGCTTCCCGATTGAATCCTATATCCGCCTGCTCAAGGAAAAGCCGCTGGCGGCGGTCTCCGATGAGATCGTTCTGCTCGGCTATCTGGCCGAAAAGGAGATGAAATCGGCGCGGGCGCGGGCTTGCGAGCTGCTCAACAAGGCCCATTTCGGCGCCGACGATGCTTGCCAGCTCACCGATTTCTTGGTGGCCGGCGCCATGCCGCATAGCGAGCAGATCAGTCGCGAACGCGCCACCCAGCTCGGCGTCAATATCGTGGGCGGCGAATGCCCGCCGCTGGTCTATGAAATGGTCGAGCAGCGCCTGCGCATTTTTCAATCGATGGAAGGGTCGGACGGTTTCGGCCCCAATTATCAAGCCAAAGCCACCATGCTCGGCCACCGTTTGCCGCCCGCCTCGCGCTTTTTCTTCCCTGGTAGCAATGACGCCAGCGCCTTTCCCGGCATGGCGCGCAAGCCCGCCGAAGCGGCCACCGCAGAAATTCTGCGCCATCTGGTCAATGCCGCTTATGGCTTCGTCGCCAGCAAAATCGCGCAACACACCCCGACCAAATCCCAGGTGCGGGCGCTGGAAACGGACATCAAGGGCTATCTGAAAGAGGCCTTCGAGAATCTCGCTTATTTCATCGACAGCCATTGGAGCCTGATCTTCGAGAAAATCCTGGCGGCCTTTCCGGATTGAACACCCTTGTCATCCCCGGCCGACCAACTACAGCGCGAAGCGCGGTGGATGGGAGGGGAAGGGGGCCTAGGTGGACGGGCTTTCGTGATGTCAGAGAATCGGCGGCAACCGTTTTTTGGGCGGTGTGCTTAGGTGGCGACCTGGGTTCCCCTTCCCTTCGCGTTCCTCGCTTCGCTCAGAACACTCAGTCGGGAATGACATCTTTGGTGTGACGGCAAAAAAAATGGCCCGCGCGAGCGGGCCATTGGCGTTTGTGGTGAGGAAATCCCTCAATCCTTGGCGCGTTCCACGTAAGCGCCATCTTCGGTCATCACCACCACCCGGATACCGGGCACGATGTGAGTCGGCACCATGGTGCGCACGCCGTTGGAGAGAATCGCCGGCTTGAACGAGCCTGAGGCCGTTTGGCCTTTGGTCACCGGTTCGGTCTCGACGATCTCGAGGGTCACGCGCTGCGGCAGCACGATGGAGACCGCGACGCCGTTGAACAACGCCAGCTGCACTTCCATGTTTTCCTGCAAATACGGGGCGCTGTCGCCCACCACGGCGCCATCGACATGAACCTGGTCGAAATGCTCCGGATCCATGAACACGTAATGTTCGCCGTCCTGGTAGAGGTAATTATAGGTGCGCTCCTCGACGAAGGCCTTTTCCAAGCTTTCGGTGGTCTTGTAGCGATCAACCACCTTCACGCCATCGGAGATGCGGCGCATGTCGATGCTGGTCGTAGGGGTGCCCTTGCCGGGATGAAAGCTTTCGGCTTTGAGGACGATATAAAGCTTGCCCTCTTTCTCGATGACATTGCCTTTACGCACGGAGCTGGCGATAACCGAAACCACGTTTGGACCTCTGACCTAATGGAACGGCGGAGCCTATAGCAGGAGCAAACGCCCTTGGCCAACCCGCCCTGGTGGACGCCCGACAGGCTTGCCGACCGCCGCCCCGCCCTTGTGGCGCGAGGCCGCATTAAAAAAGCCGTGGCCGCCCATCTGGAATCACAAGGCTTTACCGAAGTGGAATGCGCCGCGCTGGCCATTTCCCCGGGAAATGAGGCCCATTTGTCCGCCTTTGCCACCGAGGCCATCGGTTTGGATGGGGTGACCCGCCCGCTTTACCTGCACACCTCCCCGGAATTTGCCTGCAAAAAGCTGCTGGCGGGCGGGGAAAAGCGGATTTTCGATTTCGCCCGGGTCTTCCGTAACCGCGAAGGCGGGCCGCTGCATGCCTTCGAGTTCACCATGCTGGAATGGTACCGGGCCGGGGAGGCTTACGGGGCGGTGATGGATGACTGCCTCGATCTGGTCTGGCTGGGCGCCGAAACGAGCGGCATCGGGCAGTATTCCTATCGCGACCGGGTCTGTCTGCCGCACCTGCCTGCTGAGCGCCTGACCGTGGCTGAAGCCTTCAGCCGCCACGCCGAAATCGATCTGATGGCCAGCCTGTCGGCGACCGGCGAGGGCGACCGCGACACCCTGGCCGCAGCGGCGCGCGCCGCCGGTTTTGAAGTGGCCGACAACGACAGCTGGGGCGATATCTTTTCCAAAGTGATCGTCACCATCGAGCCTAAGCTGGGCGTGCCGGCGCCAACGCTGCTTTACGAATATCCCCGCTGCGAGGCGGCGCTTGCCCGCGCCACCGCCCATGACAGCCGCGTCTCCGAGCGTTTCGAGCTTTATGTTTGCGGTGTCGAGTTGGCCAACGGTTTTGGCGAGCTCACCGATCCGGTGGAACAGCGCGCCCGCTTTGAAATCGAAATGGATGAGAAAGAGCGCCTTTACGGGACGCGTTATCCACTTGATGAAGATTTCCTTTCCGCCTTGGCACAAATGCCCGAGGCTTCTGGTGTTGCACTGGGATTCGACCGCCTCGTGATGTTGGCAACGGGGGCGCGCTGCCTCTCTGATGTGCTATGGACCCCGCCTTCATGAGTGCTGCGTAGACATGACCACCGTCAAATCCATCTACACCCTGGCGCAAACCGGGTTGATCGACGAGCATCGCTTGCCGGCGCTGGAGCCGGTGGCGGCGCGCTATGCGGTGGCGCTGACCGAAACCGTGATGGGCTTGATCGATCGCCAAGACCCCTTCGATCCCATCGCCCGCCAATTTGTGCCCTCCGAGGAAGAGCTTACGGTCACGCCGGAAGAGCTGGCCGATCCCATTGGCGACGACAGCCACTCGCCCGTGCCCGGTATCGTGCATCGCCATCGCGATCGTGCCTTGTTCAAACTGGTGCACAGCTGCCCGGTCTATTGCCGCTTCTGTTTCCGTCGCGAGATGGTGGGGCCGCAGTCAGACAATGCCTTGCTGCCGGACACCTATGACAAGGCGCTGGCCTATATCCGCGAGCATGGCGAAATCTGGGAAGTGATCCTGACCGGCGGCGATCCCTTTGTCCTCTCCCCGCGCCGACTCGCCAAGGTGGGCAAGGATCTCGGCGCTATCGGGCATGTGAAACTGCTGCGCTGGCACACCCGCGTGCCAGTGGTCGATCCTGCCGCCGTCACCGACGAATTTATTGCCGCTTTGCATGTGCCGGGCGCCTCCACGGTGGTCGCTGTGCATGTCAATCATCCGCGCGAATTGGCGGCGGAAGCGCGGCTGGCAATTGCCAAGATCGTCGATGCGGGCATTCCGGTCGTCAGCCAGACGGTGCTGCTGCGCGGCATCAACGACGACATCTCGACGCTGGAAGCCTTGATGCGCAGCTTCCTCGAATGCCGCATCAAGCCCTATTATTTGCATCACACCGATCTGGCGCCTGGCACTTCGCATTTCCGCGTCAGCATCGATGAGGGCCTGACTTTGATGCGGGCGCTGCGCGCGCGGCTCTCGGGCCTCGCCATTCCCACTTACGTGCTCGATATTCCCGGCGGCTTTGCCAAGGTGCCGCTCGAATCGCGTGAAGCGGAAAAAACGCCGACCGGCTGGCGCCTGCGCGACCACGAAGGCCATTGGCACGCCTATCCGCCGGTGGTGGAAGAAAAACAGCTGTCATCCCCGGCCGAGTAGGCGCGCGAAAGCGCGAATGCGAAGGGAAGGGGGCCCAGGTAGGTTCTGCAAGACGATCGGGAAGACCACGCCAGGACATTCTCACGCACAATTCGACATCGTGCGTGGGTCAATACCTGTGTCCCCTTCCCCTCGCTCCGCTCACTGACGTTCGCGTCTCTCGGCCGGGGATGACAATTTTTTGCTTACGGCGCCACGGCCACAGAATTGTTTGTCACCCCAGCGGGCACGCTATCCACGATCAAGATGCGCACCGGAACGGTCCCGCGGTTTTCGCCGTAATGGGCGGTGTTCAGCATCTCCACCAGGAATTCACCGGCTTTCAGATCGAAGCTCTTGCCGGTCTCGGTATTCACGATGGTCAGCACGCCTTCCAGCATGTAGCCGTAATGCGGATAGGGGTGCTTGTGCACGCCGGTTTTGTCGCCCGACTGGAAAGTGACAATGCTGGAATTCACTGTCGGATGCTCAGGGCTGACGATGGTCTGGCCGATGATGGTTTGGTCGCTGCTGGAGAGCATCATCACCGTGGGGGCACCCGCCAGCGCTGGCGATGCCAAAAGCGCCGTCACAAGCAGCGCCGTAATCCGTTTCATCGTTTTCGCCTTCAGCTGTTGGAGAGCGACAGGATATTCCCATCCGGGTCTTTGAACCAGGCGACCAAGGCATCGCCGCTTTTCCAGATGCCCAGCTCATCCTGCTCGAGAAAAGAATAGTGCTCGAAAACGATACCGGCTTCGGTCAGGGCAATCACGGTGGCGGGCACATCAGCGACATTCCAGCCCAGTGCGGTATGCTGATGCGGCGTGAAATCCGGCAAGGGCGTGATGCGCAGACTGGCATCCTGCATCTGGAAGACGACGCCATAAGGGTCTTCAGATTGCAGGGTGAAACCCAGAACCTCACCATAAAACGCCTTGGCCTTGTCGCAGTCGCGCGTGCCGATGATGGCGCAGACTTTTGCGGTTTTCAGAATGGACATGGCAAACTCCCCTGTTTGGCGCCCCGATGATGCCCGATGCCGCCAAAGCTGCAAAATCCTTTTTGGGCAATACAACTGTACCTTTTCTCTCTCTAGGGGAAGGGCGATTGCTTTTGGCCTAAACCTATTTGTCATGGCCCGTTACAACGGGCCATCCAGGTGGTGTTGCTCTGCTGTAAGGGCGTTAAATCAAACATTTTCCTGCAGGAGCGGCGCCGCGAGAGCTGGGTGGCCCGCTTTTGCGGGCCATGACAAGTGGGGCATGATACCCAAAAGCGATAGCCCTCCCTCCGGAGAGGGAAAAGACAAAATGTGCGGCCTCCTCTGCCGCGCGAAGACATCCTGGCAAATTCAGCAGAGTGCGTCTGTTCATCCTGTGTACGACAGGAGTGGCGGTCTCACCGGAATGTCGACTTGGCACCACATCCGGACGTTCCAATCGCTCCCATGTTCAGGTAGGCTTTTAAGGTCTTATTGGTCGATAGACTAAGTGATCGGATGGACGCACGTGTCTCAGACTAAGTTCGACTACAACGACCTCGTTCGTGTCAAACCCGGAATTTCGCATTGGTTCGATGTACCAGCAAGACGAACGACTGGACCACGGATTGGTGATGTAGCATCGGTGTTTGCCGTCGATACTGACCGCTTGGCTGGCGCACGTCCGGAATTTCCATCGGGAACCCTCTACGGAATCGAGTTCGAGGACGGCGATGCCATCGAAGTCCATGAGAACGACTTAGAGTCCGCCGAATTGGCGTAAGCTGAACAGGGACTCGCGACAGGCTGTTACGCATCACCGGCCTCGGCTCGAGGGCCGGTCACCATTCGTCCGCGCCGCAACCGCGTCTCACGCGCCATAATTTCCGTCGCATTACAAACAATCCCCCGCCCTTGAACTTTTTGGATCCGCTTCCCACATCTATCGCCGGTATGAAGCGATGGAGAACTACCAAGGGTCTTCGGGCCATCAGAACGACGCGGGCGACATACAGGTGTGGTTCGATGCGTGGCTCGTGCGCATCGCCAGAGGCGCAACAGCAACGATCTCCCAAGGGAGTCGGTTGCCGTCGCGCTAACACGCCGAGGGAAAGCGAAGGCGCCTGTCTCTAGCCGCGTGAAATCGGCTTTGTGCTCGCCCGCCGTAGCTTTTATGTCTGATAGGCAGACAGAAGCGGGAGGACGTGCCTTCCGCTTTTGGCTATTTGGGGGAAAAGAAAAAGAAGAGGAAAGGCCCCCCGGCCTCCCTCTTCTTCTGTATGGCGCCCCGGCGTTCCCCCGCGAGGCGCGTCACGGCACGCGGTCTTACGGATTGGTCGAGTAATGCACGATCTGGGCGTTATTGCCGATCGC
>JARLIR010000080.1 GCA_031291635.1 Rhizomicrobium sp. | reverse complement strand
TCGGTCTTCATGGCGTCGGTCTTCATGGCGTCGGTCTTCATGGCACCATCGGCTTTCATCGGGGCGGTCGTCATGCCATCTTGGGCTTGAGCGGCGACGAAAAAAGCGGCCAGAGCGGGAACAAGCAAAAAGGCTTTCATGGGTCTCTCCTGGGGTGTTGGTACTGAGGAGTTCGCAGCGCCCCCTCTCGCGGTTACGGCCCAATTGCGATAATTATTCTGTGACGGTTGCTGTAACGGATCGGGCCTTGATGCGAACTAGCCATGAGAGGGCCGAGAACGAACTGAAAGCGCTGATGGTTGCGGCGCTGGCAGGCGACGGCGCGGCCTATCATCGCCTGTTAAAGGCGCTTACCCCGCATTTGCGGGCCTATTTCGCGCGGCGGCTGCATGTCGGAGCCGAAGCCGAAGATCTGGTGCAGGAAACTTTGATTGCGATCCATACCAAACGCGCCAGCTATGACTGCTCCCAGCCCTTTACCGCTTGGCTGCATGCCATCGCGCGCTACAAGCTGATCGACCATTTCCGCAAATCCGGCAGCCGCAAGACCGTGGCGCTGGAAGAGGCCGATGCCGTCACCGCCGAAAGCGACAGCGAGGCCGCGGAAGCCGCCCGTGATGTCGAACAGCTTCTGGCCACCCTGCCCGAAGCCAAGCGTGCCCTGTTGCGCCAAGTGAAGCTGGACGGACTTTCCACCGCGGAAGCCGCCGCCGCCACCGGGATGTCAGAGAGTGCGGTGAAGGTCGGGGTGCATCGCAGCCTGCAGGCCTTGATCAAGCGCATCGGGGGCAAGGCATGAAAACCGACACGCTGATCGCCCGACTGGCGCAAAACCCGGCCCCGCTCGCGACGCCTAGCGCCATCTTCACCAAAGGCCTGGGCGGCGGCATCGTGGTCGCCTTTGTGCTGACAGGCGCCCTGCTCGGCTTTCGCCACGATTTCCTGCACGCCATGGCGGGCTGGGCCTATTGGGCGAAATTCGCTTACACGCTGGCGCTGGCGATTGCAGGCTTTGTCATCGTTGAGCGCTTGGCGCGCCCGGGCACGGACACCGGACACCGGCTATTGCTGGTGGCGGCAGCGCTAGTGCTGGCGGCAGCAGGAGCTCTCGGCCAATGGCTGAGCGCGCCTGAGGCGCAGCATGCCAAGCTCTTCTTCGGCGGCTCCTGGCGCGTTTGTGTGCCCTTGATCGTGCTGGTGTCACTGCCGATCTTTGTCGGCGTCATCGCCGCCTTGCGCCAGCTGGCCCCGACACGCCCCGTCGCAGCAGGCGCTGCGGCCGGTCTGTTGGCCGGTGCTGCGGGCGCTTTTGTCTATGGCTTTCATTGCAACGAAAGCGCGCTGGTCTTCGTCAGCATCTGGTACAGCGCCGGTATCGCCGCCATGACCGCGCTTGGCGCGATCACCGGCCGCTGGCTGCTGCGCTGGTAGTTTACCCCGCCGAACGTTCCACCAGGGCGGCCAGTTTGGGGCTCATCACACCGTTGAGGGCGCGGAAGCAGGCTTTGGGATCGGCGCTGGCCAGATCGATTTCGGCAAAGCGGCCGCGATCCGCCGTCAGCGAAACAATACAAGCCCGCACCGGGCGCATCGAGGCCGTGTCGATGAAATTGGCCCAGCCATTGAAGCTGATGGCGCGGATTGCATGGGCATTATCGGCCGTGAACAGCGTATGCAGCACCGCCAGACTGGTCTGGAATACCGCTTCGCCATAAAGCCTTTCGCGCTCGCGCTCGCTTAGCGCCACAGTGTCGAAGACTTGGCGCACGGGGGCATATTTCACCGCTTTCAACACCGGCACCGCCGCCATGCTGGGCAGATCGTAATCGATTTGCAGCACGCCATCGGCATAAGACGTGGTCCAGAAACAAGGAAAGCCTTGCGGACGATCGAGCGACAACAGCGCCAGATCGCAGTGCCCGGTCACCGCATCGGCTTCACCGCGGGCATAACCTTGTACCAAGGCATCGAGCCGCGCATTGGTGCGCGCTTGCAGATCGAAGAAATTGGCTTGGCGGGTTTTCCATCCTGCCGAGGCGGTTTGAAAAGCATCGCAAGCCTTGGCGTATTCATGCTCACGCCAGCGCTTCAAATAAGACCAGCCGTTATGGGCGGTTTCGAATTTGGCACGCGCATCTTCTTTGCGCTTACGCAAGGCGCGCGGGCTGAGGAGGGTGGCGAGGGTCAAAGGCGCGGCTTTGAAATCGCTTTGCTGCGGTTCGTTTTCGAGCGGCGGGCGCGGCGGTTCGGCGGGCGGTGCTTCGGCGAAGGCATTGTCTTCATATTGCAGCGCCCAATCAGCGGACGCGGTTTGCTGCAAGGCGGTGAACAAAATGGCGGTGAGCGACGAGACCGCGTCTTCCGCCTCTTTGGTGCGCTCCTCGGCGTCCAGTTTCAGAAAGGCATCGGCGCCCACACCGCGCAGCGCGCTTTCGCGGCGCTTGGCGCCATCATCCCAATGTTTGGAGAGTTGTTTTGCCCGACGCTCCGCCAGTGTTTTCACCGGCGCTACCACCCGCACCAAACGGCCCAAACCGTCGTGCCTGACATCGATCGTAATCACACCAGTCCCCCGACCCTAAACTTTGGGAAAAGAGAAACACACTTTGGCATTCCGCACAAACAAAGTCCGTGCCTGAATCTTGTGCACGCGCCCAACAGATAAGCGTCGGTCGCAAGTCACGCTGCGCTGCAGCGCCAAATCGTTGGTAAACGTGCCTCGCTTGGCAAAACGGCGACGACAAAAAACCGCCGCCGCTCGCAGTGCTATTAGTGCGCGCTATAAGCGAGATAGCCGCCCGCCAGGCTGACGGCGCGGCTGAAGCCACGCGCGATCAGGAAGGCCACTGCCCGGGCACTGCGTTGCCCCGAACGGCAATAGACCACTAGAGGAATGTCTCGCGGCAACTTGGCGTATTCGCTGCCGAGCATATTGAGCGGTACCAGGACGGCACCATCAATATGGCCAGCGGCGTATTCGGCCGGCTCGCGCACATCGATCAACGCAACGCGCTGCGAGGCGATCATCTCCCGCAAGGCTTGCGGCGCGATCACCGGAACCATTTGTTGCTGCGCAGATGGAGCATTCGGACCGGTCGCATCCGGTGCGGCGCCGGCTGCGAGAAATACCGCCAAAGCGGCACCCAGTGGCAAGGCCATGATCGTCCCCCAATTTTTATTATACCCATCATGGTGAGAACATGTTCACCCCGGGTCAAGGGGACGTGCGGTCGCTACGCAATCGCCGAAAAAGAACAAATACGGCTGTAATCCAGCCGTTTGCCTGTGCAACAGATCGCTGGGTAGCTACCAACTTTCTTTTTGCAGCAGGTCTTTTTGCCAGAGCGCCTTGAGCTTGCTGCGCGGCGTGGGATAGCGCGCCTCGAGGAAATCATAGGCGGTGATGCGGTCGGTGCGGAAATGCCGAAACGCCTTGCGCATTTCGCACCAGGCCGCGATCAGCCTTACGCGCTCCCAATAAAGCACGGCGATGGGCCAGATGATGCGCACCGATTCGGCGCTCTTTTCGTCGCGATAGACGAGGCGGATTTTGCCTTGGGCGCGGATGGCGGTGCGCAAGCGCCCCATATCGATGACATCGGCGACGCCGCCGCTCATGGCTGGCGGTGCGCTGCCCGCGGGCTCCATCAGAATGGGGCGCAAGTGATCGGGAATGACGGCACCGATTTTGGCGACCAGATCGGAGGCCGCGCGCGCCAGGCCCGCATCGCCCCGCGCCATCACCCATTGCGCCCCGAGCATGGCCGCTTCGATCTCATCGGCGGTCAGCATCAAAGGCGGCATGTCGAAGCCGCCTTCCAGCACATAACCGATCCCCGCCTCGCCGCGGATTGGCACGCGGTCGGCCATCAGCTGGGCGATGTCGCGATAGATGGTGCGCGGGCTGGCCTCCAGCTCCTCCGCGATTTGCTGCGCAGTGACGGGGCGGCGCTTGCGCCGTAGCACTTGGATGATCCGGAAGAGGCGGTCGGCTCTGCGCATAATGACACCCTGCTGCCATGCTACTGACAGCATGCTGTCAGCAGGGATCGTTTAGGAAGCCTTCCTTGCAAATAAATGGAGAGGCTCATGATCACGCTGCACGGTTCCTTCCCCGCTTTTGGCCTGCCCCATGCCAGCCCCTTCGTGATGAAGACGGAAGTGCAGCTGAAGATGGCGGAGATTCCCTATCGCCTCGAACGCGGCTTTCCCGCCGACGGTCCGAAGCAGAAAATTCCTTATATCGTCGAAGCCGATCACAAAATTGGCGATTCCACCTTCATCCGCGATCACATCGAGAAAGCCTATGGCATCGACCTGGACCGTGGCCTGACGCCCGATATGCGGGCGCGCAGCTGGGCGATCGAACGCATGCTGGAGGATCACCTCTATTGGGCGATCGTCTATTTCCGCTGGATGGAGGAAGCCAACTTCGCCGCGGGCCCCGCGCATTTCTTCGACACGCTGCCCAGCGAATTGCGCGAGGAGGCGCGCATCGAAGCCCGCCGCGCGGTGGCCTGCAATCTGCTTGGCCATGGCCTGGGGCGCCATTCGCAGGAAGAAGTCGCTGATCTCGGCTGCCGCAGCATGGCTGCGCTCGCCACACTGCTGGGCAACAAGGCGTATTTGATGGGCCCGGCCATGGCAGCAGTCGATGCCACCGCCTTCGCCATGATCGCCGCTGCCACGGCGCCGATTTTCACCTCGCCGCTGAAGGACTTTACCTTACGCTGCGCCAATTTGATGGCCTATCAGAAGCGGCTGATGCGCGAATTCTATCCCTGCCATGCCGCCCGCCAAGCCGCCTGATCCATTTGTTTGTCGCTTGACCTATTCAACCTAAACGGGCACCCTCACTTTATGGGGATGCTGGGGACAATGATGCTTTGGGGGCTGGGCGGCTGGTTTGTCGCCACCGCTGCCGTCATCGCCTATCGCTGTTTGAACGGCGGCATCGGGCTGGCTGGCATCCTGGCCCATGATGGCGAGGCCCAGGCCGACCATCGCCCGGCGCCGGACCGCATCCAAATGCTGGTGATGTTCCTCTTCGCGCTGGTCGCTTATGCGCGGCTGGCGCTGACCTCAGCCACAAGCCACAGCATGCCGCCGGTGCCGCCCGAACTGGTGGCACTGCTGGCCGGCAGCCACGGCATCTATCTCTCCGGAAAACTGACCAGGGCCTTGCAAGGCAGAAAGAAGAAATCGCCATGACTCCGAATTGGGCCACACTCGCCTTTCTATTTGCCGCCGCCTTGTTGCTCGTCATCATCGGCACGGCTTTCCTCGTCCTTTATTTGATCGCGCGCGGGCGCATCAACATCTACGACCTTTTGGCCGAGCCGGATTCGACCAAAGCGAGCTTGTCGCGTTTCCAATTCCTGCTTTTCACCTTTGTGATCGCAGGCTTGTTCCTGCTGCTCTCGGTCGAAAGCGGCGGCTTCGTCATCATCCCTGACAGCGTGCTCGGCCTGCTGGGCATCAGCGCCGGAACCTATGCGGTGTCGAAAGGCATCACCGCCAGCAACAAGACGCCCGCCACAGCGACGGATTCCGCTGCCGCGCATGCCGCCGCTGCCGCCGCCCATGCCAGTGCCGCGGCTGCCGCGGCTGCCAAAGCGGCGCAGACTGGGCCCTGACACGGCTTTCGTACCGACCACGATTTTCGCAAGGACCACGCCATGCGCCGCGCCATCTTAGCCCTTACGCTCGTGACCGTTACCGGCTTTGTCCCGGCCTATGGCGATGACGCCTTCGCCAAATGCGAGGATGCTTACGCCGCCATCGGCCTGCCGCAGATGAAACATGATGGCTCCGACGCCGGCCCCATCGCCATCTGCCGCAAGGGCTATGCCGTGGGCTTCAATCCCGGCACGCGCAGCCCCGATTGGGTGATCGAACATCTGCAAAAGGCGCAGCTCAGCGGCAAGGCGATACGCTCCAACAAATTCACCGAGGACACCAGCATCGCTGCCGGGCTGTCGGCCACCAACAAGGATTATAGCGGCCAAGGCTATGATCGCGGCCATCAGGCGCCAGCGGGCGACTTCAAATCCAGCCAAGCGATGACGGACGAAAGCTTCCTCTTCACCAACATGTCGCCGCAAGTCGGCATCGGCTTCAACCGCAACATCTGGAAAGATTTGGAAACCGATGTGCGCAGCTGGATTCAATGCGGCGGCCGCGAAGAGCTCTATGTCATCACCGGGCCTGTCTATGAGGACGGCATCGGGCGCTGGATTCCCAAAGGCGCCAAACGCCTGCGCGTGCCCGACGCGTTTTTCAAAGTGATCTATGATCCGGCGCAAGGCCGCGCCCTCGGCATGCTGCTGCCCAATCAGAAGCTGGACAGCGCGAACTTGCCGAAATACGCGGTGCCGATTGCCACCATCGAAGCGCAAACCGGCATCAGCTTTTTTTCCGCCCTGCCCAAACGCAAGCAGAATTTGCTGAAGAACACCCAAGGATCACTCTGGGGCACCGACAGCAGCTGCAAGGGCGCCGGGGAATAGGGCGCGCCCTACTCTTCGTCGTCGACGACCACTTTGGCGTGTTCGCGATGGACGTCTTGGAAGGCTTTGGCCATCGCCTTATCCAGCGCCTTTGACACCACCATCGAGATATTGGCTTTGGCCAAGGCGGCGTGAACGGACGCTTGCGCCTTAGCGATCTCAGCTTGCGCTTGCGCCAAATCGGCCGCGTGTTCCCGCATCGCCTCACCGAGGTCGATCTGAACCGCGATGGCGGCACGCTGGCGTTCGGCCTTGGCGATCGACCGCGCCACAGCCGCGCGCTGCTGCTCGGCAAAGCTCCAATGCATTTCCTTGACCCCGTTAGGGCCTTCCCAGCGCAGCGTGACATGCGACGGCGGTGCAGGCGGGACTTGCAAAGCGGGGGGCGCAGGCGGGGCTGGCGGCAGGGCGGGCAGCGCCGGAGCTGGCGGCGGCGCCGGTGGCTCTGGCGGCGCGGGCGGGACCGCATCCTCGCGCAGCACCACAATGCGCCGCTGATGGATTTTTTGGGCTTTCTCGACCGGCTCGGGCTGCAGCGCAGAGGCGCTGGCCACGGGGCTGGCGACAAGGGTGGGGGCAGGGCTGGCGGCAGGCTCCGGCTTGGCTTCCGCCACAGAGGGTCGCGCCAAAGCCATCACCGCGGTGGCGGTGAGGCCAAGAGCGGCGATCTTCAGCACATCGGCTTTGCGCACGGCCCGGCGCGAACGGGTGGGATTGAGAATGGCTTCGACGCGTTCATCCAGCATCGAGGCTTCGGCCATGGCCAGACTGACACCAGCATAAGCAGGGCGCGATCCGGCGAAGGCACGCGCGAGCCCCACCAGATGCTCGGCATAAGCGCTGGCTTTGATGCCGCAAGCGAGCACCACATCATCAGCCGCGGTTTCGCCATCACGCCGCATCGCCCGCGCTGCCACCCAGACCAACGGATTGGGCCAATACAGTGCGCAAGCGATCAGGGCGACGAGGCGCGTCAGACAATCGTGGCGCCGCACATGCGCCGCTTCGTGTAGCAGCACCGCTTCCAGCCGCGCCCGGCTCCAATTCACCGAGGATTTCGGCAAGAGCACGATGGGGCGCAGAATGCCCCAAGTGATCGGCCCAGCCTCGCCAGGTGTGGTGCGAATACGCAGCTGCCAGGAAAGTCCGCGGAATTTTTCGCTCGAGAGCCCATGCGGAATATGAGGAACGCTGGCGCGATAGAGCGCGCTCAGCGCCACGCCCCCAAAAGCGGCTTTCGAGAGCACAAAAATCACCCCCATGGCCCACAGCGCGACAAGACCAAGCACGAGCAGCGACCAATCAAAGGCGGGCCCTGCCGCGGGAGCTGCCATCGCAACCGGCAGCGATGCTTGCGGCGCGGCCAGATGCCAAATCATATGCGAGGGTAAAGCCAAAGACGCCAATGGCAGCGCCAAGAGCACCGCGAACGCGCCGCTCAATATCAGATGACGCTGGCTGGCGGGCTTGCCCTGGCTGAGGAGCATAGCGATGGCCAACAAAAGACTGCCGCCGAAAAAGCATTCACTGGCGAGGAGCAAACTGTTGAGCACGATCATCGTCCGTCCTCCTTGGCTTTTTCGATCAGCGACGACAGGCGTTCCAATTGCGCAGGCGAAAGTTTGGCATCTTCCTGATTGAGCAGCGCCGCCACCACGCCCTCCACCGAATTGTCGAAGAAGGTGGCGAGCATCGATTTGACCGCGCGCTGCGCCATCTTTTCGCGCGCCACCTTGGGGGCATAGACATAACGCGGGCCATCCTGCGTGTGTTTCAGATGGCCCTTCTTTTCCAGAATGGTCAGATGCGTGCGGATGGCGGTGTAACTGGGCGGTTCGGCCAACGCCTCTTCGACCTGCGCGGCGGTGGCTTTGCC
>JARLIR010000079.1 GCA_031291635.1 Rhizomicrobium sp. | reverse complement strand
CAGGGCGCTACAGGCCCGACGATGCTCTACTCAGCTTCCTTGAATCGCTCTGATTATGCCGCATGGAAACGCCGGTCTGGCCACGATTTGCGCGCGAATCCAGATCGGCGCGGCATAACACTTGATTCGGCATTATGGGTTACCTCGTGAAGGAGCACGGCGTGATAGCTCTCGGTGGGCGAGCTGGTGGCTGTGCCGACGAACAGTTCGGGCTTTGGCATGTCGATCCGGTCGAGGTCGCGGCGATAGCAGGCTTTCGTGCCGCCGTGGACGATCTGTGCGCCCGTCGCCTCGATGAATGCGGCGACCTCTTCGTTGACAGTCACATCAGACCAAGTTTTGGGAATCGGCGGCGTCCAACCGTCCACTTGTTCGGCGTTGAAGACATAGGAAGCGCGGGCGACGAACCGTGCTGATGCACCTTCGCCAGGATCCGTGCCGTCGCTTTCGTCCGGGGTCTCAAGCTTCTTGTAGAAGACGATGACGGAGCCGCGTTCGCCTTTGCGGACTTGGGCACCGATGTTTTTCCACTGCTGGTAGCTCGCCCAATAGCCTTGGACGTAGCGCCGCTTGAGCGCATCCACCCAGAGAGAGAGAACATTGATGCCGCGATAGGATTTCTCGGTTGCGGCGTTGATGGGGAATGTCGGTGGTACGATCCCACCATGCCAAGGCATGGTGAAGGTTCCGGCTCCTGCCTCAATGGCAGATGCGATCTTGGCCGTGATCGTGCCGAACACATCGGAATTGGCTTCTGAAAGAACTGGTGCACTCATGTTGCTCTCCCGCACTCTGCGGGAGCACCGGACCATTCCGATGCTCCCAAATGCGCGGGAGGCAGTCAGTGTCCGCTGATTGTGAAATACGTGATCGCCAGCGCCGCCGCGTCGAAGAGCGATTGGCGCGGGTCTTCGCTCTCCCAGGCCTTTCGCTTCTTCGGCATGCGGTGGCTGAATGCGTCGATATGCCGGGCGATAACCTGGGCGATGTCGTACCGTGTGGTTGCGCCAACGGTCGCGAACACCGTGCGGACCACATTGCGCCGATAGACAGGTGTGTCGGCGCCTTTGCAGGAGGCAAGGTGGACCATGTTCCGGCATAGAAGCCGTATCCGGTCGGCGCGTGTGGTGGGGCTCTCAAATTCTTCAAGCACCAACACGGCTGGTTCGTATCGGTCGAGCAGGCGGGAGAAGCGAGCCAAGAGGCGAGCATTGCGTCCTTGTTTTGCGCTCGCGATACCCCAATCGACGGCGGATAGCGGGCTTTCGAATAACACCCAGCCAAAGCCACGCGAGGTCGGGTGGATGGCGAGCACCAGCCCCTTGTAACCGGCGGTGATGGTGGTGCTCATAGGTCGGAAGCGGCTATGGTCCTGCTGGCAATGGTGCCCAGAAGGCGGAGCTTCTTGAGCGAGGCGAGATCGGTGCGCCCGCGTAAACGTACATCGAGCGCAGCGGCGCGGATGCCGATGGCCTCCTGGACGGTTTCATAAAGTGCAGGAAAGAGCCGGGCAGGGTTCTTCCCAAATAGCAGCTCGCAACCTAGAACCATAGCTGTGCTCGGCGCGCTACGCCCCCGTTCGCAGTTGCTGATTACGTCTTCCGAAATTCCGAGAAGCGCGCCAAGTTCGCGCTGCGATAGCCCTGCCGCGAGGCGTTCGCTTCGAAGGTACATGTGAAGGCGGCGTCGTGGCATAGGTATATAGCCATGGTCGCAATCGCGCAGCACTCCAAAAAGAGGGGACTTTCCGTCTCAATGGCGGAACGCGCAGTGGATAAAGCGCCCTGAGAACCGATCACCCTTGAGAAACCGCGATCATCTGCACGATGCCGAACGGATCGTTCAAACAGACGGGCCTATACGATATTTATACGCGAGGGTGCCCAGTTTTCCTCGCTCGCTCATTGGGATAACGTAGATGCCATTGCTCTTGCGGGTTTGCAGATGCAACCGTGTGCGCAGCACTTCGCCTATCCAGCGATAAGACATGGGGGAACCGTATTCGGCGCAATGACTGATATTAAAGCGCTCAGAAATTTCGCGGACAGAGACACTGGTGCCAGTTGCGCCCTCAAAGGCCGCAAGCACCGCTGACAGAACACGCGCTTCCGGTATGTCCTGCCGTTCCTCGACGGAGGCTGCATTCTCATTCATCAAATGGCGCTGTATGGCGGCCCGCAGCGTGCGGTCGTCCACGAGGCTCAGAAGGGAAAGCGCGGTTTGATTGAGGCGCGGCTCAACGCCGTCCATCAGCGCGGTAGTGTCAGTCTTGATGGTGAAAAACTCGCACAGTCGGAAATGCAGCAGGCGATTCCGCAGCGCTAAAGCCTCCGCCTTCATCTCCTTTGGCAGGTGTATGGGAATATCTGCCCGGAGCGGGCGAGTACCGGTTTCTTCGGTCAGGAACCGGCTCTCAAGGGCACGGTCCTGGAAGGGCTCGCGGGTGGCGATAATCTTGGGGCCGAACACCTTGAAGGCGTATGGGTTGAATTCTTTGTGCCGGTTATCAGCCGGTCAAGATCGAGCGGGTGCCCGGCCTGTTCGGCAAGAAGCGTGAGAAAGGTTGTCTGCGTCCGGCCATTGCCTTCCCGGAACGGGTGAATGGCATTGAGAGTTGAGAGGAATGCGGCGGCTTCGGTCGCGAACTGTTCGCGTGGAAGGCCGCGAAGGAAGTGCTTGCCCCTGAACGACACAAAGAGCGCCGTCATCTCGTGGGCAATATTCTCGGGATAGCAGAAGGCGCTGCCGTCCTTCGAGATGCGCACGGTGCGATACTTTCCTGCCCAGGGATACACATCCTGAAACAGGTGGTGATTGATCGCTGTGTAGTGGGTGACACTGAGGCGTCCCTCCGGCAGGGGCTCATCGGCCCGGGCAGCGGTCAGGACGGCTTCAAGTTCGCCGAGGGTATCTTGGTCACGAACGTTAAGGAGGTTCTTGAGCACCGTGGTACCCGGATAGCAATACGGGTCCGTGACGGCGTCATACATAGGCAAGGCCTAGACCTTATGGCCGTATTTGCGCGCCAGGATGTGTCGGCGCTCAGCGGCAGAATGACCTGCTTGATGGAGGTCTTCGAGCTCTTGCTGCATTGGACGGCTCACCTCAATGCCTTCGATCTCGCTGATCTTGGCGAACCGGCCTCGCCCCAAGGTGAAGGTGCCGCGCTTAGGAGTTTTGGTAGTCACTGCCATGCCCGCATTATACCACGGCGGGGGTGCCGGTACAGGAATTTCCTAGGCCAATAGCGGGGACTTTAGGGACGTTCCCAGTGTCATGGGGAGAGCCCGAAAGGTAGTGTTCCCGCACGACGGGCGGGTAAACACGCCTTCCGCCCGTTCTTTTATCCGGCAAAATACACGGGAACACGTTCTGCCGATTCGCGCGAGTCGGCAGGTGGGCGATAGAGTCAGAGTCCCACTGCCGCCACTCTGGGGATGTGGGGACATCCGGGACGTGTCACGCATTATTCGTTGCGCGGCCAACGTCTTTTCCATGAAATATTTCATCTACTGCCGGAAATCCTCTGAAGATAAGCAGCGCCAAGTGCTGTCTATCCAATCCCAGCGTCGCGAAGCGGAGAAGTCCTTCTCTGGCAAGGATGATATTCAGATCGTTGGCATTTTTGAGGAAGAACGCAGTGCCATGAAACTTGGCCGCCCGGTCTTCGCGGAGATGGTTCGCAAATTGGAAGCCGGTGAAGCCGAGGGAATCATTACTTGGTCGCCAGACCGTCTCGCTCGCAACAGCGTCGATGGCGGACATATCGTCTACCTTCTCGATTGCAATGTGCTGCGCGACCTCAAATTCTGCACATATACATTTGAGAACAACTCCCAGGGCAAGTTCATGCTTCAGATCATGTTCGGGCAGTCGAAATATTACTCCGATGCCCTGTCCGAGAACGTTCGGCGTGGCGTGCGAACGAAAATTGAAAATGGCTGGTGGCCGACTATCGCCCCGTTGGGGTATCGCAATGATCGCGAGACCAACACTATTGCCATCGATCCCGAGCGGTTTCCGCTGGTGCGAGAAATGTTTCGTATGTTCCTGACCGGCGCGTATAGCGCTGAGGAAGTCTGGCAGGCGTCGCGTTCGTGGGGGCTATTGACTCCGCAGCGACGAACGCTTGGTGGCAAGCCTCCAGCGCTCAGTACGGTCTATAAAATTCTCTATAACCCTTTCTACGCCGGAATCATTCCATGGGGAGGCAAATGGCATCAGGGCAAGCACCCACCTATGATCACGCTGGAGGAACATGAGCGCGTCAAAGAGATGCTCCGGCGGCCTGGTCGTCCGCAGCCGCAGAAGCTCTATTTTGCTTTTTCCGGACTTATTACCTGTGGAGCTTGCGGACTCTCAGTCACCGCAGAAAACAAGACAAACCGTTGGGGCTCCCAGTACATCTACTATCATTGCACAAAGCGTTTGCGACCTCGCTGCAATGAGCCATCCGTGGAAGTGCATCAACTTGAAGAGCAGGTACGCCAATATCTAGAGGACTTATTTATCCCTGCACCCGTATGCGATTGGGTAGCAGAGGGGTTGGTGCAGGAACAACAAAGCACCACGAAGAAGGTATCTGATGAGGTTCGAACACTAGATGCAACGATCTATGCGACGGAACGAAGATTACGCGAGCTCGTTGACATGCGCTCCCGTCGCCTCCTTGAAGACGCAGAATACCTGGCAATGCGCGAAGACGGAAATAGGGAACTGCTTCGCCTCCGTCAATCACGCAATGAACGCGAGAAAAATGAAGAGCGATGGTTCGAACCCTCTCAGACCCTCATTTTGTTTAGCAATCGCGCCATATCCTGGTTTGAAAATGGCACGGATGAGGAAAAGCGACTTATCGTAACCGCCGTCGGTTCGAACCTCACTCTGAAGGGAAAAATAGTCAGTATTCAGGCTCGCAAATCGTTCCAATATATCCCACGCGAACGAAATTTTCCTAACCTGCGGAGGCACGTGAAGAACATTCGAAAAATGGTGGGTACTTCCGACCTCAATGCGGCAATCACCGCCATCAAGAAGGTGGAAGCGTTGCGTCGTGCGCGGCTTGGGCCAGACGAGCCTCCCGTTCGCTCGGTAATTCGCGCGAGATCAGTAGCATAAGGTCCATGAGGTGGCTCGCTTCCTCCTGTGCCTCGGCTAGGCTGATAAGCTCACCCGTCTCGGTCTCTAGTATGCGGCGGAACTCGTCTATCTGTTGATCGGTGAAACGCATGACTTTGAAAGGATGGCAGAGCCGTCGCTTCACTGCACGGCGGGAGAATCCGTAGAGTTGGTGGGTTAGCACCCTCCATATAGACGCCCCAGTGATGTTCCCAATGTCCCTTGTATTAACAATTCCGTCTGAAGCCTGACGCCCTGGCTCGTATCCAGAAGGAGTTGGGTGCACCTGCGTCGAATCAGATGGAGCGAAATCGAAGGAGCGATCCTCAAGTGGAAACGCAATCGAGATCTATTTATTGCATACACTAATACGCCCGACCGATCACAGTCGTCGTGATACGGACGATCCTCCGCAACGTCCCTGACGTCCCCACGTCCCTCAACGCGTCAGAACTGATTGTGGCCGTCAGTGTTGCGGACGGGAAGAGTTTTCTTCCGGAGCCACCGCTCGACTATGGCATCGGCCCAGGCATAGCCGCAGACGCGAATGCGCTCAACTTCATCGTCAGAGAACGATGCTGCGCTTTGGCTGAGAAGCTCTCGGACCTTGCCGATTGGGATCATGATAGTTGGCGTTAGGCTGCCGTCCGCTTTTCTAAATGGGAGGCAGCGCAGGAACCCTAGCAGGGCCCCCTGTTTTACTGCGGCCAATCGAAGGGAGTGGATGCGTACCGATTGTGATTGCTGTGATTCAATGGTGGCAGGGTCTTGACGAGCAATCAAGGGTTGTGGATTCTGCGTAGGGAAGGAGTAGATTGTGACCGATGCTTGTCTGTGTAAAGAACAGCACGACCAAGACGGAGATCGAGAACGCCGTCGTTACGCGCGTTCTTTCGATGTACCCCGAGGAAGAGCTTCTCCATCGCGACGTGTTTGCGACAGCTCTGAGGGACGGGAAGATTGATTTTGCTGAATTGCGGAAGCAGTGCGATGTCATCTCGCTTCCGTGGCAGCTCTTCTTCCTCAGCTTGCCCAAGTTGGATCGTGAACTGAGAAAGATAGAGGAAAATCGCAAAACTCGGCTTTCGTCCAAGTTTATTGCAAAGCGGGCCGGGGTAGGCGGCCCGAGCTCAAAGCGCATTCTCGATCGGCTTATTCGGCTGCAAAACTTCGGATGCGAGAGCACCAAACTCAACAAGAACAGCTATTGCGGGTCGCTCAAGGGGCTTTCAGTCCTGGATGCTGCCGAGAAAATCAGAAGCCATTTTGGAATCGATTCGGACTCACTGAGAGGGAAGCGCAAAGACGCCGCCTTGAGGTATCTCATCGATTGCTTTGAAAGCAAACAGATCAACGTTTGCCAAGGCGTGCTAACCAACAAGATACTCCCGCAATTTCCGGAGGCGCGCAGTGTGTACAAGAACACCAGCGGCTTCGCCATTCACGATGCATGTGTTCCGTACGTCTTCCTGCCGAGTGAGGCAAATCCGGATGAGCGCGACGGACGTCAAATCTATACGCTGGCATATCTGATCGCCCTCATAGGATTGGATGCATACTCCTACGTGCTCGAAAAGGACTTTAAGGCAAAGGCGCTGCGGGGGAGGGGGATTCCCGGACGTATTCACGATATCGCGTCTGAGGTCCTTAGCCGTCTCTGCAAGTGCTGGCCATCTCATGAGTATTTTCCCCAAAGCAACCATATAGCTGCTATATTTCAGGTATGTTCAGATGGCTCGCCGATAACGCCGTAGGCATAGCAAGCATGCTTGCTAGCGGTTTTATTGCGTACCACGTGTATTTCCTATCCAAACGCTTGGGCCTTCGAGACAAACTGCAGCATAAGTCTCGAATCGTAGCTTTGGTAGATCCTCTCCTTGCAGAGATGGCCTCTGGGAGACGCCGAAGGGTGGAGCTCGTGAACGCCAAAATGTATCCCAACCGTTATTTGGGTGAGAACAAGAAGACCCGTCATGGGTATCCATATCTCGGTGCTGAGCTGAAAGCTACCCGCTTTGATGGTCTCGAATTCTTCGACGAAGTCGTCGCCTTGTATCGAAAAGGCAATGGCGATCTGACGCTAACGGAGGCACAAGAGACGGAACGGCTCTCCGAGAATGCTTTTGCCGTGGGTGTCATCCCTTACGAATGGATCGAGTTTGTTGATGTTAGGGGCGATGAGTTCAGCTATCGCGCTCAATTTTTCACGAACTTCAGCGGACCAGGAAAATCGCCGTATAAATACATTCGGTATTATCGAAAAAGCGATACCTACCATGAGGGAAGTGATCCGGCAGATATGCAGTGGGTCAGTCTTGAGTTGGGTTAAGTGGCGGGTCTGCTTCGTCGTGCGTTGCGCGTCCCAGAATGGTGATGGAACTTGGCATTGACCAGCAGGCTGTAGGATTGAACGCGCTTCGCCTCGTGCATACGGCCCGTCGCAGGCGCGTCTTTCGCCGTCTGGTCGTTCATTGCGCGCCATCCGATGATCGCCATATGGTGTCGAATAGTGAAATCTCCTATTTCGCCCGCACGAATTTCCGCAATGAGAACCGACTTTTCGGTATCAGGCAATCAGACCGTCTCTCGCACCTCTACATCATCGGCAAAACCGGCGTGGGCAAGTCCACACTCATCGAAACTCTAGCGCGGCAAGACCTGGAAGCAGGCCGCGGCCTTGCGCTGATTGATCCTCATGGCGACCTTGTGGAAAGGATCGCCCTAGACGCGGCAGCCGAAGGGCAGGGACGCGTCTCGTATCTGAACGCGCCAGATGGCGCCCAACCGTTCGGATACAATCCGCTTCGTCGTGTGCGGGATGACAAAATTCCTTTGGCCGCGTCCGGCCTCATCGAAACCCTCAAGAAGCTCTGGCCGGACGCCTGGGGCGTGCGCATGGAGCATGTGTTGCGCAACACCCTCTACGCACTCCTAGAGCGGGACGATGCGACGCTTCCTGATATTCTTCGCCTTTATAGCGACGAAACCTGGCGCAAGTCCGTCGTGAGGGGCATCCGCAATGAGACGGTGCGCCGGTTCTGGCGGCATGAGTTCGAACACTACCACTTTCGCCAGAAGGCCGATGCCGTAGCGCCGATCCAGAACAAGCTGGGCGCGCTCCTCTCCGATCCCACCCTCTATCGCATTCTGGTCGCGCCGCAGACCTCGTTGAGTTTCCGCTCCATCATGGACGAGGGCAGGGTGTTGCTGGTCAATCTCTCCAAGGGACAACTCGGCGAAGACAGTAGCCATGTGCTGGGCGGTTTGATCGTCTCGACACTGGGCCTTGCGGCGTTCAGTCGGGCTGAGGATCCCGCAAGTGCGCGTCGGCCATTCTTTATATATATCGACGAATTCCAGTCTTTCACGACCCTCATGCTCGCCAATATGATGAGCGAACTGCGCAAATATGGGGTTGGTCTCACGCTGGCCCACCAGCACCTGCACCAGCTTGAGCCGGAAATCCGATCTGCTGTCATCGGCAATGCCGGGACATTGATTTCGTTCAGAGTGGGTGCCGAAGACGCCCCTTACCTTGCGAAAGAGTTTCAGCCGAAATTCGATGTGGAAGACCTACTCAATCTGCCAAACCACTGCATTTATCTAAAGCTGATAATTGATGGCGTGCCGTCAAAATCTTTCAGCGCCAACACCATTGCTGTCGAAGCTTCGGTGCCCTCCAGGGGATGCCGCAAGGCCCTTGATGCGCGTGGGTTGTGAGGGCATCATCCAAAAGAGGGGCGTTGGTCGAAGGAACAACACATGACAGAGACTTTGGTCCTTACACCTTTTCTTGAACCTGAAGACCCCACCTTTCCTGATAACGACCGCTTTGTTGCGGGCTTCAAAGACGAAGACGGCAATCGCTGCGGAACTCTGGTTCCATTGTCACGCGACACACTAGAGGCTCTCATTCTGACCTCGACCGCGTTCGAGCCTGTGATGGACGCTGACGGTACAGTTCAGGCATGCCCGGATGCCTTGGTGGTGAGTGATGAGATGTACGGAGAAATGCTGCAGGGCGATCTTCTGCCGAAGGTGGCTGTGGACGAACTCGTCGCGAACACCCTCGAGCTGAACCGGAATGAACCGGACGACGGCGAAGATGGTGTATTGCCGGTATTCGCCAATATGCGGAACCGGCTCGTACACGCCCTGGAGCTTGTTGATGCTGAAATCAGCAGGCGGTCGCGGAAATCGGACGTACCAGATTCGGAAAGTAGGTAACGTCGCACTGCTTCTTGCTAATCGATGCATTTAAGCGAGGCAACAAATGGCATCGATAGGCTGCCACCACTAGAAACGGTCGAATGTGGGATTGACGGGGCCGATATGCCGAACTGAGCGCTGTCGGCATAGTCTGGTGCGCCATGTCGGGACGACTCTCGAACGCGTGTTAGGAAATTGCTGGCTATTTTGGCAGGCACTTCCAGTAAGGAAATATGTGCCTTCATGCGAGAATACGAGCGCATGAAAAAGCAATCGAAGAAGCAGATTGTTCGTACAACGTCCATAATGTCCCGACGTCACGTACCGGCGGCGCGCAATCGAGCACGGGCGGCCTAAGAGAGCCCGTGCTCGTCAAAAGCGGCGCCAGCCGGTAGTGTGTGGGCGAGGCCAGCTAACCACGGCCTTGCCACACCCATGGCGCCAGCGCCATAAAACCGTTGTGCAGAGGTAGCGCGTTGAACCCGAAAATTACCACATCCTCCGCTCCACGGTCGCTGTCACGTTGATGTAACAGATTGAGTGGATTGGCTAAATTTCCTTTACCCCGCTCGAAGAGAACGCAACTCATTAGTATTTGCGATTAACGAAATATCGATTCGACCGTATCAAGATATTTTTCTTGGCTGCGGGGGTGTCATGAATAGGTTATTTTTCGGCGACAATTTGGAGTGGTTACCTCAGCTACCGGCGAACAGTGTTGATCTGATTTATCTCGATCCGCCGTTCAATTCGAAGGCTACGTACAATCTTCTGTATCGATCACCAGATGGGCTGGCCGCGCAGTCGCAGTATCAAGCGTTTGTTGATTCTTGGCAGTGGGGCCCTTCAACAGACGTTGCATTTGCGCTTGTGATGAACAGCGGCTCACCCGTTGCCGGAATAATCAGTTCACTTCAAAACTTCATGCACAAAAGCGATCTCATGGCGTATCTGACCATGATGACCGCTAGGCTGCTCGAATTGCGCCGGGTGCTGAAGGATACGGGTAGCATCTATCTTCATTGCGATTCCAGCGCGAGCCATTACCTGAAGATCATTATGGATGCGGCCTTTGGGTCCGGCACATTTCAGAATGAAATTATTTGGAAGCGGTCACATGCGCACAGCGACGGCAAACAGGGCGCGAAACATTTTGGCCGGATTACAGATGCGATCCTGTTCTATACGAAAGGTCCAAACGTGACCTGGAATAGGCAGTATCAGCCCTACGATCAGGAATACATTGATCGTGACTACCGCCGCGTCGATTCCGACGGACGGCGATATCGCATCGATAACCTCCAAGGACCCGGTGGGGCCGAAAAGGGCAATCCGTACTACGAGGTGATGGGAGTTTCGCGCCATTGGCGCTATTCGAAGGTAAAGATGAATGAACTCATTCGCCAGGGCCGTGTGATCCAAACTCGCCCCGGCGCCGTGCCCCAATACAAACGATATCTTGACGAGATGCCGGGGGTCCCATTGCAGAATCTTTGGTCTGACCTTCCAGTATTGAACAATCGATCAAGGGAGGCGCTCGGCTATCAAACTCAGAAACCGCTTGCCTTACTTGAGCGCATCATAAATGCGTCGAGCAATCCCGGCGATGTTGTTTTGGACCCTTTCTGTGGATGTGGAACAGCGATTGAAGCGGCTCAAAGAATTGGGCGTAAATGGATAGGAATCGATATCACTACGCTTGCTATTGATGTCGTTGAACGACGCCTCAAGAAGATGCATTTGCGGCGAGATATCGATTATGAAGTCACTGGTATTCCACGCGACAACTCGGATGCGCAAACGCTATTCGATTTGGACGAGCATGAATTTCAACTGTGGGCGATCACGTTGGTTGATGGTCAACCCCGTGACGGAGGAAAGAAAGGCGCGGATCGTGGAGTTGATGGGTGGATATATTTTCAGGACGATGCAACGTCGATTGGGAATGCGATAATTTCGGTCAAAGGCGGCAAGAACATTCACGCGGCGCACATCCGCGATCTGATCGGTACGATGAACAATCATCAAGCAAAGCTTGGCGTGTTCGTCACGCTGCACAAGCCAACCTCAGAGATGGAAAAGGAGGCGCGGAAGGCGGGCTCCGTTGAGGCTGGCGGCAGAATGCGTCCTCGCATTCAGATACGTACGATTGAACAGCTTTTTGCGGGAAACCGACCGGACTTGCCACCGATTCACGACATTATTTCGGCCGCCGCTGCCGCACGGAGAAGTGCTCAAAAACGTGTTGTCGAAGGGCCGACGCCCGAGGAAATACGCAACTCACCATCCTTAAAGCTGCCAATCACTGGCGGGAAGAAGCAACATCAGAAAGAGCTTCAGTTCAATGAACCATTGCTTGTACGTCCAAGCCGCGCTGGCACTTCTCGGCGTAGACCTGCCTAGGCTGACGCCACGCATAGCGTTTAGAGCTAATTTCGATAGCGGCGTGTGCACTATTCGGAGCGCTTCAATGCTGCTGCGCGTAGCGCTCGATTTTCTTCGCCCCCTCTTTGGGGGCGAAGAAAATCGATCAGCACGTTGCGGTTGGCGCGCGATTTCCTATCGGCTAAAGTTCGATCTTGTTCACGGTGTTGGTTCCTTCTGTTGCGGTTGGCGCGCGATTTCCTATCGGCTAAAGTGCGACCTCTATGGTGCCTGGATGCGCGGGCGTTGCGGTTGGCGCGCGATTTCCTATCGGCTAAAGTTCCGGTCCCGCAGGCGGCGCACTTGCGCGGCGTTGCGGTTGGCGCGCGATTTCCTATCGGCTAAAGTGGCGAGTTCTTTCAGTGTATCGAGCGCGCCGTTGCGGTTGGCGCGCGATTTCCTATCGGCTAAAGTGATCATTACGAACACGCGGACGGAAATCCAGTTGCGGTTGGCGCGCGATTTCCTATCGGCTAAAGTGATCCGCGCGCTCGGTATTCATGGTTTGCTGTTGCGGTTGGCGCGCGATTTCCTATCGGCTAAAGTTGTAACGTGACACTCCCTAGCGAAGCGTATGGTTGCGGTTGGCGCGCGATTTCCTATCGGCTAAAGTAGATGTTCCGCCAAGCCCTTGATTGAAAAGGGTTTGGCGGGACTTCTTTCGCCAAACGTTCCGCGTCCAATTCTTCAGAATAGAGCATATTGCTGCGGATTCTCGTTCTTCTGCGCACGGGTGCGCCCATCGAATGAGATAATGCTCTCATATTGCTTGTCCGTGAAGTTGAGAATTTGGACCAGGCCGGTTTTCGGCAGAGATTTCTCAATTCGCTTGTTGTAGCTCTCCGCCTGATCTTTGCCACCGCAAAAGCGCATGTAGACCGAGAACTGGCTCATGGAAAAACCCTGATCGAGGAGGAAGTTACGAAACTTCGTCGCCGCGTGGCGTTCGCGTTTGGTCCCTACGGGAAGATCAAAAATCACCATCATCCACATCAGACGATAACCCGTAAGCATGGCCCTTTAGCTCTCTGCGCCCGCCTCGCGCCCTAGCTCCGGCAATTCGAGTGGTAAGAGCGGTTGCGGTAGATCCAGCTCCGGCTTACCCGTTTCAAACGCTGTCGCCAGGGATATCGAGAGGCGTTCCAGGCATGTGGAGACGGGCGTCGTCCCGCGTGCTGTTGCCATGTCCAGACTAAGGGCGAGGGCCAGATTACCCTTCACCGAAGGCGTGACATCGTCCTCTCCATTCGCCACCAAGCGAACCACCAGATAGTCTACCAGTGGACGGAACGGTTCCATGACATCATCAATCAGACACATCGGATTACCGCGATTGGAATGATGCAGGCCAATTGAGGGGTGTAGGCCGGTCGAGGTAATGGCGCGCGCCACGCCCGCGCGCAATACTGTGTAGCCGTAGTTCAGCATCGCGTTCGTGCCACCGGATTGACGGTCGCGCCGGAACTCATCGCCCATGAGCAGCGACCAGTAGCGCCGCGCGGCCTGTGCTTCCACATTCTCCGGATCGCCGGAGCGCACTTTGCGTGCCAGCATTTCGAAGGCACCATCCTCCTTGCCGAAACGTTTCAGGACAGCGCCTTGCTGGACAATCTTCGCTCGGACCAGCACTTGCCACAGGCGTTTTCTGAGAGGTTCATCGGCTTCGAGCTGATGGCGCATCCGAAGCGCCTGAACATGATGGCCGTCCAGAGGCCAGACCCAGGCGAGCGGCATATGGTTCGGACCGCAGAGCACCACCGCGACGCCGCGTTCCGAAAGCTGGACAAACAAGTTGTTGGAATAGGTTAAGCCTTGACGAGCGCATTGACGACACGCCGAACTTGACCAAGGCCGATATGCACAGTCGGATTGGCGATGCGCCCGTAATGGGCGACGGTATCGTCCTTTGGCTTTGTCGCGTCGCCACCGACAACCTGCCGCGTTAGGATCGCGCCATAGTAGGGTAGTGTATCGAGCGCTTTATCGGGCCGAAAATCGGAATGACTTCCATAGTCCGGTACTTCGGCGACGGCCTCCGCATAATTGAGGCCCTGTTCCTCCATGATGGGAAGGAGCTTGGCGATGGCCTTTTCGCTAAGCCGCGCATAACCTTCGGGGAGAGACGTGGCGGCGATTTTTTTCGCAGCAGGTTCGTCTAGTGCCCATTCCGCTTTCGCAATACGCTCAATTTCCTCTGGCTTCTCTGTCTCGATCAACTGATGGACGATTTCTGTGCGCCGAGCCAACGAAAGACCGTGCCAGTTCTTTCCGAAGATATCCTTATGTGACAGTCGGGAAGCCGTTTCGTCGCCTTTCAATGCACTGCGGTTCTCGTCGAGCAGATTGATCCGCGTCCCGGACGGCAATTTCAGCAACTTGACAAGTTGTTCGAGCTTCAACTCTTTCTTGGTGCGTAGATCGTTCAAGACCTTGTCGCGTTGTTGCTGCGTTAAGCGTCTCGCCGGTTCGCCGAGAAACAGAATGCGAAGGTTGTTCGCCTCCTGCACCATGCGGAATTCCTGGGCGAGGGGCAGGGCGCGATGCGCGCGCCGTTCACCATCCTCCAGCAGGCACCAACCCGGATCGACCGGTTTTAGCGGGCGTTGGTAGAAAATAATGTCCTTGAGGTCGTCCCATTGCGATGCTCGCAAGAGGTGATGCAGAGCCTGCACCTTGCAGATTTCCTCAAACTCATCCTCGTAAAGCGCGCGGTCTGGATAGAATCCGGCTTCGGGGCGCGCACGCACCATTTTTCCTTTTAGGCGACGCTTGTGGAGATATTCGCCAAGCGTCTTTGCGCCGCTCTGCGCAATGCGGTATCTCAGCTCGTCGATTTTGGGTTGGATTTTGCTGTTGTCGGCGTCTTTATCGGTCTTGCGGTTGGACTTGAAGCCTCGGCGCTGGTTTAGATGAAATAGCGTACGGCCAAGCTCATGCGGTGTTAGTGCAGCATGGACGGCTTTCGCACGGAGTTCGTAGGGATCGAGGCTCTCAAGCCCTTTGCGTCCGTCCTCGTCGGGCGGCATTAGGCCGAGCGCAATCAGCGCTTCCATCAGTTCGTTGCGCCGGTCCAGATAACGGTCTCGCCGCCGACGCATTCCGCGCGGCACACGGCGCTGAACGGCAAGCGATGACCCGTCTTTAGGATTGCGCCCGTCGCTGAAGATACGGACGCCCTGACCAAGAACACCGTTGGGCCGCCCGTTTGCGTCAACGGTGACCGCAGTCCAGCCGATGGAGTTGGTGCCGATATCAAGACCAAGGCGGTACTTCATAATTTCCCCCAAACCCCATAAATTTATTGCAATCAGAAGTAGCTTCTGTCAGCTTTGTAAAGCGCAAAATTCGAATATTTAGCCGATAGGAGATCGCGCGCCGTCAGCGAAAGCCTCCGGGCTTAGCAGCCGTTAACAAGCGTTTGAGCGAAAGCTCTCAGCGCACAAAATCGAAAGGCGGGCTTTGGCCCGCCTTTCTGCTTTGTGCAATTCAATTCTATTCATCTGATCGCCAAGAATGCGAGGAAGCGACGTGGTGGGGCTACGCGCTCTTCCGCTCCATCGACACCACTTGACCCATCTTTCTCAGTTGGTCGAGGTAGTCGGCCCACCACGTCATCATTTTCACGCGCTCATTCCAATGCTCGCCGCGCGCATAGGCGCGGCGCACCTCGTTGCTTTCGACGTGCGCCAGTTGCCGCTCGATAGCGTCCATGCTCCACAGCCCAGACTCATTCAGCAGTGTCGAAGCGGTCGCGCGGAAGCCATGCGATGTCGCTTCATCCTGGGCGTACCCCATGCGTCGGAGGGCGGCGTTGAGCGTGTTCTCGGACATTGGCTGGCGCACTGTGCGCACTCCCGGAAGTGCAAGTGGTCCATTGCCGGTGATGGCGTGCAGTTCTCGCAGGAGAGCGATGGCTTGGGGTGCCAGCGGGACGCGGTGTTCGCGCCGCATCTTCGTTCTTGCGGCAGGGATCGTCCACACCGCCGCCTCAAGGTCGAACTCCGGCCATTGTGCCGCCCGCAATTCTCCGGGGCGTGGGAAGAGCAGGGCCATGAGCTTGAGGGCAGTGCGGGTCGTGAACTGGCCCGCAAACCCGTCTATGGCGCGTAGGAGTGCGCCAACGGCTTTCGGTTCGGTGATTGCGGCTCGGGGCTTCACTATGGGTGTCGTCAGTGCCCCTTGCAGTGGCGCAGTCGGATCAACCTGCGCCCGCGCCGTGGCAACGGCGTACCGGCAGACAGCCCCAATCGTGGAGCGGAGGCGCATCGCTGAATCGTACCGCCCGCGCTTTTCCACGGTCCGCAGGACAGCCAGAACATCGATGGGGCGGATAGCACTGACCGACATTGGGCCAAGGAAGGGAAGGGCGAAGTTGAGGAGCCATTCGAGCTTGTTCATGGTGGCTTTGGCCCGGCCCTCCCGCCGCAGCTTCGCGAGGTATTCCTGGGCGATGATCTGGAAACTGTCGCCGGGAAACTCACGCTCCATCCGGGCTACCCGCTTCACGTGTGATGGATCGCTACCACTGTCGAGCAGTACTTTTGCATTGTCCCGGGCCATTCGAGCCTGGAGGAGGGTTGTTGCTGGGTATCGGCCTAGTGCGAGGGATTTTTGCTTGCCGCCGAAGCGGTATGCGAGGCGCCAGAGCTTCGATCCGGTCGGGTACACCCAGAGCTGAAGCCCACCCATATCCGAAAGCTTCACGAGCTTGGAATCGGCTTTGGCTTTTCGACAATGGAGGTCGGTCAGCGGCATGCCGAAAAGTACTACGAATATGAACGCGTACCAACAGGGGCACGATTTCGTACCAACGTTTTTCCAACAATTCCGATGCGTTGGGGTGTTCCGCTATGTTGCTGTATGTTCCAATTTTCTTTTGAAAATCAGCAAGTTACGTAACAAATTGTGATTTTTATTTGTGCCTAAAAAAGAGGCGATGGTGCCGGAGGTGAGAATCGAACTCACGACCTACCCCTTACCAAGGGGTTGCGCTACCACTACGCTACTCCGGCACACGTGGTATCCGTTCGGGCCTTCACAGCCCTGAAAGGAGGGCGTCTATATCCCATTGTGTGCGCTAAGGGAAAGGGTTCGTTGGTGTCTTCTTCATCAAAATCGTCCAAGCAAACGGAGCGCCTTGCCGCAGCCCTGCGGGAAAACCTGAAAAGGCGCAAAGCCAAGGCCCGGGATTTGGCGGTTGGCGGGGCCTCAGGCGGGGCCGCCGCGAGCGTGGAAGGCAGGGGTGATTCGCAGCCGCCGGTCGCCCAAACCGCTGCAACGGCAGCGCAAAAGCCGGACTGATCGCCTCGTCGTGCTGGGGCACGATTGCGACTGTCGCAGCCGGGCAGGGCGCGCTACAACACCCGGCCCAATAACGGTCATTTTTTCAGCGCGCGTCTCTCGAGGGGTTATGGACAAGATCAGTATTAAGGGTGGGGCCCGGCTTTACGGGCAGATTCCCATCAGCGGTGCCAAAAATGCCGCTCTTCCCCTCATGGTGGCGAGCCTTCTGACGGATGAGCCGCTGATTCTGACCAATGTGCCCAAGCTCGCCGATGTCGTCTTCATGGCCGAGCTTTTGAAAAGCTTTGGGGTCAGCGTCGAGTGGACCCCGGGCGAGACGCTGGGCGAGGGCGGCACCTACCGCCTCCAGGCCAATCGCGTCCGCGGTTCAACCGCCGAATACGATATTGTCCGCAAGATGCGGGCGAGCTTCTTTGTTCTAGGCCCGCTGGTGGCCCGCGTCGGGCTCGCCAAGGTGTCGCTGCCGGGCGGTTGTGCCATTGGCGCTCGTCCCGTCGATTTGCATTTGACGGGGCTGCAGGCCCTCGGGGCCGCCATCGACGTCGCCCAAGGTTATGTCATTGCTGATGCCCCTGCGGGGCTGGCGGGCGGCGAGGTGGTGTTTCCCATCGTTTCCGTCGGCGCCACCGAGAATGTGCTGATGGCCGCTTGTCTGGCCCAAGGCCGCTCGGTGCTGGTCAATGCGGCGCGCGAGCCGGAGATTGTCGATCTCGGCAATTGCCTGATCGCCATGGGGGCGAAGATTTCGGGCCTGGGTACCTCGCGTATTGTCGTTGACGGCGTTCCCAAGCTGCATGGCGCCAGCCATTCGGTCCTGCCCGACCGCATCGAGACCGGCACTTATGCCATGGCCGTGGCCATTGCCGGTGGCGAGGTCGAGTTGACGGGCACCACGCCAGACCTCGTTTCCAGTCTTTTGGACCTTTTGGTTCTGGTCGGCGCCGAGGTTTCCTCGACCGGCACGGGGATAAAGGTTGTAAGAAACGGTTCGCGCCCTAAATCGGTATCGGTGGATACCGCGCCGTTCCCAGGCTTTCCGACCGACCTTCAGGCCCAGTTCATGGCCCTGATGGCCACGGCAGAGGGCACGTCGCGCATCCGCGAGACGATCTTTGAGAACCGCTTCATGCATGTGCCCGAACTGGTGCGCCTCGGCGCCGACATCAAAGTGGAAGGCGACACGGCCATCGTCACGGGCGTGCCGCATCTAACGGGCGCGCCGGTGATGGCGACCGATTTGCGCGCCTCGTCCAGTCTGGTTCTGGCAGGGCTTGCGGCGGAAGGTGAAACGATCGTCAACCGCGTTTATCATCTGGACCGCGGCTTTGAACGGCTGGAGGAAAAACTCCGCGCCGTTGGGGCCAACATAGAACGGCAAAGCGAATGACGACCAAAGGACCCATCATCGCCGCAGAAGACAGCGAAGATCTCGAACTGATCTCCGCCAAGCTGCAAGACGCGGTCGCCAAGGTGGGCGATCTCAAATATCTGCCCAAGGCACGGCGCTTTGTGGCCGTGGTCAACCGTTTCCAATGGGAAAACGGCAAGCCCGGCAATCTGCGCGTCCGCAGCGGCCTGCATTTTGATGGCGTGCTCAAGGTCCGTTCCAAGAACATCAAGATGGGCGCGTCCGGCGCTATCCTGTCGCTCTTGGCGATCCGCTTTACGCCTGCAGGCGCCCCCGATGCCGAAAATCCGGCAGGCGTCATCGAGCTGCTGTTCTCAGGCGGTGGCATTATCGCGCTGGATGTCGAGTGCATTTCCGCAGGTCTCGCCGATTTGACCGGTTCCTGGGCTGCCCGTGGCCGTCCCAGCCACGAAGAGCCGTAAGATGCGGCGCTGGCTTGAAGCTTCCAAGGACGGATTTGCGGCGGCGTTCGACGCGCTGCTCGCAATGAAGCGTGAGACCGATGACGATGTCTCGGCAGCGGTGCGCGGCATCATCAAAGACGTGCGCAGCCGCGGTGACGAGGCCCTGATCGAACTCAGCGCCAAATTCGACCGCGTGGACCTCACCAGCGCCAGCTTGCGCGTTTCGCCGGAAGACATCGCCGCGGCCCGCGCCCAATGCGCGCCGGAAACCTTGAAGGCTCTGGAAACAGCAGCGCGCCGCATCGAAGATTATCACCGCCGCCAACTGCCCGAAGATTCTTCTTATACCGATGACAGCGGCGCCCAGCTCGGCTGGCGTTTCACCCCGCTCGACAGTGTTGGACTCTATGTTCCGGGCGGCACCGCCAGTTATCCCAGTTCCGTGTTGATGAACGCCATTCCGGCTGTGGTGGCAGGCGTCAAGCGCCTCGTCATGGTGACACCGGCCAGCGGCGGCGCCATCAACCCGCTCTCCATCGAAGCGGCGCGTTTGGCCGGTGTTTCCGAAATTTATCGCATCGGCGGAGCACAAGCGATTGCCGCGCTCGCCTTTGGCACCAAGACCATTGCCCCCGTCGATAAGATCGTTGGTCCCGGCAATGCTTATGTCGCCGCCGCCAAACGCGAGGTCTTCGGTACCGTCGGCATCGATTCCGTGGCGGGACCGTCGGAAATCCTGGTCATCGCCGATGCCGCCAACAATCCGGCTTGGATTGCTGCCGATCTTCTATCGCAGGCCGAGCACGACGCCTCCGCCCAAAGCATTCTGATCACCGACAGCGCCGATTTTGCCCGCGCCGTCGAAGCGGCTTTGGAAACAGCGCTGGCGCTGTTGCCGCGCAAAGCCATTGCGGAAGCCTCTTGGCGTGATTACGGCGCCATCATCATTGTCGAGAAGCTCGCCGATGCGGCGGAACTCGCCAACCGCATTGCGCCAGAGCATCTGGAGCTGGCCGTTTCCGATCCCGAAGGCTTTCTGCCCTTCATCCGTCATGCCGGGGCGATTTTCCTTGGCCGCTATACGCCTGAGGCGATGGGCGACTACATCGCCGGTCCCAATCATGTGCTGCCAACCGCTCGCACCGCCCGTTTCTCGTCGGGGCTTTCGGTGCTCGATTTTGTAAAGCGCACGACGCTGCTCAGTTTGACGCCGCGCGCCATCGCCTTGCTGGGGCCGGATGCCGTCGCCTTAGCCGAAGCCGAAGGGCTTCAGGCGCATGCCCGTTCTGTGGCGGCGCGGCTGGATCATGGCTGAGGGTGGGGATTTTCGCCTGATCGGGGTGACGCTGGAAGAGCGGGCGCCCCAGGATCATAACCATGCGATCGCGCGCGAACGGGAAATCGCGCTCTACGATCTGATCGAGAACAATTTCTTCAAACCGCTGCTGTCACCTGGCGGGCCTTACCGCCTCGTCCTTGGAATCGAAGAAAACCGGCTGGTTTTCAACATCCAGCTCGCCAATGGCGAGCATCACGGCACGTGCATCCTGTCGCTGACGCCTCTTAGGCGCGTCATCAAAGACTACTTCACGATCTGCGACAGCTACGTCAAAGCGATTCCCGATCAGCCTCCCAGCCGCATCGAAACCATCGATATGGCGCGCCGCGGCATCCATGACGAGGCCGCATTCATCCTCCAGGAGCGCCTGGGCAGCAAAATCTGTGTCGATATCGACACCGCAAGAAGGCTGTTTACCCTCATTTGTGTGCTGCATTTGCGGGGTTAGCGGGGATTAGCAGGGGATGGCTGCCTTATGAGACCCTGCAAACCCTTGCTTTTGGCTGTTTTCGGTGCATTCTCCCGCCGCAACTACCCCCCTTTACCTTTAGAGGCCTGATGCCCAAGGAAGAATTGCTCGAATTTGAAGGCGTGGTCAGCGAATTGCTGCCCAATGCGACCTTCCGCGTGAAGCTGCAGAACAGCCACGAGATCATTGCCCACACCGCCGGCAAGATGCGCAAGAACCGCATCCGTGTGCTGACAGGCGATAAGGTCATGGTGGAGATGACGCCGTATGATCTTACCAAAGGGCGGATCACCTATCGCTTCAAGTGACCACGGCGCCCGCTTGGGCCTTGTGCTCGCCAGCGAGAGCCCGCGCCGCAAGGCGTTGCTCGCCCAGGCCGGAATCGTCCCCGATCTCATTCGCGCTGCCAATCTCGACGAGACGCCCTTAAAGGGCGAGCTGCCGCGCGCCTATGCCTTACGGCTGGCCTCCGAAAAAGCCGTCAGCGTTGCCGTCAAATACAAAGCCCTGAAACCGTCGGCACCGGCTTTGGTGCTCGGCGCCGATACGGTGGTGGCAGCGGGACGGCGCATCCTGCCCAAGCCTGAAGACGCGGCCGGCGTCCGCGATTGCCTCAAGCTGCTGTCCGGCCGGGCGCATCAGGTAAAGACCGCGGTGGCGCTGGTGCTGCCGGACGGTGTCGTCCGCACACGGATTGTCGTCACACGGGTGGTTTTTCGTCATCTCAGCAATGCCGAAATCGAAGCCTATGTCGACAGCCGCGAAGGCCAGGGCAAGGCGGGTGGCTATGCCATCCAAGGCCGGGCCGAGATTTTCGTGCGCGGCCTCAACGGTTCCTATTCCAATGTCGTCGGCCTGCCACTCTGCGAAACCGTGGGCCTGCTGCGCGGCTGTGGGTATGGCGGGTAGTGCCGCGTTGTTATCTGCGGCTTTCCTGCTAGGTTCGCGCTCAATGCGATCCAGAGCCCAGCCATGAACGTCTTTCTGAATACCTTTCTGCTCACCTATGCCGCACTGTTTCCGATCATCAATCCGGTCGGCAATGCGCCGCTTTTGCTCAGCCTGACAAAGAGCTGCAGCGAGTCGGAAAGGCGGGTCGTAGCGCGTCGCATTGCCATGAACAGCTTCTTCCTGCTCATGGGCTCGCTGGTGGTGGGTTCGCATGTGCTGGAGTTTTTCGGCATCTCTCTGCCGGTGGTGCGCATCGGCGGCGGGCTGGTCGTCACCGCCTTCGGCTGGCAACTGCTCAACTCTGGCCTTTCTGCTGATGATCACAACACCGGGACCGGCCAACAGGCCCGCGTGGTGGATTCATTTTATCCCCTCACCATGCCGATGACGGTGGGGCCGGGCGCCATGTCGGTGGCGATTGCGCTGGGCAGTCAGCGCCCTGCTTATCTCGATCTCTCGCACCTTGTGGTGCTCGCCGCGGCTGCCTTCGCGGGCATTCTCGCCATCTCCTTGACGATCTACCTGTGCTATCGCTTCGGTGAGCGCATCGTGGCGCGGCTGGGCTCGAGCGGCACCAATGTGGTGGTGCGCCTGTCGGCCTTCATCCTCTTCTGCATCGGCATCCAGATCATTTGGATGGGCTGGACGGGGCTGATGGCGCTGCCGAAGTAGAACTCGCTTCAATCTCAGCCAGGAATGCCTTGGATGCCGCCCAACCGGTATCGCGGGCTTTGCGCGTGCCTTCGGCGCTACCGCCGAAATCCATTTCCCAGACGTATGGAATGCCCATTTTCACGAGGCCTGGCCCGAAGCCCATCAACAGATGGCTGGAATCGTCGAATTGCAGGTTGGTGACGGGGTAGGGGAAGGCATGCACCTTTAGCCGTGCCGCCGCCGCGTTGGACATGAAGGATGCGGGCCAGAGATGGTCGGTCTTCGAGGAGATCAGCAGGACGGGCCCGTGGATGTTCTCAACGGGAATGCTCACCGCAGCCAGTGTTTTGGGCGAGGCGGTGGCCAGCGCGGTCTTGAACCCATCGCAGTACTCAGTGGCGGACTTGAAGGTGGCTTTGAGGAACGGCAGTCCCTTGCCCTTTAGTGTCCAGGCAGGCTGGCCAAGAGTGGGGTCGAGCCCGGCCCAAAGCACATGGCTCGGCGAATAGGCGATCACGCCCGCCACATCGGGCCGCAGAGAGCCAAGCAGCAACACCAACTCGCCGCCGCGTGACTCACCCATCAGCACGATCTTGTCGGGATTGATCGCGGGTTGGGTCTTCATCCACTCCAGTGCCCGGAAGAAATATTCCAGCGGGATATTGGCGAGATAGGGGGGGCTGTCCGCTGGGCGACCCCGTTGGTCGTGAAAATAAGCCAGCGCAAATGTGGGATAACCTGCCTCTGCTAGGTTTGCCGCCGCAGCGCCATAGGGAAAGCCGCCATTGGAGCCGCCTAGCATTAGCACAGCGGTGTGATGCTTTACGCCTTTCGGGGCGTAGTAGCGGCCAACCAAACCGTTCTGGCGAATCTCCACGCCGCCATGGCTCTGCAAGGTGGCGACATACTCTTTGGTTTGATTCTTAAGGTAGAAGTAGCCCCCCGTGCCGATCGCGACGATCAGTACGACGACAATACCGAGACCGATCAGTATGCGCTTGAAGCAACCCACGGCATCCCCCGATAGCTTGGTGGCGATAGAGCGAGACTGACGAGTAAGCCTCAGTTACGAGCGTTGGTCTGCCATGCATTGATGGCTTCGAGCTTGGCCTGCAGCTGGGCGCGATGGGCTGGTGTCAGCGTGCCGCCGTCTTGCTGCTGCAGCAAAGCAGCCTCGCGCCGCAAAGCGTTCAAAGCAGCGACCTGCCTTTGGTGGCGCAGATATTGCGCCGTCGGCAGGCTGTTCACGCGCGGAATTTCCTGCGCCGTGATGCCGCCCTGGATGCCATTGGGATACATCCCACTGGTCACCGGCTGCACCGCCAAGGCCGACGCCGTGGTCAAAGCCAAACCCAAAACCAGCAATGGCAATTTCATAGCAGCCCCCGTGTTCGGGACAAAGATTACGCTAGATAGGAATTCACGCAAGGATTGAATCGCCGTGGCCAATCGGAGCGCAGTTTGGTCGCGCCGTCTTGCATTCCCGCCGGAACGCACATAACCACGCTCTATGGCGCAGGAAATTCGCATCAATGTCAGCGTCGGCGAGGTTCGCGTGGCGGTGGTCGAGAACCGCCGCCTGGAAGCCTTAAGCTGCACGCGCCTTTTGGGCAGCGAAGAGAGCAGCGGCCATCTCGGCAACATCATCCTCGGCCGTGTGGTGCGCGTGGTGCCTGCCGTGCAGGCCGCTTTCGTCGAAATCGGGCGTGAACGGGCGGGCTTTTTGGGGGCGCGGGAAGCGCGCTGCCTGGTACCGGAAAACAATACCGACGGCGCCCCGGAATTGTCGATCAGCCAGCTCGTGCGCGAAGGCGATTGCGTGTTGGTGCAGGTGGCCAAGGATCCCATCGGCGACAAAGGCGCGCGCCTCACCGCCAATGTCACGCTGCCAGGACGGCTCTGCGTCTTCACACCTTTGCAACCGGGCCTCGGCATTTCCCGCCGCATCGAGGACGAGGGCGAACGTCAGCGCCTGGCGGCCATCGGTGAAACCTTGTTCGCCTCAGGCGAATTCAAAGGCGGCTGCATCTTGCGCACCGCGGCGGTGGGCGCGAGCGAAGAGGAATTGCGCGAGGATTTGCTGCGCCTCGAAGAAATGTGGGGCGAAATCAGTGCTGCCAAGAAGCGCGCTGCCATTCCGTCCATCCTGTACCGCGATCTCGGTCCCATCGAGCGCGCGTTGCGCGACATCGTGCACGACACCACAGCGGCCATCGTCATCGACAACGCCAAAGCAGCGGCCACGGCGCGTACCTATTGCCGTGAAGCGATTCCGGAAGTGGTGGACCGCATCACCGTCCATGCCGAAGCGACACCGCTCTTCGACGATCTGGAAGCCGATATCGAAGCCTTGATCCACTCGCGCGTGCCGCTCGACTGTGGCGGCTGGCTGACCGTGGAGGGGACCGAGGCGCTCACCGCCATCGACGTCAATTCCGGCAGCTTCACGCATTCCTCTGCCGTGGAAGACACCGGACTCGCCGTCAATCTCGAAGCGGCCACCGAGATCGGCCGCCAGCTACGTCTGCGGGGCATTGGCGGCCTCATCGTTATCGACTTCATTCATATGAAAGAGCCGGTGCATTACGAACGCATCCTGGCGGCGCTCAGCCTCAGCTTGGCGCGCGACGGTGTGCCGGTGAATATCGGCAAGGTCACCGATTTTGGTTTGGTGGAAGTCACCCGCAAGCGCGTGCGCGAGCCTTTGGTTTCACTCTGGAGTGAGGACTGCCTCAGCTGTCGCGGTCTAGGCATCGTGCGCCGGGCCGATGCGGTGGCGATGGATCTGCTCCGCCGCGTCGAGGAGACGGCACGCGCCGCTCCCGGCAAAGCGATTGTGGTGACGGCATCACAATCGGTGCTGCGCTGGCTGAAACACGAACAGGCCTTGGAAGCGCTCGCTGCTATCGGCGTTGGTCGAATCACGCTGAGCGAAAATGGCGCCTTAGCTGGCGAGCGATTCGAGGTCGGAACCGATGGTTGAATACAGACCTACGACAAATAAATGTCCAATTTGCAAAAAAGCCACAGAACAGGCTTTTCGTCCCTTCTGTTCCAAACGCTGCGCCAATGTCGATTTGTTCAATTGGCTCAAGGGTGAATACGCTTTGCCGGGGGCGCCTGCAGACACCGAAGAGGAATATGATCCCCATGACGGATTACCCCAGGGGGATAGGTCGAACTGAGACAGTTCGCCTATAATTTATGCGGGGAAACGTACTACGAGGGAATGCTATGCGCCGCACGGCAGCATTGTGCTTATTTACGACTGTTCTACTTTCTGGCTCGGCTCTGGCGAGTGGCTATGGTCTGCGCGACGTCAGCGCAGCCACGCTCGGTACGTCCTATGCTGGCGATGCCGCTAACGGCACGCGCGCCTCCACCTTGGCTTTCAACCCAGCGCTGGCTGCTGATGTCGACACCTTCGACTTCGCCCTCAGCAATGTCGGGCTGTTGCCGGAGACCAGTGGGACATTCACAGCCACCACCTCTGCCGGCACGCCGGTCAGCGGGTCCACCACGCCGCACGATATCGTCAACACGGCGCTGATTCCGTCAGTGGATCTGCGTTACCGGTTGAGCCCTCAGCTCGCCGTTGGTCTGACGATGACCGCGCCCTGGGGGATGATCACCAATTACCGCACCTCGGTGACGCGTTACTACGCGACCATGAGCGATGTGAAGAGCGCGAACTTCAGCCCGGTTGTGGCTTGGCAGCCCATACCGGAACTGTCGATCGGCGCTGGCCTGCAGGTGCAGTACATCAAGGGTCGCTTGGCCAAAGCCATCGACTTCGGCACCATTGGTGCGCTCAATCACATTCCGGGTTCGATCCCTGGCGCCTTCGACGGCGCTGTGGAACTGCGCGCCCAGGATTGGTCGACCGGTTGGACTGTCGGCGCGGAATGGAAGCCGACCCCCGATTTCTCGCTCGGTATCTCCTATCGATCCCAGATCGACAATACCCTGAAGGGCAACGAGTATTTCACGCTCGACTCCGCTGGTATTGGCGCCACGCTGAAGGCCGTGACCGGTGCTTTCGCGAATACGACGGCGACTTCGCAATTCAACAATCCGGGGGTCCTGACGGTGGGTGCCCGCTGGAAGTTGAGCGATCAGTGGACCGTTTCGGTGGGTGGTGATTGGACGGGCTGGAGCGCCTTCGACACGCTCACCGCCCATTCCGGAAACGTTCACCAGCCCGACGACGTGACGGTGATGAACTGGCAGGACAGCTATTTCGGCTCCCTCGGCGTCGAGTACAAGCCGTCGCAGGATTGGACGCTGCGCCTCGGCACCGCCTATGACCAGACACCGACGGAAAGCGGCTTGCGCACACCGGGCATTCCGGATGGCGGGCGTTACTGGGTCAGCGGCGGCATCGGCTACAAGGTCAATCAGAATATCGACCTCGACTTCTCTGTGGCCCGTTTGATGGCCGAGAAGGCCAATATCGCGCTCAAGGCCTCCGACACCGGCAATGCCGCACGCGGCAACCTGAACGGCACTGTGAACCTGGCTGTGACCCTGATCGGCGTCGAATTCGCCTATCACCTCTAGGGTCTGTTTCCCTTGCGACCTCGCCGCGGTCCCAAAACAGGGGCCGCGGCGAAGTGTTTAGAAAAAACGGGCGCTTAGTCCGGTGGAAGACTGGACATAGGCGTCATCCTTGCCTACAAACCCCGTCCTCTGAGAACCAAGTGTGCCCAGGTAGCTCAGTCGGTAGAGCAGTGGATTGAAAATCCACGTGTCGGTGGTTCGATTCCGCCCCTGGGCACCATT
>JARLIR010000078.1 GCA_031291635.1 Rhizomicrobium sp. | reverse complement strand
TTCATGACCCATATGTGCGTCTCGACCACCGTGCGCGCGGCGCTGGACTACGGCTATCTCTCGACGGTGGTGGCAGACGCCTGCGCCACCCGTGATCTGCCCAGCCATTCCGGCGGCATTGTCTCAGCGGCACTGCTGCACGAGGCCGAAATCGCTGCCCTCAGTGACCGCTTTGCCAATGTTTTTACGGCCGCGGAAATTGTCGGTTGAACGGACCAGCGTTGAAGTTTGCTGCCGAACCCCTATATCCCTGAGATCATGGAAAACTATCAATTGGCTCCGGCGGGCGATTTCGTACTGCCGTTCGATGTGATCGGCGCCGGAATCCGCGGCCGCCTGGTGCGGCTTGACGTGGCTTCGTCGCGGGCTTTGGCCGTGCATGCGCTGCCGGAACCCGTGGCGCGCGTGGCCGGCGAAGTGATGGCACTGGCCAGTTTGCTGGGCTCGGCCTTGAAGCTCGATGGCCGCCTGACCGCGCAAACCAAATCCGCGGGGCCTTTGGACCTGATCGCGGCCGATTATTACGGCGCCGCCGACGGCAAGCCCAAAGGCGTGCGTGGCTATGCCCGTTTTGCCTCGGCGCAACGTTTCGGCAAAAAGCCCTCCTTCGCGGCGCTGACCGGCGTGGGTTCGCTCGCCATCACCATCGAGCCGCAACGGGGCGGCCAAAGTTATCAAGGCATTGTCCAGCTTTCGCCCCAGGGCATCGCCGCTTCGGCGGAAACCTATTTCGAGCAATCCGAACAATTGCCGACTTTGATCCGGCTGGCCGCGGCGCCCGTGTTCCATGCCGGGTCCAAAGAACCGAGCTGGCGCGCTGGCGGTTTGATGTTGCAAGCCACCCCTGGCGTGGTGCGGGCGGACGATGATTGGGAACGCATGAAGACCTTGGCGGCGACCGTCGAGGATCTCGAATTGCTCGACACCGCGCTGTCGGCGGAGACGCTGTTGTGGCGGCTGTTCAGCCAAGAAGAAGTGCGGGTGCAGCCTGCCGAGCCGATTACCTTCCGCTGCGATTGCGACGGCGAACGGATTGCCGCCGTGCTTGCTTCGTATACGGAAGAAGAGCGTCACGGTCTTGCCGACCCCGATGGCATCATCCGCGCCAAATGCGAATTCTGCGGCACGGTGCATGAGATCGGCAAGACGAGGCTGAATTGATCGGCTGAAGCGGCTTTTTACCAGCCCGGTGGCTTGTGGAATTCGCCCACTTGGTCACGCAAAATGTCGGGAAACTTCGCGTTTTCCAAATGGTGTGTTCGAGGGTGGATCACAAAATCCGCCAGTGCTTTGAGCTCATGGCTGCCAAATTTCCGGGGTGGGATGAGACCAATCGTTGCGCCGCATTCGTGTTTGGCAATGCGGATTGGTGTTAAGAGGTCGGAGTCATTAGAGACGACGACGTGGCATTCGCAGTTCTTTTGGAATGCATCCCGCAGCAGAAATGCTGCCAAATTGACGTCTGAGCCTTTTTCCTCTGTTTTTAATACGTGCACTAGCTTTGTGGTGCCATCGGGATTTGTCGATAACAGTGGCGTGCCTTGCTCCTCGCTATGGCGTTTTGGATTGGCCGGGTTCGTTTCGACCTGGGGACGCCTGACCACACTGCTGAGAAACGTGCCGTATTCAATGCGAACGCGTGGCAGAGTCTGTAGCGCCCGCAAATACATCTGCTGGCGCAGCGGCTGATCAGGGTCGTGATCGCGTCCGTCGACCTTAGCTGTGAAATAGTAGATCGTCTTAACGTCGTTCTTGGGGAGAAGAAGATCGACCAGCCGTTCCAGGTTAAGCCACCGGAATGGCGTGCCTTTGAGCAAGCCGTAATACAAATTGAACCCGTCAATATAGACGTGTGTGTCCAATGTGCCCCCAGAAAGTGCTACGGCGGCCTCTCGGCCGCCGCGCGCCAGCAGGCCGAAGCCCACTGGGAAGTATGACAAATGAGATACACCGATTTGGGTTAAATTTCAACCCTCATTCCTACTCGACGGGTTACCGATCACATGCAGGAATTCTTTGCGGGTGGCGGGGCTGGTGCGGAATTGTCCGTGGACGGATGATGTCACCATGGTGACGCCGGGTTTGTGGACGCCGCGGGTGGTCATGCATTGATGGGTGGCTTCGATCACCACCGCCACGCCTTTGGGCTCCAAGACGCGCTGGATGCATTCAGCGATCTGGGCGTTCATGGTCTCTTGCACTTGAAAGCGGCGGGCGAAGGTGTCGACGACGCGGGCCAGCTTGGAGATGCCGACGACGCGGTTGTTGGGCATGTAGCCGATATGAGCGCGGCCAATGATCGGCGCCATGTGATGCTCGCAATGGCTTTCGAAGCGGATGTCTTTCAACACCACCATGTCGTCATAGCCTTCCACCTCTTCAAAGGTGCGGCTGAGATATTCGGCGGGGTCTTCGGCATAGCCCGAGAACCAATCTTCATAGGCGCGCGCGACCCGCGACGGGGTTTCGAGCAAGCCTTCCCGGGAAGGATCGTCGCCGGCCCAGCGCAAGAGCGTGCGAATGGCTTCTTCGGCCTCTTCGCGGCTGGGACGGTCGGTCTTGATCATGCGGGCTTGCGCCATGGCGTGGCCTTTCCACGGGCGCTGACAAGCGCTCGTTTTACGTATCCAGACTAATGTAGTTGGCGACGCTCGTGCGGACTTTCAAGCAGGAATGGCGGAATTTCCGCCTCGAACGCCTCGCCGGAAGCCGATTTCATGTGGTAGCGGCCGACCATATGGCCAGAGGCGGTCGGCAGTGGGCAACCGCTGGTATATTGAAAGCTCTGGCCGGGCGCGAGCACCGGCTGAGCGCCGACCACGCCCGGGCCTTGGACTTCCTGAACATGGCCTTCGCCATCGGTGATGTGCCAATAGCGCGACAACAACTGCACGGTCTCGTTGCCGGTGTTCTCAATAGTAACCGTATAGGACCACAGGAAATGGTCCTCGTCGGGATCGGATTGGTCATCCAGGTAAGACGGCTCCACCGCCACCCGGATGCCCCGTGTGACACGTTCATAATTCATGGGCCGATTATCGACCGCCGGCCAAGGCTCAAGCAAGCCTTAAGCTTCCACAGAGGTTAATCTTCTGACGTTTTTCCTAGTCGAGCGGGGCTTTCAGGGCCTGTTCGAGGTCGTCACACAGATCTGCCGGGTCTTCCAGGCCGACCGAAATCCGCAACATGCCATCACTAATGCCAAGCTGGGCGCGCGATTCTGGCGTCAGTTTGGAGTGCGTGGTGGTCGCCGGATGGGTCATCAAGCTTTTGGCATCGCCAAGGTTGTTGGAAATGTCGATCAGCCTCAGGCTGCGCAGGAGCGCGAAAGCCTCGTCCTTGCCGCCGTCGAGCGTGAAGGCGACCACACCGCCGCCGCCATCCATCTGGGCGCGGGCGAGGTCATATTGCGGATGATCGGGGCGGAAGGGGTAAAGCACGCGGCGTACGCCCTTCTGCTCGGCCAAGAAATTGGCCACCGCCAGGGCATTGTCGCAATGGGCCCGCATGCGCAAGGACAGAGTCTCCAGGCTTTTGAGGTGCAGCCAGGCATTGAAGGGGCTGATGGTGGGGCCGGTGTTGCGCAGAAAGGTCTGCAGATGCTGGCTGAGGAAATCCTCATGACAGAGGATCATGCCGCCCATGGCGCGGCCTTGGCCGTCGATATATTTGGTCGAGGAATGCACCACGATATGGGCGCCAAATTCCATCGGGCGCTGCAAAGCCGGGCTGGCAAAGGCGTTATCGACCATCAGCCGCACGCCGGCCTTGTCGGCGATCTCGGCAATGCCGCGTAGATCGGCAATCGCCAGAGTGGGGTTGGCCGGGGTCTCCAGGAAGAACATCTTGGTGGCCGGGGTGAGGGCGCGCTGCCAAGCGTCAAGATTGGTGCCGTCCACAATGGTGGAGGTGATGCCGAAGCGGGCGAGGATGTCTTCCACGACAAAGCGGCAGGCTCCAAACATGGCCCGCGCCGCCACGACATGATCGCCGCTGCGCAAAGACGAAAGAAATACCGCTGAGACCGCAGCCATGCCGGTGGCGGTGGCGCGGGCGCAAGGAGCGTCCTCGAGGGCGGCCATGCGCTGCTCGAACATGGTGACGGTGGGATTGCCGTAGCGCGAATAGGTGTAGCCGTCCTGCTCGCCCTTGAAGCGGGCCTCAGGCTCTTCGGGCGCGTCATAGGCATAGCCGGAGGTCAGAAACAGCGCTTCGCTGGTTTCCTGAAACTCGCTGCGAAGTTGCCCGCCGCGAACGGCTTGGGTCTGGGGGCGCCAGTTTTTTGCGTCTTTTTGTGTCGTCATTCCGTCGGGCCTAGTCACGCGCGTAAGAAAAAGGCGCCGCCACGGCGCCTCGGCGAAAGAAGCCGGACCATGCGAGCCTTGCCCGGGTGGGTCAAGTTCCTTAAAAGTAGCGGCGGTTTTTTACAGCGATTCAAGCCATGAAAACGATCACTCCGCAGTCCGCCCTGGTTTACGTCATGGTGGTGGTCGCGGCCTCCGACGGTTCAATGGATGAACGCGAGAAGGCCGCGATGGCCGAATGCTCCCGCCGACTGCCGGTTTTCCGCGGTTTCGATCCGGATCGCCTGGGCCCCATCGTGGAAGATTGCTCGGCCATTCTGCACGAGCCGGAGGGCTTTGAGGCGGTTTTGGGGCTGGTCCGCGAAGCCCTTTCCGAGCCCTTGCGCGAAACCGCCTATTGGCTCGCGCTGGAGCTGGCTTTGAGCGACCACAAGGTGGCGCTGGAGGAAATTCGCGTCATCGAAACCATTCGCCGCGCCCTCGGCATCGATAAGCTGGTGGCCGCCGCCCTAGAGCGCGGCGCGCGTGCCCGGTTCCAGGTGTCTTGAAGCGCCTCATCCTCCTGCGCCACGCCAAAGCGGTCCCGATGGCGCCGGACCTGGAGGACCATGACCGCGTCCTCGCCGATCGCGGCCGCAGCGATGCGGCCCGTATGGGACAATACCTACGCGAAGAAGGCTTGTTGCCGGAAGTCGTGCTGTGCTCCTCGGCTGCGCGAACACGTCAGACCTTGGGCGTGATGCTCGCCGTATGGGGCACAGAACCCATCGTGCGCGAGATGAATGATCTTTATCTGGCGCGCTGGCTCACGATCATCAATCACGTCCGACAAGTGCGCGAAGCCGCCACGACGCTGATGGTGGTCGGTCACAATCCGGGGCTCGAAGAATGTGCGCGGGTGCTCGCCCGTCCGCCTGGCGATGCCAAATCGCGCAAGCTGCAGCAATTGTTGCACGACGATTATCCCACAGCGGCTGTCACAATTCTCGAATTTGAAATCGACGCTTGGAGCGGCGTCGAACGCGGCGAAGGTGAACTGCAAGGCTTCATCCGGCCACGCGATCTCAACGCCACAGAGTGATCAAAAAAGGCGCATCATTCTGCGCATTTTGACGCCAAACCCTTATACTATTAGGGGTTTTTTATCTATGCGAATTGCATTCCTGTTTCTGCAGGTGCTGCAAGAGCAGTGGCAATCTCTCGTTAATCCTCATCACGTTACCAGTGTACATGCCGGTCCGTGAGGCCGGAAAAAACATATTGGGTCGTATGAAAGGTAAGGGGATTACCGTGACGAAGTTCAGAAGCGTTCTAGCTGCTGTGGCCACTGTGTCGGCTATTTCGATGGCGGCATCGGCCGGCAGTTTTGCCGAAGCCTTTACGAAGTGCGTCGACAAGTTTGCCAATCCGAAAACCGAAGCGACCGTCATGCTCGAATGCAACGCAGCCGATGGCAAGGTGAGCGACTGCAAAGTCGTGGAGAATTCGACGATGGTGCCCGGCTTCGATAAGGCGGCGCTCTGCGTGGCCGACGCGCTGCCAATCGGAAGCAAGACGGGTTCCATTCGCGTGCCGCTGAAATTCAATCCGCGTACATAAGCCGAGGCGATGGTGGGGCGGTGACAGGCCGCCTCACAAGGATAATTTGGATCGCATTTTGCGAGGGCCTTTAAGCTCTCTTTAGCTATCTGCCAAGCTCGTTCGCGCCGGCAATATCCCGTTAATAACCGGGGGTGTACTCACGCAAATACCGTCAGTGATAACGGTACCATACAGTGGGTAGAACAACCGGTAAGGGGATTAAAGTGACCAGGACCATCAATATCTTAGCAAGCGCGGCGACCGTTCTCGTGATGTCCACCTCGGCATTTGCCGGTGGGCTTAGCGATCAGTTCATCAGCTGCGTCTCAAAATTTGCCGATCCCAAGGTTGGCGCCTCGGTGATGCTCGAATGCACAGCGGCTGACGGCAAGCTCTCGGCCTGCAAAGTGCTCGAAGCGCCGACACCGGCCAACGGCTTTGACAAGGCCGCCATGTGCGTCGCCGAAGTCCTGCCGATCGGCAGCAAAACCGGCCCCATCAAGGTGCCGCTGAAGTTTAACCCGACCTAATGTTGCGAGGGATTTGGCGGCAGCTGGGGGGCCGCCTTTCCTTATCGGCACCAAATTAAGAGCAGCAGCGCTGTTCAGCGCGCGCTCGTTCGCTCTGCCAGAGCCAGCGTTTTCCAACCGAATGCGATTTCAGGACAAGCCTCGCCCATTAAGGTGGCGCGACGCTCGGCAATCAGCCGTCCGCCCATAGCTTCATAGAAAAAGCGTGCGTGATTGCGGGCGTGGGCCCAAATCACACAAGATTGCATACCATCGTGGTGTAAGGCGGCGAAGGCGCCTTTGAGCAGGGCGCGCCCGATCCCCATATCGAAATAGGCGGGATCGACATAAAGGGTGAAGACCTCGCCATCCAAACCCAAACTGCGATCGCGCGCCGGGCCGATGCTCGCCATGCCGACGATGCCATGCCGACTGTCAGCAACCAGCACTTTCTCGCGGCCCTGTGCGCGGATCGAGGCCAGCCAGCGCGCCGTCTGTCCCTTCGGTGTCATTGCCCGCAACAGTGCGTCCGGAAGAACGCCCGGGTAGGTGTCGTGCCAGGAGTCGATATAGACTTGCGCCACATCGGCGGCATCATCTTGCCGCGCCAACCGGATATCGAGCGCAAGGTTGCTCATGGCCAAAGCTTTGCGCGAAGCAGCGGCGCCTGCAAGGGATGGCGACGACAAATTTTCGGCTGTCGCATTTTCAACGCTCCCGCGCTGACCGTAGGGGGTGGAAACTGATCGTTTCCGCAGCAACGTGTTGCGCCGAAACGGCCGCTGCGCGTGGCCCGTTAACAGGCCCTGCCGCTGCGCTAAGCGATTTAACCCTCTGATGCCCAACGGTAAGGCGGCGTGACCTTTGGGGCACGGGGGTACAACTTTGCGCGCCCGACGACTTTTCAAGATCGCAAATCAGCGTACACTTGTCTTTGTCGCCGCCAGCCGGAGGGCGGGCGCGTTCAGCGCATTGCGAGCGGCGACAACAGTGGGAAGGGGGGCATGTAAAACGCCCGCAATCGCGCACATGCGGTTGCGGTACGGGTAATGACGTGGATGAAAGGTACGGAAAATACTCAGTGGTTATCCCTTGGAACAATTCAAAATTAGGGGAATAATCGTTTCGGCTTACAAATTCGCTGACACCGCTTTTGTCTCATGGCGAGCGTGCCGTGAGGGTGGCGCGGAAGGAACGGAGTGTTGGTCTCGATGGGTACTCTCGATGTCTTCGACATCTTTACGCGCGACTATCAACGCGAGCGCTTCGAAACCATGTCGCTGCGCGACTGGCTGCTAGCGGCACGCGACGACAAGCTGCTTTATGCGACGCCCGCCGAACGCATGGTGGCGGCGATCGGTGAAGCGGAATTCGTAGATACGTCGCAGGATTCACGTCTCGGCCGGTTGTTCTTCAACCGGACGATCAAAACCTACAAATCTTTCGACGGCTTTTTTGGCATGGAAGACACGATCGAACGGATCGTGGGCTATTTCAAACATGCCGCCCAAGGTCTCGAAGAAAAACGGCAAATTCTCTATCTCCTAGGCCCCGTCGGCGGCGGCAAATCCTCGCTCGCCGAACGGCTTAAGGATTTGATGGAGAAACATCCGATCTATGCCTTGAAGGCCGGAAGCGAAGTCAGTCCGGTGCTGGAATCGCCGCTAGGGCTGTTCCGTTCGCAAGAACTGACCAATCTTCTCGAGGAAAAATACGGCATCGAAAAACACCGCCTCGGCGTGGTGATGAGCCCTTGGGCCGTGAAACGGCTGGATGAATTCGGCGGCGATATTTCAAAATTCGAAGTCGTGCGCATGTATCCCTCCAAGCTGCGCCAGATCGCGGTGGCCAAGACCGAGCCGGGTGACGAGAACAATCAGGACATCTCCTCGCTCACCGGCAAAGTCGATATTCGCAAGCTGGAGCATTTCAGTCAGAACGATCCGGATGCCTATTCCTTCTCCGGCGGTCTCTGCCGCGCCAATCAGGGCTTGCTCGAATTCGTCGAAATGTTCAAAGCCCCGATCAAGGTGTTGCACCCACTGCTGACGGCGACGCAGGAAGGCAATTACATCGGCACCGAAACGTTGGGGCCGATTCCCTTCTCCGGCATCGTGCTGGCCCATTCCAACGAAGCCGAATGGACCGTGTTCAAGGCCAATCGCAACAACGAAGCCTTCCTCGACCGCATCTGCGTCATCACCGTGCCCTATTGCCTGCGGGTGCACGAAGAAACGCAGATCTATAAGAAGCTGCTGAAGGGTTCGGAATTGAATGGAACGCCTTGCGCCCCCGAAACCCTCGAGATGCTGGCCAAGTTCTGCGTCATGACGAGGCTGAAGGAGCATGAGAATTCCAATCTCACCTCCAAGATGCGCGTCTATGACGGCGAGAAGTTGAAGGATACCGATCCCAAAGCCAAGACCTTGCAGGAGTACAAGGATCAGGCCGGTGTCGATGAAGGTATGACGGGGATTTCCACCCGCTTTGCCTACAAATCGCTGGCCGAGACGTTCAATTACGACGTCACCGAAGTGGCCGCCGATCCGGTGCATCTGATGTATGTGCTGGAGCAGTTCATCAAGCGCGAGCAATACGCCGATGATATCGAGAAGAAATATCTCGAATTCATCAAGGCGGAGCTGGCGCCGCGCTATGCGGAATTCATCGGCAAGGAAATCCAGAAGGCTTATCTGGAATCCTATGGCGAATACGGTCAGAACCTGTTCGACCGTTATATCTCTTATGCCGACGCCTGGATTGAAGATCAGGATTTCAAGGACGCCGATACCGGGCAGCTCTTGGATCGCGGCGCGCTCGACACCGAGCTCTCCAAAATCGAAAAGCCGGCGGGCATCGCCAATCCGAAAGACTTCCGCAACGAGGTGGTGAAATTCGCGCTGCGCTATCGTGCGCAACACGATGGCAAAAATCCCGGCTGGACAGCCTATGAAAAAATCCGCTCGGTGATCGAAAAGCGGATGTTCACCCAGGTCGAAGACCTGTTGCCGGTCATCAGCTTCGAGTCGAAGAAGGATTCGGACACGCAGACCAAGCACAACGAATTCGTCAAGCGTATGCTGGCGCGCGGCTATACCGCCCGCCAAGTCCGCCGCTTGGTCGAATGGTATATGCGGGTGAACAAAGCTGGCTGATCAACTGTTCGGGGCTTCCTTCGCTGTGCTCTGCTTGCATCTCACGATGATGTGGTTTCGTCGTGGGGTGCGAGCCCAGCGGGCCCCGAAGGATGGCACATGACCTATTTCATCGACCGGCGTTTGAATCCGAAAGGCAAGAGTCTGGGCAATCGCCAGCGCTTCTTGCGCCGGGCCCGCGCACAAATTCGCGATGCGGTGCAGAAATCGCTCAAAGATGCCGCCGTGGCCGATATCGGCAAAGAGCGCAAGATCAAGATCTCCACCAAAGGCACCAAGGAACCGCGCTTCCGTCTCGATCCCAAAGCGGCGGGCGAGCGTGACTTCGTGCTGCCGGGCAATAAGGAGTTCATGCCCGGCGATGAAATCAAGAAGCCACCGAAAGGTGAGGGCGGCGGGCGCGGCAAAGAGGCGGCCGATCACGCCGAAGCCGACGACGATTTTGAATTCGTCATGAGCCAGGACGAGGTGCTCGATATCTTCTTCGAGGATCTCGAACTACCCAATTTGGTGCGCACGACGCTGAAAGACACCCAGAGCAAAGCCTGGAAACGGGCCGGGATCACCACTGCGGGCTCGCCTTCCCAAATCAACTTGCTGCGCACGATGCGTAACGCCCAAGGGCGGCGGCTGGCGATGCGGCGGCCCTCCTTGCGGGCCGTTGAGGATATGCAGAAGGAGCTGGAGACCCTCGAGCTTCACGAACCGTCCGAGGAGGCGACGGTGCAGATCACCGCGCTTAAGGCCAAGCTGGCGCATGCTATCGCCAAGCGCAAATGGGTCGGCTTCATCGATCCGCTCGACGTGCGGTTTAACTCCTATTCGGAGCAGCCGATCCCGACCAGCCAAGCGGTAATGTTCTGCTTGATGGACGTCTCGGGCTCGATGGGGGAACGCGAAAAGGACCTCGCCAAAAGGTTTTATATGCTGCTGCATCTGTTTTTGCGGCGTTGCTACAAAAAGGTCGACATCGTTTTCATCCGCCATACCCATGATGCCCAAGAGGTGGACGAGCAGGAGTTTTTCTATTCGCGCCAATCGGGTGGCACGATTGTCTCCACGGCGCTGGACAAAATGTTGGAAATTCAGCGCGAGCGTTACACCACCAGCGATTGGAATATTTACGCGGCCCAGGCTTCGGACGGCTATACCCAATCAGGCGATGCGCGGCGCTGCGTCGAGATGCTGAACGCCGATATCATGCCGCTGTGCCAGTACTACGCCTATATCGAAATTCTCGATGAGCGCGAGATGGAAGTCTTCGCGAGTGAAGATTCCGGCGCTGAACTCTGGCGGGCTTATCGCACCGTGGCGGATGAATGGAAAAATTTCGCCACCAAACGCATCTCCAAACCCGCTGACATCTTCCCGGTCTTCCGCGAGCTGTTCAAGAAAGCGGAGGCATAGATTTTGTGCTGGTTTTTCCGGACCATCCCCAATGTCGTCATGCTGAGGTGCGCGGCCTCGCACGATCACCATCCGGCTGTTGTTAGCGCCGGCTGGGCCGCGCCTCGAAGCACGCACTACGGAACGGGCGGATAAACCAAGATGGGCGGCTGGGCTTACATGCTTTGCTGTTCCGACAAGAGCTATTATGTCGGCTCGACCTCTCATGAGGATATTGATGTGCGGGTGGCCGAGCACAATGACGGTAAATTCGGTGGCTACACCGCGAGGCGGAGGCCTGTGGTATTGGTCTGGTGCGATTGGTACCAGGATGTCCGGAAGGCGCAGGACACCGAGCGGCGAATAAAAGGTTGGTCGCGCGCCAAGAAGGAAGCCTTGATCTGCGGCAATGTTCTTACCTTGCAGAATTTGTCCAAACGTCCCGGCGCGCGTCGCCCTTCGAGGCCCGGCGCCCCATGCTGAAATACAAAACCCCAGATGCTATTGCGCGCCGGGCACCTCAGGGTGACGATTTGTTGGAGTGGGGACGGGGCAAGGAGAGCCAAGAATGAGTAATCTTCTCTTCAGCGAAGCCGAGTGGGATTTTGCGACCTTGGATCGGACGTTCAAGGCGATCGAGGAGATCGCGTTGAACGATCTGGGGTTGGACGTTTATCCCAATCAGATCGAGATCATTTCCACTGAGCAGATGCTGGATGCTTACTCCTCGCTCGGCATGCCGCTGATGTACAATCATTGGAGCTTCGGTAAGCTTTTCGCGCGCGAAGACACGATGTATCGCGCCGGTTATTCGGCGCTGGCCTATGAGATCGTAATCAATTCCAGCCCGTGCATTTCGTATCTTCTGGAAGAAAATAACATGACGATGCAGGCGCTCGTCATGTCGCATGCCGCTTTTGGGCATAATCACTTCTTCAAGAACAACTACCTCTTCCGGCAGTGGACCAACGCCGAGGGCATTCTGGATTATCTGTCCTTCGCCAAGCATTACATCGCGGTGTGCGAGGAGCGTTACGGCCGGGAGGATGTTGAAAGCATATTGGACGCCGCCCATGCGCTAATGGATCAAGGCGTTTTTCGTTATCGCCGCCCGCCCAAGCCCTCCAAAGAGCGGCAGCTGGAAAAGCGGCGCTTGCGCGTCGCTTATGAAGCCGAAGCCTTCAACGATTTGTGGCGCACACTGCCGGCCGGAACCGAGCCGCCCTCGGCGCCGCTGATGCCTTTGGATGATGAGACCTTCAACAGCGACAGCAAGTTGCCTGAGGAGAATCTGCTTTATTTCATCGAGAAGAACTCGCCCAGTCTGAAAGGTTGGCAGCGCGAGATTCTGCGCATCGTGCGCAACATGGCGCAATATTTCTATCCGCAGCGCCAGACCAAGGTGATGAATGAGGGCTGCGCCACCTTCGTCCACTACACCATCATGAATATGCTGTTCGACCGCGGCCTGATCAGCGAAGGCTCGCTCTTGGAATTCATGCACAGCCACACTTCGGTGGTGTTTCAGCCGGAGTTTTCTGATCCGCGCTACAACGGGCTCAATCCCTATGCGCTGGGCTACGCCATGATGGACGACATCCGCCGCATCGCCGAAAAGCCGACTGAGGAGGATCGCGAGTGGTTCCCGCAGCTGGCAGGCTCAGGCGATTGGATGGCGGCGCTGAAAGATGCTTGGGCCAATTACCGCGATGAAAGTTTCATCGAACAGTTCCTCTCACCCAAGCTGATCCGCGATTTCCGCCTCTTCGCGCTGCACGACAATGCCAGCGACGCCGCCTATAGCGTCGCGGCCATTCACAATGAGCAGGGCTACCGGCGGGTGCGCACGTTGCTCGCGCGCCAATATGATACCGGGATCGCCGATCCCAATATCCAGGTGACAGGGGCGGATCTGAAAGGTGACCGCACCCTATTCCTCGAGCACAAAATGCACCGTGGCGTACCTCTGCACCCAGCAACCAAGGAAATGGTCGTCGCTCATATCGAGCGGCTCTGGGGGCACGAGGTCGTGCTCGAGGAAGTTGGCGACTAAGCCGCTACGAGGGCTTTTTCTGGTCTGTGGCAGGGGCCGGCTGTGCCGTGGAGGCCGGAGCCGTTGCAACCACATCTTCGCTCTGCGCCGGGCCCGGGGGCACGAACAGGGAGGTGTACACATAGTACCCAACCCCGAGGAACAGAACGAGCGTGAGAATGATGGCGCCGATCGACTTAACGGTCGAGGAATAGCTTTCGTCCATTGCAGGTCTCCATCCTGGGCTGGGCCACGGGCTTGTACCGCCTCGCGTTAACCAGCCACAGTTGGATCATACGCCTGCCACATTTGCGCCACAATGGGTTTTGTAAGTGTTGCCGATTTATTAGCTATGCAGCTTTCGCATAGCTTACGGATAGTTAGGCGGGCTTACGAAGCCCGCCCTTCGGTGACAATCACTTCCGCATGACGATTGGTGTTCTGCGGCTGTTCGGTGGTGACGCTGTCAAAAGCGACGACCGACTTGGTGGTGTAAAGGTTGGTCGTAAGGTAGGTGGCGGTGCCACCGACGACGGCCAAAGTCAGCAACCCAGCACCGAAAACCTGTTTCAAATTCAAAGACATGACCCACTCCATTGGTGTCTCCAGCCGTGGTTCCCTCGAACCGCTCTCATCTGGTGACCTGCTTCAAATAGGGTGCCTTTGTCGCGCGACAAGGTTTTCTATGCTGCACTGCAGCGGGGGACGGCTATGCGCGATGCACATGGTGCCAACACTTGACAATTTACGGGAAGTACCTACTAGCGACTTCACAGTAGTGTGGTCCGGCCTAGTGCCGGGCTTAGCGTCGCGGTTTCAGGTAGTCCCGCAGCAACACGAAGCGGTAGCCATGGCTTTGCAACCCTTCGACAATCCCCGGCATGGCGGCGCCGGAATGCCAGCCGCGACCGTTGACATGGTGAATGAGGATGTCGCCGGGCCTGGTGCCTTCCATGGTCTCACGCACCATGCGCGGGGCGCTCTCGTGCGGGTCTGGATCGCCCACTTCCCAGCGATAATGCACCACCACGAAGCCCATTTCCTCGGCCAGGGCCAAAGTGCGGGCGTTGTAGGTGGTGGCGGGGAAGCGAAAAAAGGCGGTGCGCTTGCCGGTCAGGCGGAAGACTTCATCGTCGGTTTTTGAGAGCTGTTCGCGCACGCCCGAATCCGAAAGGTCTTGCATGCGCATGGGATGGTCCCAGCTATGATTTTCCAGCTCGACAAAGGGCAGGGCGGACAATTCCTTGACGGCTTCGGCGTTGTCCTGGGCAAAGCGGCCCGAAAGGAAAATGGTGAAGGGAATGCGGCGGGCGACAAGATAGTCGGTAATCGAGCGGTCGAGCTTATTGGGGTGGTCTTGCTCGCAAGCATCCAGCGTCAGCGCCACCACGCGCTCGCTGGTCGGCAAGCGCATGACGACTTCGGCGCGGCCTGCGACCGTCAGCAGGCAATACAAGAGTGCGGCGATGATTTGTTTCATGACGTCCCCCGCACCAAGTTTAGCGTCTGGCGCGGGGGCAGGGAATGGGGTGCTGGGCTAAACGAACATGCCGCCGGAGACTTCGATGCGCTGGCCGGTGATCCAGCCCGCGTCGCTTAAGATTGCGGCGACGGCACTACCCACGTCATCGGGCAGACCAGCGCGGCCCATCGCGGTGACGTTGGCGACGAAGGCGTTGATGTCTTTGTTGTCCCGCACACGGCCACCGCCGAAATCGGTCTCAATGGCGCCGGGGGCGATGGTGTTGACGGCAATGCGGCGCGGCCCCAGCTCCTTGGCGAGATAACGGGTCAGGACTTCGACCGCGCCTTTCATCGAAGCATAGGCCGATGAGCCGGGCAGGCTGAAGCGCGCCAGACCGCTCGAGACATTGAGAATGCGCCCGCCATCAGCGATCAGCGGCAACAGCTTTTGGGTGAGGAAGAATACGCCTTTGAAATGGATGTTCATCAGCCGGTCGAAGTCTTCTTCGCGCACCTCGGCGAAGGGGGCGTAATGGCCGATGCCTGCGTTGTTGAGGAGATAGTCAAAGCTTTCCCGACCGAATCGGTCGTCTAGAATTCCGCGCACGGTATCGACAAAAGCGGCGAAGCTGGCGACGTCGCCGGTATCGAGTTGCAGCATGACCGCTTTGGCGCCTGTCGCGGCGACCGCGGCAGCGGTGGCCTCGGCTTCGGCCCTGTTGCTGAGATAGGTGCCGATGACGGCCACGCCTTGCTTGGCAAGGGCGAGGGCACTGGCGCGGCCCAAACCGCGGCTGGCTCCAGTGATGATGGCGATTTTAGACATGGTCGGCTCCTCTTGAGGTGAGGGGAAAGTAGTCATTCCACATTCGCAAACAATATGGCAGGTTGCGGAAAGACTATTTCGAAAGTTGGAATAATGGATCGCCTGGAAGCGATGCGGATTTTTGCCCGGGTGGTAGAGCGGACGAGCTTTTCCGCTGCTGCCCGCGATTTGCACCTGCCAGCCTCCAAGGTGACGGAAGCGGTCAAGCAGTTGGAAGCCCGGCTGGGCGTGCGCTTGATCGAGCGCACCACACGTGTGGTGCGCCCAACGCCCGATGGCGAGGCTTATCACCGCCGCTGTCTGTTGATCTTAGGAGAAATCGAAGATGCTGAGGGCTCCTTGCGGGGCGCCAAACCCAGCGGCCCCGTCCGGGTCGATGTCCAAGGCGGTTTGGCGCGCGCGGTTTTGTTTCCGAGCCTGCCAGCCTTCTTCGCTGAATATCCCGAAATCGAACTGACCATCAGCGAGACCGACCGCTTCGTCGATCCCTTGCGCGAAGGCATCGATTGCGTGCTGCGGGCGGGCGAGGTGAAGGATGGCGACCTGGTCGCCCGGCGTTTGGCACTGCTGCCGGAAGTGACTTGCTGTTCGCCAGCTTACATTGCCCGCTATGGCATGCCTCAGAGCTGGGACGCGCTTGAAGGCCATTGCATGATCGGCTTTCGCTCCTCCGCCAGCGGTGGCGTACTGCCTCTGGAATTCATGGTTGGGGGTGAGAAGAAGACCGTGATGCTGCCCTCCGCGCTCACCGTCGATTCCGCCGAGAGTTATAGCGCCGCTGTGCTCCTGGGGCTTGGGCTGGTACAGTCGCCGCGCTATCCCAAAGAAGAGGCCTTCGCACGCGGCACGCTGTTGCCGGTGCTGGAAGACACCCCGCCGTCACCGACGCCCGTGTCGCTACTTTATGCCGGCGGGCGACTGCTATCGCCGCGCGTGCGGGTGTTCATCGATTGGGTGACGCAGTGTTTCAACGCGGCAAATCTATAGGCGCGCACCACAGCGTCACGGCAGCAGATAGCGGGACCATTTGACCGGGAATATCGCCTTACCGACGTGGCGCAAGGCGTGCGCGCGGTCTGCGTCGGGTGGTGCTGATTTGAAGCACTCCACAGCGAAATGGTCGAGCGCATCGTTGCCGCTGGTGCGAAGCACAGACGCCGCATCAATTTCCCCACGATGATAGGTGGTCCAGACCACGGTTGTGCCGCTTAGGCCGCTGGCGAATTCGCTATGGCCCGCAACGCCCTTCAAACATTGAACGACGCCCGCTGCCAGCTCCGTTATTGCTTCCATCTGCTCAGAGCCAAGAAAGCCTTTCAGACGCCATTGCAACGCCTTTGAGTGCCCGAGTATCGACCAAGTGGCCGTTGCACTGACCGCATGTGCAGCACTGTCGGGGACGCGGAAGCGCATGGACTTGACGCATTCCAAAGCGGCTTTGTCGAGATCCTCATTGCCGCTTGGTTTGCCGAGGGAAATTTCGCTGGGATGGCCATCCGCGGTGATTGTGAATTCGACCGAAGCGGTGCCTTCAGCACCATCGCGCCTCGCCCAAAAGGGATAATGCATGCAGCTATCGTCGCGCTCGGTCAAAACGGGCATAAGCGCGGGCGCGGGCGTTTCCCGAACGCGCCACTCGGTGTCCGCCGACCACGCCACTTCGATGGGTTTGCCGTCTTTCAGCGTCGGCGCATAGCGCCAAGTGCGCACACAACTCGCGGCCGCATCGTCGAGATCTTCATTGCCGCTCGATTTGCTGATGCTGACATGGCGGACCGCACCGTTCGGGTCGATATGGAAGGCAAGGGTGGTGACGCCTTCGATATGGGCAAGGCGCGCCGCCGCGGGATAAAAGCCATTGCAGCTGTGTGGGGTACCCACCGGCGTCACTGTTGCTGGTCGGAATATATCCTCTGCAGCAGCCGGAAGCGCCAACAGCGCGGCCAACACGGCGCCTAGCAGCAAGCGAAACATGACACCCCCCAGCCCAAATCACTGCTGCGATAATTGCAACTTTATCGTGTCAGTGCGATGTCATTCGCTGCAGTTGAACGCGACAAAATCGTCCGCCGCAAAAGCCTTAGGCACGTTTACGGCGTAGCCAGCGGTTGGCAGGTTGTTCGATCAGGATGGCGAGAACCGCGCCCCAAGCAATGCAGACGACGACCAGAAGCGCGGGCTCGGCCCACCACATCACGGTGGCAAAGCGCTGGCCGAAGACGATAGTGTCGGCGGGCGGATACCAGCGCTGCTCGAAATAGCGGATCGCCTGCAGCCAAAAGGTCTGGCCCATATAGATGCCATAGGACCATTCACCGAGAACGCGCAGCGGTTTGCAGGCAAACACCGCAGCGAGGAAGCCGCGGTCAAAGGCGAGCAGGAAGATCAGCAGATAAAGCGAGGTGACAAACCACAGATCGTTGACGGTGTGCGACCAGCCGGTGCGATAGGTGGCCCAAGCACAATAGGCCAGCGCCAAAAGTTGGGCGGCGTGAAAGAGCCAACTCGGCAGCTTTGCAGCACCAGCCTTGTTGGCTTCGCGAAAGAGCACGGCAAGGCCGACACCGACAGCAAAGCCCGCCATGCCGCGGTAGATGCCGTCATGATAGGTGATGTCGAGGCCATGATGCGAATTGAGTGCCAGCAAAGTCAGCCAGGAGACGCCAAAGCCGATCAGCGCTGCGCCCATCCACCAGCGTCCGCGCGCCAAGAGCAGATAAAGCGGAAACAGCAAGCAGAGCAGAAATTCGACCGAGACAAACCAGGAGGCGCCGTTCCAGGTCAGCCAGGGAAACATGTTCCAGCCTTGGATCAGGAAGAGGCTGGCGACAAAACTCGGCCAGGTGTTTATCGGCGCCCATGGCTGATGATAAATCGAAAGATAGCCGCCGACATAAGAGAGCTGATTGAGGATTATGATCAGCAGCAATATCGACAACAGCGTGGCGAGGTGGACGGGATAAAGCCGCGCCAGTCGTGCCCGCAAGAAGCTGAAATAGGCTTTGCCTTTCCAGAAGGCTTGCACCTGGCTGCCATAGACATGCACCAGGATGAAGCCGGAGAGGGCGAAAAAGAACTCCACCCACAGATAGCCGCGGCTGACCGGCAGATCGAACCATTTGGCGCAGGTGAAGAAGTAATCCCAGGCATTGGCGTGGCAGACGGGCTGATCGATGCCGCGATAACCATGACCCTCGCAGAAATGAAACAGCACCAGGATCAGCGGCGGCAAGGCACGCGCCCCGGCCAAAGCCTTGATTTCGACGGGTCTGCTCATGGCCCAAAATGCTCCGGGAAGAACTTGTCGACGGCCGCGATAGCCGCTTTCAAGCGGTTGTCATGCTCGCCGCCGATGGACGCAAAGGGCAAGCCGCGCTTGACCAATTCATCGCGACAGGCAGCATAAAAGCGCCTGCGGGCGTCGTCGCCGGGGAAATACCGTGTGCCATCATCAGCCCACGGAATATCGATGTCGGGAAAAATGTAAAAATCCGCTGTCTCCTCGATGGCATCAAGGTCGGGCGGGCGCACGCCCAAGAGCATGTCGGCCCAGAGCGCGGTCATCAGCCGGTCGGTATCGAGAATCAGAAAGCGATTGGCTTGACGCTTGGCGGCGTATTCGAGGGCCCGCTGGCCTTTGACGATGGCGCGAAGATCATCGGCGGTGCAATAGGTGCCGAATTCTTCGCAATAGGTTCGGCCATATTCGGGCGCCGCGATGGTGCCGTAATGGGCCGCAAGCTTCCTGGCCAAAGTGCTTTTGCCGGTGCTTTCCGGACCGAAGAGACACACTGTTTTGACATAGTAGGCGCGCACGGGGGCAGGCAGGAAGTCCCAATGGCGATAGGGATTGTCTCTGATGGCGGTGCCCGAAATGGCGGCGACGTGGCGGCCGGGATCGAAGGGCACATGCTTGGCCCCGGTCTCTAGTGCCAGGCGCTCACCATAGGTTTCCGACGTAAAGACAAAATCGATGGGCTCGGGATGCACGCTGGCGACAATCTCGCGCCAGATGCGCCAGAAATCGGGATGATCCTTGGGCTCCTGCGGAACATCCTTGTCGAAATGGACGATGCGGGCGTTCGGCACCAGCTCGCGCATCCATTCATAGCGCAGCGCTCCGGCAATGGGTTCGTGCGGGTTGCTGGCGACGAGGATCGTCAGCTCATCGCAATAATGGCGCGCAAAATCGCACAGCATTAGATGCCCGCGATGGGGCGGCAGAAATTTTCCAAGCAGAAAGCCGCGGCTCATACCGTCCGTCCTGTACTGTGCAATTGTCGCCGCCAAGAAAGGAAGCCCACCACCGACAAGAGCAGAAACACCCCATAGAGACCCGTTGTCGGGTAGAGACCTTTCCAGAAATAGACGCCGATTGCCACCACATCGACAGCGATCCAGAGCAGCCAGCTTTCGATCTTGCGCACCGACTGCAAATACTGGGCGGTGACGCTGGTGGCAGCGATGAAGGCATCCATCCAAGGGGCTGCGGCGTTGGTATAGGTGGCAAAGTACCAACCTGTCCCAGCCGCCCCCAACAGCGCCAGCCCTGCCGCGATGATCCGGCCAGCGAAGCTGAGCGCTTGCGGCTGGATGTGGCCGCTCGCGTCACGGTCCCTTGTCCACACCCACCAGCCATAGAGCTGCACAACGACGTAATAGCCTTGTAGAATCGTGTCCGAATAGAGCTTGGCTTGGTAGAAGACGAAGCCGTAGAGGATCACCATCGCCAGCCCGAACGGGTAATTCCAGACGCTGCGGCGGACCACCAGCCAGACATTGGCGATGCCCAGTCCTGCGGCAATGCATTCCATCCAGGACATGGCAGCCTTTCAGGGGTTAAGCTCTACTGTCACATTGCGGTCCGTTATGGGAACGGCCGAAGCACGGGGGCTTGCGTGTCGCGATTCTTTGAGACTGTGAGTGTTGCGGCGGGTGGGCTGCATCTGCAATCCCTGCTGGGGATTGGCACCATCATTTTGGTGGCGTGGTTGTTTTCCGAGAACCGGCGGGCCTTTCCGGTGCGCACGGTGGTGGCGGGGCTGGCCATGCAGGTTTTTCTCGCCCTTTTGCTGCTCAAAGTGCCAGTGGCACGGGACGGGCTGTTTGCCCTGAACGGGTTGGTGACGGCGCTGACTGATGCCACCAGGGCGGGAACCTCATTTGTTTTTGGCTATATCGGACAGGGCGACGCGCCGTTTACCATCACCCAGCCCAGGGCCTACATCAATTTTGCCTTTGGCGTGCTGCCCATCATCATCGTGATCTCGGCGCTGGCCGCGTTGTTCTGGCATTGGCGCATCCTGGCCATCTTGGTCAAAGGCATCGCCATCGTGCTGCGGCGGGTGCTGGGCATTGGCGGGGCAGTGGGCCTGGGCGGGGCCTCGACCGTGTTCCTCGGCAATATCGAGGGGCTACTCGTGATCCGGCCATATCTCGCCAAGCTGAACCGTTCTGAGCTCTTCATCATGTTCACGGTGGGCATGTCGGTGGTGGCGGGCACAGTCTTCGTGCTCTACGCCACCATCTTAAAGCCGGTGCTGCCGGGCGCGCTGGGGCATATCTTGATCGCCTCGGTGATGAGCCTGTTTGGCGCCATCGTCATTGCCCGTATCATGATCCCGGGCGAGGCCGCTACCGATACCACCAGCGACAGCGAAATGACCTACCGCTCCAGCATGGATGCGGTCTCGCATGGCACCGAGGTGGGGCTGAAAATCTGGCTGCAAATCATCGCCATGCTGATCGTCATCACGGCGCTGGTGGCGATGGCCAATATGATCCTGGCCCATGCTCCGGCTGTGCTTGGCGCTCCCATCACCTTGCAGCGCATTTTTGGCTGGATGTTCGCGCCCGTGGTTTGGCTTTACGGCGTGCCGTGGAGTGAGGCCGTGACCGCCGGTAGCTTGCTTGGCACCAAGACCATCTTGAACGAGCTGATCGCTTATATCGAT
>JARLIR010000077.1 GCA_031291635.1 Rhizomicrobium sp. | reverse complement strand
TGGTGACCCCGGCGTGACTCGAACACGCGGCCCTCAGTTTAGGAAACTGATGCTCTATCCTGCTGAGCTACGGGGTCTTGACGCTAGAACAGTATATTGCGCGCAAAACTGCAAGCGTTGCGCCATTTTTCTGGCGGCGAATCGCTTAGTGCCGCTGGGCGCCCGGCACGCTGGCAAGCGCCCCATGGAGGATGGTCTGAGAAGCCTCGTCAGCGAGTCGCGCCTGTTCGGCAGACGGCAGCGCCTGGTAACAGCTGGTGATGTGGTCGGAGATTTTCGGCCAGTCGTCGCCCCAACGACTCACTGCCTCGGCAGACCATGCGGCGATCAATTGCGGCAAGGAATTTTCATTTTTCATTTGATGCACAACAATTTTGAAGACGCACTGAAAATAGCTCCGGCTCTGCAAATCAATCGTTAAGCGCGAATTTACGCGCAGTGAAGTTGCGATGCAAAGGGGAGAATCACGATGGATAACAAGGGGCATAATTCCTTCCGGGCCGAAATTGTTACCACCATGGAACAGTTGCAGCACGCCTATGCCGTGCGCGCGATTTGTTTCATGGAAGAGACCGGGCTGGCGGTCGATCACGCCTATGACGGCAATGACCTGCAGGCGACCCATGCGGTTGCTTATCTCAATGACGAGCCAGTCGGTGCACTGCGCGTGCGCTGGTTCAGCGATTTTGCCAAGATTGAGCGTTCCGCTTTCCGTAAGGCCTATCGCCATCCGCGTTATTTAAAGATGTGCGCGGAATTCATTTTCGAGCACATTGCCCGTAAAGGTTACTCCAAGGTCATCACCCACGCCTCTCCGGAATATGCCCGTGTGTGGCGCGCCTTTCTCGGTTTCCGTGAAGTGCCGGGCAAGGAACCGGCCTATTATCACGGCGAACCGCATGTCGAGCTGATCAGGGATCTCATCGTTCCAGTCGATGCCATTACGCTCGACACTGACGTTGCGGTGCTGTTCCGCACCGAGGGGCGCTGGGAGACCGCCGCCAAATACGAGCAGAAGCCCTAACGTCTCGCGACAGCGCGGGTATGACGTACTATTCCGAGCATCGGCTGAACTGCCGATGCGACGGTAGGTTTTGTCACGATCAATTTTGCTTGCCGCCACGGTATGCGAGCGCTTGGGAACTATCGGGCATTCCAGGACAGCCAGCGCTGCGGGGCTGTGGCGCGGTAGAACGTCGTCTTTGGGTGATTGACGAGGATTGTGGAGCGTGGGCGCCGAGCTTCTGCGATGGCGTCCGGCGCTTCGCCCCTGTGGCCAGAACGTCGTAATCGGGGTGGTACACTTTTTTGCCGCCCGGATTTTGTGCTGACTTTAAAATGCATCTTACATGTATTATTATTTTTCCCGTCATCCGGACAGTGTCGTAGCGCCTGTGTGCGGTCTCCGTTTTGGCAAGTTTTGAGCGGGGGGCCGGTGAAGCACAACAGATTTGCGGTTTTGGACGGGCTTCGCGGGATAGCCGCTCTTATCGTGTTAATTTTTCACTTGGTGCAGCAGCATTCTCTGGCGCTGCTCCCCTACGCGTGGCTGGCAGTTGATTTTTTCTATGTTCTCAGCGGATTTGTCGTGGCCTTCGCCTACGAACAGCGCCTGCGGACGGGCGAGGTGTCCATCGCGGGTTTTTTCAGAGTTCGCGTTATACGACTCTATCCGCTCATTTTGCTGGGGACGGCGGCAGGCATAGCTTTCGCCTTTGTGGCGGTCTTTGCAAAGAAAACCATCTCGATGGCTGAGTGTCTCGAAGCAGGCACGCTGGGGCTGCTGCTGCTTCCGTCTTTTGTCATTCCGCGTTGGGCAACGGCCTACCCGTTCAATATGGCGAGTTGGTCTCTGACCTTCGAGGTCTTCGTGAACGTGGTTTATGGCCTAATCGCGAAAAATCTGACGAATGGGCGACTGCTTTTCTTAACGCTCGTAAGTGCGATCGGATTGATCTGGCTCGTCTCCGTGAACCAGGGGATTGGAGGTGGAAATCTCCAAGATGGGTGGGCCTTCGGTTTTATCAGGGTGATGTTCCCGTTCTTTGCCGGGGTCTTGATTTACCGCAATAGGCCCCAGGTACGGCGAAACTCCTTGGCGAGCGTCGGCCTAATGGCCGGGCTAGCTGTCATGCTTTTTGCCAGTTGGCCTGCCTTTATGGTTGTCAGTGCGCTTTATGTTCTCGTCCTCTTTCCTGCCATCGTGTTTGTTGGATCGGCTCTGAGTGTAGCCCCAAGAATCTCGTCGTTCTGCACATTTGTCGGCGCCATTTCGTACCCCCTCTATATTCTGCAAGGGCCCGTGCTGCGTGTGGGCGATGAGATGCTTAAGCACCTGCACCTTGACGGTTGGCGCGTCTTCGCATTTGGAGCCATCGAGGGGGGCGTCGTCATCGCCGTAGCGTGGCTCGGCCTGAAATTTTTCGATGAGCCGGTCCAAAGAATGCTGAGGGGACTATCCACCACCAGCGCACTGCCATTGGGACAACGGCCATAAGCGGGCCGATTTGCGGTTGCGGGCAGGCGTTAGGGTTTGGCTCCAGGGATCACCGCGACACGGTCGAGCGTGGGGCCCATCAAGCTGGGAGGCGTTGAGAGGTTGAGAGTCTTAGCGAACCACGGAATGTCGGGGCTGAAGACTTCGCTCAACCAGTCGTAAACGAGCCTGATCGGCTTGGATTGGAGCCGTTCCGTCATGGCGAGGATGTAGATGGGCAGAGCGATATGCACGTCGATGTCGAGCGGAATAGAGACCGGATCAGCAAGGGTGTAGGAGCCTAGAAGCGCGATCCCGAGTCCCGACTTGGCCATCAACGCGTAGGCGAAAGAATTATCGCAATAATGGGAGACCACACCGCGCCCGACGGCCGTCTGCCAAGCATCCCATACCCCGGTTTTGGCCGAATAATATTCGGTGTCGAGAAAGAAATGGGTTTCCAGGTTGGTCCGCGTCGGCATGCCGAAGCGCTCGATATAATCTCTGCTCGCTTGCGGGATGAGATGAACATAGCCGCATTGACGCGACTGTACGCTGCCGCTGCCCGGCAGGAAACTCAGCATGATATCGGTCTGGTTTTCGCGGAAGGCCGTCAAATTGGCGGGGTTGCGAATGTGGAGCTGGATTTTGGGATAGTGCTCGCTGAAGGCGGCAAGTTTGGGGGCGAGGAAGAGCCCTGCGAGTGCTTCCGTCACGCTGACACGTACCAAGCCCTCGGCGTCTCTGGTTTCCGCACGCAGTTCGTGCGCGATCTCGAACAGCTTTTCGTCTAGCGCGATGAGAGCTTGCGCTAGATCCCGGCCTTTGTCGGTCAGGGCGATGTCGTTGGCCGAGCAGACAACGAGCTGCGAGCCCATGACGTCTTGCAGGCGGCGGACCTGACGGCTGACGGTCGGCTGAGACATGCCTAGTTGCTTGGCGGCGCGGTTGAACGACTTGGCCTTCGCGACGGCGAGAAAGACGCGCAGCTCACCCCAGAAAGGCCCGCTGAGCAGGCGCGGATCATCAAGCGGCGTTTGCGCCAGTGTGCGCTGGTTGCCATCGAACGGGTTCGGACCGTCGTGATTGTCCCTGCCGTTGCCATTATTGGACCTACTGGCCATGACGATCTCCGCTGCGGACGTGGCGTGCAATTGGACGCATTTTCAACCACATTTGCAGCGATAGGGAGGCAGTGGGGAAGCATTCTTTGTTGGTAGGCTGAATTTAGCACGGATTTTTGATGAGCGCGGCAACTTTGGCGGGATGGTCAAGGGGGCACCGCCGGATTGGCGTGGCGCCAATTGCTGTCCAGTCGCCTCGGCGATAGGTTTGGTCCGGTAGTGAGGGAAGAACTCAATGGTACGCGCCGGCGCAGTTTTTGCGGGATTTCTTTTTGTGATGCCCGCCGTGGCCACGGAGCGGGTTCCGGCTGAGATCAAGGCCTGCCGGGCCGAGCGCGATGAGCGGACACGGCTAGCCTGTTTTGATGCTGCGCTGGCAAAGCTGGAAGCTGCCCCCTCCGATTTCGGCGGCGAGGCCCTCAAGCGCCCGGAAGCGGTTTCGCAGGAGCCTGAATTTGTTTCCGCGCACGCCGCGCGGGTCGCAATCAACGCCATTCAGCACTTCACGGTGAGCCTGGACAATGGTCAAGTGTGGCGACAGCTCGATTCCGATACCGAAGTGGCACACTTTCGAGAGGGTGCAGCGGTACGGATAAAACGGGGATTTCTGGACAGCTACAGCCTGTCGGTCGAAGGCACGTTTGGCAGCTACAAAGTCAAACGGATCAAATAAGGGGTGATTTATCCGATGAAATCCAAACTACTGCTGCTGGCCGCATTCGGTCTCAGTGCGGTGCCGGCCCTCGCTCAGGATCTTCCGGTCGCTGTGGTGCGGTGCGCGTCCCTCAAAGACGATGGCGCGAGACTCACCTGTTATGACGGTATCGCCGCGGGTTTGAAACAGGCCGCTGTGGCGCAACCAGCGGCGCCGGCTGTGGTTGCAGCGCAGCCATCCGCGGTGACGCCCGCCGCGCCTCCGCCGCCAGTCGCTCTGCCGCCCGCAGCACCGTCCCCTGTGGCCGCGAAAGTGGCTGAGTTCGGGGCCGATACCATGCGCAAGCCGGAGCCGGAACGTGGGGCACCGGCGGAAGTCGATGAGATCAAAGGCACGGTTGCGCAGGTCGTGTTTTCGCCACTCAACCGCTTCACAGTGACTCTCGATAACGGCCAAGTGTGGCGGCAGATCGATGCCGACACGACCAAGGCACGCTTCCACAAAAGCGGTGATGCGGTGACGATCTCACGCGGCGCAATCGGTAGCTACAATCTCAGCCTCGATGGGCATGATTTGGTGATTTTCAAAGTCCACCGGGTCCGTTAGCAACGGCTAGGGCTTATCTGTAAAGGCGCGCCAGAGCACGGCGATGTCGGCGCCGTGCAAGCGCCACCAGGTATCGTCCACGGCAAAGGCCGTGTCGAAATGGGCGGTCGGCAGATAGGGCGCCATCGCCACACGCAGATCGGGATTGTTGCCGACATAGGCAAGTCCGCTTTTGCGCGCCGGGCCATAGGCAATCCAGCTCGCCATGTGGCCGAGGTTTTCCGAGCGCGTCGCAAAGCGCACGAAATCGGAGGCTTTGGCCGCGTTGGGATTGCCTTTGGGAATGCCGAAGGCTTCCATTTCGTAGAGCTGACGATCCCAGATGAGGCCGAGTTTGAAGCGCGCAGTCGGATCGTTATCGGCGTCGAATACGGCCCAGTTGGGCAACAACGCCATCACGGCGCGGCCATCGCTCAGCATTTTGGCAGCCTCGGCGGCGCCTTGATGCCAGACGATCTCGCTGCGGATGGTGCTCAGCTTGTTGAGGGCCCGACTGATGCCTTGGCTGGTTGAGAGCTGGGCATAGACATCTTTCGCTGCCACGCCGTCCGCCAGCAGCGCCAGTTCCAGATTGTACTTGGCTGAAGCAGCGCTGAGGGCGCGCTTGCCAGGGAAGGCTTTGAGGTCGAAGAAGTCCGCTGTCGTGGCCGGTTGGTGGTCGCCGAAGCTTGCCGGAGCCACCGCGATCACTTGGGAATAGATCACGCTGGCGACCCAGCAAGGGCCAATGGCGCCCGGAACGAAATCCTCTGCGGCGGACTTGCCGCCGGTGCCGGCAGGCAAGGCAGAGGCATCGACGGGCTCGAGCAGGCCTTGGGCACAGGCGGAGACCGCATCCGGCAGCTCCATGTCCATCACATCCCAATGGAACTGATGGCTGGCTACCTGGTGCGCCAAGTCGCTAGTGCCGCCGTCATAGACTGCGATCAGAACATTGGTGCCGCTGGCGTTTCCGAAAGGGACAAGCTGAGCCGTAGCCTGCGCGTGGCCATAGCTTTCCGGCCAGGTGGCGACCGTCAGCACCGGCTTGCTCCGGCTCATGAAGAGATAACCGAAGAATACGGCCAGCCCGAGAAAAACGGCGATGCCTATCGCCGTCACGGTCCACGTCTTCATGAAAGCCTCAATGGATGCCGAACATGTTCTTGAGCGTATCGCCCATCGACTTCTTCTCGCCCTGCTTTTCGCCCTTTTTGGGGCCGTCGCTATGGAACATGCCGGAGAGGGCAGCCGCACCGTTCTGGATGCTGGTCACGGCGCCGCCGATCATCGCCGCCACATCGGCGCTGTAATGCAGCTTGTCCCAGCTGCCGCGGATGCGGAAAGGCACGCCGAAGCTGATGCCAGCCACCGCCGCACCGGGCCGCACCCGGAAATCGATGCTACGATTGCCGATGTCGATGCCGCCTTGACCACTCATCTGGAGCACCTTCCCGGTGAGCTGGAAGTCGTTGGTGGCGAGAACGCCCTGGGCCAGGGTGAAATGGGCGCCCATGGATTGAAACTCCGTGCTTGCCACGGTGCCGGTGGCCTCGCCGCCGATCAGCACCTGCACCGTTTTGGCGACTTGGCCGAGATCGACGCCACGAAAGCGCCCGCTGGACGCCAGCAAACTGCCTTGGCCATAAAGGCTGTGCATGATGGCGTCGGGATTATCGCCAGCAAAGCGGATGTCGAGGCTCACGGCGGCGCTACCTTCGATCGTGTCCAGATGCATGATGTCCTTGAGGAAGGGTCTGAGCGCCACCCCACGCAGGCTGAGACGGTCGCTGAAGAGCGGTACGGCGCCGCGCGCATCGACCGTGGCCTCGGCCTCACCGCTGCCGCCATAGAGGCTGATCTGGTCGAGGCCCGCATGCAGCACGCCATCTTCGACGTCGAGACGAATGCTGGTCCGACCCAGATGCAGGCTTTGCGCGGTCAGAGAGCCAGTGGCGAAGGCGAGCTTGCCGTTGAAGGTCTTGAGCAGGGCGAAGCTGATCTTGTCGCGGCTCCAGCCCGGTTCCTTGGGCCCCGTGTCCTGACGGACGCCGCCATGGAGATAAGGGTTGAAGTCCAAGCGGTCGGCGGTCAGCGTACCGTCCAACCGGGGGAGCTTCTGGCTGCCATCGATGGTGAGGCTGCCGCTCATGTTCTGCTGGTCGAGGCTGACTTTCAGGCTCTCGAAGCGCGTGACCTTGTCCTTGTTGACGATGCGGCTGGAGAGCGCCAGCGGGCCGAGCCCGCCTGATGGCAGCGGCTGCCCCAGCCAACCGGAAAGCTCGCGCAGGCTCGGGCTGGTGAGCTGGAAGCGGCCATCGGTGCTGCCGTCCGCCAGCATCTGGCCATTGAAATCAGCCTTCATCAGGTCGGAGGAGACGGCGAGGCCAAAGCGGGTGGTGCCGGAGCCGAGGAAGGTCTTCAGGGTGGCAAGCTGGCCTTCGAAAGCGATCTTGCGCTCCGCCAGCGTCAGATCGCCGACCAGCCGCACCGGGCGGTCGATGGTGGTGATGTCCACCTTCAAATTCACATGCTCGACGGCGCGGTGGGTGTGAGTCTTAGCGTTGTCATAGGTGACGCGGCCATCGCTGACCTCGATGCCGTTGAAGGCGGTGCCGGAGGGCAGGGTGAGCGTGCCCTTCTTGGCGCTGTTGCCGTGGGCATTGTCCTTGCCGAACTTCCAGTTCGGATTGCCGTCCGGATCAACCTCGAGCGCGATGGTGGGTTGGTTGAGGGTGATCTTATCGAGGGCAAGCCTGCCTTCGAACAGCGGCAGCAGTTGCAGCGACAGGTTGATGTCGCCGACCGCCAGCATCACCGAAGCCCGGCCGCCTGGCACATTGGCGAGGGTGACTTGCTGCGCCTTAAGCCCGAGATGGGGGAAGATGGTCAGCCGCACCGGCCCTTCGATCTTAAGGGAGCGGCCAGTGGCGGTGGCAGCAGCGGTTTCGATGCGGCCGCGATAGGCCTCTACCGGCACCAGATAGGGCAGGGCGAGAGTCAGTCCCAGCACCGCCGACAGCCCGCCTATGGCGATCAGAACATTGCGCAAAGTCCTGTTCATGATGCCAAATCCCCACTTCACCGTGATTGCCCCTGGAGCCATCATATCGAGGCTGCCGGACGGCGCCACCCCTCCGTGAGACCCGATTTGCGACAAGCTTGCCGCGAGATCAGGGGTTTTGGTGCCGCAGGCGGGCAAGGGAAGTGGAAAAGCGGAAGACGAGCGCCTCCAACGGCTTGCATTTGGCGGCGGCGAAATCTAGTTTCCGGCCCCCGCGCGACAAGCCGCGCGACGCGCCTTTTACCAGGCGCCTAGAAATGTGCAGGCGTAGCTCAGTTGGTTAGAGCGCCGGATTGTGGATCCGGAGGTCCCCCGTTCAAGCCGGGGCGCCTGTACCATTTTAACGGCACCCAGCGGCGCCGACCATTCTCCCAAAGCGAAGGGCATTGAATGCCCCATCCAGCTCGACGAGATCGTGGGGGTGGCCATGATTCCGATAAAAACAATTCGGCGTTGTAGAATGTAAGTTCCTGCAGTAGCAGGATAATCGCCTTACGAGCGGCTCTCCCGAAGCGGGCCTGGAGCCACCTCTGGCGAGACCGGCCCAACGCAAAATCGTTGTTTTGGGAAGAGTGGGGGGGGGCAGCGTCCAAACTGACATTCGAATAGGCCATTTTGGCGGTATCGCCTTGAACCCAAACGATTTTCGTCAGATGCGCCGGGTTTAGGTGCGATTGCGGCGCAGTCTTCAAATCTGTGCAAGATCCAGCGAAGTCAAAGAGCAACAGTCATGTGGGAAGTGCTCAGGCGGGTTTCAAGGGCGCGTCGTAAGGTTCATGCTAGGGCGTTGTCCGGCTCGTATCGGCGGGCCCCATCAAGCCTGGGGGGGCAGATGTTCGCGATAGCCAAACGGGGCGCCGCACGCGCTCTGGCGTCTTCGACTGTGTTGGTATGCGCGATGCTGTTGGCGGGCTGCGAAGCTGTCGGCATCCCTCCGACCGGCGATCCGGAGGTCAAGCTTTCTCAGGCGGAGCTGCTGATGAGCGGTGCGGGCTACTTGATGCAGGCGCGCCGCCTGACCGAGCAAGCCATCACCCTGTTCGAGCAGCGCGGCGACAAGGTGGGGCTGGCTCGGGCCTATCGCGAATACGGACTGATCGCGCTGGGCGGTGGGATGACAGACAATCCCGCGCTGGTGCGCGATCCCAACGCGCCGCTGGAGCCGAGCCCCGAAGATTTGAACCGTGCCGAGGACGCTCTCAAACGGGCCTTGGATCTCGCCGTCGAAACCGACCAACGCTATTTGGCCGCAAACATTCATTTCGTCTTGGGCAATATCGCGATGCTGCGCGGAATCCCGCAGCGCGGTTGTGCGCACTACAGCGCCGCCCTGACGGGTTTTCGCCACGCGCAAACGACGCTGCCCGGTGTCAAACTCGAACTTCCGGCCGGGGCCAAAGACCCAGTGGAATTCGTCGAGCGCGCCGCCAAGGAGGCGGGCTGCAAAGGGTGATGTGCGACAGCGGATGAGACGCTGGGCGCGCAATCAGATCTCATCCCCGCGGCTTTGAACGTGATAAAACGTTCTGAGCAGCGTCATCAAGGCTTGGGGTGCTCCCGGTTTGATGCGCCCCGCAATCGCTTCGCTGGTGATCTCGAAAATTTCCGCCGTTTCGGCCTGATGGGGACGTAGACGTTCAAATCCCATGCTCCATTCCCCAAAGACGCGCGGCGCCTCGTGGTCGAGCAAGACAGTCACGTTCCAATGGCGCCGATCCGTGCGGATAGCGGCATAGATTTCTCCCACCGCCTCATGGCTGCCTTCCAGAACCTGCAAGAAACTGCCATCCAGATTGAGCAACAAGCCGGTTATTTCGGCGGCGCCATTTTTGCGGCGGGAGACGGCGAGAATTTCTTCCAGCGCCTCTAGTGGAAAGCCAAATTTCGTATCGCTGACATAGAGCAATTGGCGCATGGGCGTTTCCCGGTTGTGGACGTGCCCCAGACAAAACGCTGCGGTCCGGTATCGGCAGTTCGTAACTCCGATGACCCATACCGAAGCCTCGAGCCGAAAGGCCCGTGACTGCGGTGATCGTGATGCACGCAATATGTTTGTAGGGCGTCCGAATCCCCTGAACGCAACAGCAATGGACGCAACGCGGCCCATTAACAACCTTTGAATGGATGCGGGGCGCTGTGGGAGCACCGATTTGGCTGTGTGACGGCCTGTTACAACAGGCCTCCCCTGCGGTGCAGGGCGATCGCTTTTGGCCTAAACCCACTTTGTCATGGCCCGTTGTAACGGGCCATCCAGGTCGTGTTGCTCTGCTGTAAGAGCCTTAAATCGAGCATTTTCTAAAGCAGCCGTGCCGCTAAAGCTGGATGGCCCGTTGTAACGGGCCATGACAAATTGGGGTGCAAAACCCAAAAGCGATAGCCCCCCCAACAGGGAGGGCATTGCTTGTTTTGGTCTACTTAGCTCTTCAGCGCCGACAGTTTGCGCTTTTCTTTTTTGCGCTCTTTGCGCTTGGCTTTGCGGTCGGGATCAGCGGGCGTGAAGGCGCCGCTGGGTGTGCCGCTCGCGGCGGCAGGTGCCGCATCGGTTTTGGGCGCGTAGGATTTGGGAACGCGTTTGGACGGATCGTTGTGATAGGCGGGCTTGGCTTCGTAGCCGCCTTTGGCCTTCGGAATGAAGTCTTTCTTGCCCTTATAAGGCTGGCCGCCGGTGGGCTTGCTGCTGCCCGGTTTGCGCGGGACGTAACCATTGCGCTCGGTGGGCTCGGCGCGGGCGACATAGCCTTTGCGCTCGGTGGGAGCGCGTTCGCTGGTCTCGCGGGGCTTGTATTCGCTCTTTTCCGCACGCGGGGGACGCGGGGCATCGGCGCGCCAGCCACTGGTCTGCGGGCGCTCTGTGTGCGGACGGTCGGAACGGGGACGGTCGTGGGTGGCTTCGGGCGCCTCGTTGCGCGGCTCTTCCGGCATCGGGCTGTCGCCCGGTTCACCACCGAAAGCCGGATAGATGGCAACACCACCCTTGGTGCGCAAGGCGACCTTGGCGGCGAAGTCTTCGGCCACACTGGCGTCGAGCTGGAAGCGAGTCTCGGTGTCGAAGACGCGGATTTCGCCGATTTCTTTCTTCGTCACTTCGCCTTGACGGCAAATTTCCGGCAGCAGCCACTTGGGATCGGCATTGCGCTCGCGACCGACACTGATACGGAACCACACCGCACCGGCATCAAGGGAATGGCCAGCTTCCGGGCGGGGACCGCGTTCGGGACGGGGACCACGTTCTTTCTTGTCGTAGGCGGGGCGCTCTTTGCGTTCCCGCGGTTCCCAAGCGGGCTTGTCCGACGGCGCCCGTTCGGCGCGCGGCTCGTAACCGCCGCGGTCGGATTTTTCGCCGCCAAATTTGCCACGGCTGGGGGCGCGCGGGGCGGTATCACGATCGGCGTCTTTGGCCCGGCGGGAGCGGGGATCTTCGACATATTCGTCGAGATTTTCCGGCGTCGGCAATTGGCTGCGATAGAGCCGTGAAAGCGCCATGGCGAGCTGCAGCGGCGTCAGACGCTCAGCCAGCACTTCAGCGATGGCGGTGTCTTCGTTGTTGCCGGCTTCGTTGAACAGCGGCGAGGTCAGCAGGCGCTCGCGATCCTGGGTGTAGATTTCATGCGGTGTCGGCGGATCGGTCCAGGTGTATTGCACCTTGGCCTTGTTCAGCATCTCTTCGGCGCTGCGGCGGCGCGACGGCGGCACCAGCAGAATGGAGATGCCCTTTTTACCAGCGCGGCCGGTGCGGCCACTGCGATGCTGCAAGATTTCGGCATCGTTGGGCAGCTCGGCGTGGATCACCAGCGAGAGGTCAGGAACGTCGAGCCCGCGGGCGGCGACATCGGTGGCGACGCAAACCCGCGCCCGGCCTTCGCGCAGGCTCGACAAAGCGCGGTTGCGCTCGGCCTGATTCATTTCGCCCGACAGCGCCACGACATCAAAGCCGCGGCCCGCCAAGGTTTCATACATGCGCTGCACACCCATGCGGGTGGCGCAGAAGACCAAGGCGCAAGTGGGATCGATGAGGCGGAGCAGATTGGTCACCGCGCGGTCGGCCTTAGCATGGGCGACGCGGATGGCGCGGTATTCGATGTCGGCATGACCGCCTGGCGTGGCGGCGAGTTCGATGCGCAGCGCATCCTGCTGATAATTGCGGGCGAGGTTGATGATCGCCTTGGGCAGGGTGGCAGAGAAAAGGAAGGTGCGGCGGGCTTCGGGCGTACCTTGCAAGAGGAATTCGATGTCTTCGCGAAAGCCGAGATCGAGCATCTCATCGGCTTCGTCGAGCACCACGACTTTCAAGGCGTCGAGGCGCAGGGCGCGGCGTTCCATGTGATCGCGCAAGCGCCCCGGGGTGCCGACAACGATGTGCACGCCGCGTTCGAGCTGGCGGCGTTCGCGGATCGGGTCCATGCCGCCGACGCAAGCGACGACGCGGGCTCCGGCTTCGGCGTACAGCCAATTCAGCTCGGTCTCGACCTGCAAGGCCAGCTCGCGGGTCGGGGCGATGATCAGCGCCAAGGGACCGTCAGCGCGCGGCAGGGCGCCATCCTCCAGCAAGGTCGCTGCCATGGCGAGGCCATAAGCGACGGTCTTGCCCGAACCGGTCTGAGCAGAGACCAGAAGATCACGCTCATCGGTTTCGGGGGCGAGGACAGCGGCTTGCACCGGCGTCGGTGTGGTGTAACCGCGTTCAGCGAGAGCGCGGGCGAAGGCGGAGGGGAGTGTGGAAAAAGGCAAAGGGATACCCGTAGCAAATGACCCGCAAAACGCGATGCTGGTTTGTTGTGAAAACCAGCAGGCGTGCGAACGCCAACGGCCATGGCGCGCTATGTGCCTTAAAACCGTGACAAAACCAAGGCGTCTGCCGAAAGGGCCGTTTTGGGCGGGATTGGCTCCCTATTAACCTCCCCACAAGGGGGAGGTTAGAAGATCCGTTTATGCCTTGTTCAGCGCCTGCCAGAGCTGGCGCTCTTGGCTGTCGGGGTCGTTTACCACTTGGCTTTGGCTGTTGATCAGCATGGTGGCGCGCTTTTCGGCGTCGTAACGCGGCCAAGCGGGCTGACCCGCGGCACTGGGGACCGCGTTGCGGGCGAAGCTGGCGAAGTAACCGCTCATCGCTTTGGAGGCTTCGGCGATGCCTTTGGCCGTTCCCTGCATGTCCTTGAATTCGTAGTTGTAAAACACCATGGCGATGTCGCTGGCATGGGCGGCGCGATAGGTCCAATCGGTGCCGGGAATCGGTGTGTTGGACTGATAATCGTAGCGATAGCGATAAACCGGCGCCGGCTGGGCCGCTTTGCGGTCGGCCAAGGTGATGGTGTCGTTGCCAAAGCCCGTCGCCGTCATGATGGCAATGGCGCGCTCGACCGGGGTTTGGTTCGGCCGAGTCTGGCGATACAGCGCCAGGACGCGATCGGCATCAGGGCCCAGGTTTTTGTGCGTCAAGGCGGTCAGAGTGGCTTCGTCGGAATGGAAGAAGGCGGGATGTTCGCGCTCGAAGAAGACGGCTTCGTCGCGGCAATTGCCGATCAACAGCGGAACAGACGCCGCCGTGGCGGGCGCTGCCGGAGAAAAGGGACCGGCGGGCAGGACGCTGCCATCGACCACGGGCCCCCAATTGCCGGGCTGACCACCGCCCCAAGGCTCGGGACCCGTGGGCGCGGGATGGCGCGACAGCCAAGCAGCGGCGGGCTGGGCCAGCGGGCCTTTGGCGCCTGCGAGCTGGATAGCGAGGAGCTTTTCGGCGGGTACACCGGCGAGCTTATGGACGTCCTTGGCGCCTAAGCCGAGACCAGCGAGGACGCGCAGCGCGGTTTCGGTGGCGGCTTCTTTGGTGATGCCGCGCAACATGGCGCCGCTTTGAATGGCGGCCTTGTGGAACAAGCCTTGGGCGGCAGGCATGGCGAGCAGGGCGCTGGTTTTGGCGCCGCCGCCGGATTCGCCGAACAGCATGACATTGCTGGGATCGCCGCCGAAAGCTGCGATGTTTTCCTTCACCCAGGCGAGGGCGGCGACGACATCGAGATGGCTTTGGTTGCCTGAGGCGGCGTAGTCCGCGCCCGCTAGCTCGCCGAGATAAAGATAACCGAAGAGGCCGAGGCGGTGGTTGAGCGCCACCACCACGACATCATAAGTGGTGGCAAGCTTGGCGCCATCCTGGGTCTTCTGACCGCCCGAGCCCATGGTGAAGCCGCCGCCATGGCAATAGAACATGACCGGCCGCTTGGCGCCGTCGGTGGCCGGAGTCCAGACATTGAGCAGCAGGCAATCTTCACTGTAAGCGGGTTCGTGCTCGCCATAAGTGGTGCCGGGACTCTGCAAGGCGGGCGAGCCCAGCATCGTGGCGTCGCGCACACCCGCCCAGGGCGTGACTTTCGGCGGCGCCTTGAAGCGGTTCTTGCCCGACACCGGACCCGCATAAGGAATCGCTTTGAAGGCGAGCGCGCCCCGGCTGTGGCCGCCGCGGATGCGGCCGTTGGCCGTCTCGACCTCGACAAAGGGCGAGACCGTCTGGGTCGCCCAAGCGGCGTCTTCAGCCCGTGCGGGAAGCCAGAGATAAGGCGCCGCAAGCGCGGCTCCGGCTGTTTGCAATAAGCCGCGGCGGTTGAAGGTAGCCATAGGTCACTCCCGAGCTGGCGCTTAGCGCCGTGTTCTGGCCCGAGAATAGCCTAGCCGCGCCGCCGCGGGGCTCATTTCCCCGCGAGGGTCTTCACGACTGTGTGTTGCCGCGCAGCGCGGAAGAGGCGCCAAAGCGCGGTCACCACCACGATGACGGCAACCAAGCCCATCAAGAGACCCGCATAGGACGACAGACGGTCAATATATTGGACGAGCTTGGCGGCATCGATCGCCGAGGCATTGGCGGGAACCTCAAGGCTGCGCAGCGGATGGGATTGGAGCAGCCAATAGAAAGCGGCGGCCTTGCCCAAATCGATCATCATGCGGAGGAAAATTTTGGGCGCGGTCCAGACCGGTTGAAAGAGATTGATGGCAGAGAGCGCGGTCTCGACCAGCGCCAGCGCCAGCATCGCCTGCCAGAAAGGCACCCATTCCGGGCTCAGGACGATGTGGCCGCCATAGCCCCAATATTCGCTGCGGGAGAGATAGCCGGCAAAGAACAGCCATAGCAGCACCAAGCAGCCGGTGATGTCGCCGACCGATTCCGAACGCTTGATGCGGCCCGAGGGGCGCACAGAGGGGAGGGATTTGGGATTCCAGCTTTGGCTTTTGGCCGGGATGATGCCTTTGCGCTCGATGATAGCGAAGATGATCGTCACCACCGCAAAGGAGGTCAGCAGGCTGCCCGCCGGCGCTATGAAAAGATGCGAGGCTATAGTCTCGGGGGCGGTGAACAATGCCGTGATGCAGAAGATAACCAGCGGCAGCAAACTGATCGCGGCCACGATCTTCAAGACCAGGAGGTAGACCGGCATGATTTCCGGCCCGATCAGACTGCGTTGCGGCAGATAGCGGCTGGCCACCACCATCGGGGCGCCGCGCGCTTTCAGCAGGTCCGAGACTTCGTCTTCGCTGAGCTTGCGGCCCTTTTGGCGCTCGGCTTCTTCGATTTCGCAGCGAATGTCTTCGGCGAGTTCGGCAGCGATGTCGTCTTTGCTGGCGGTGGGCAGCCAGAATTTGACGGCGGCGATATAACGCTCAACGAGATCCATGACTGTCCCCGCTAGGTGGTTGGTTGAGGTGAAGAATGGCCGCGCCGATCCCCTGCCATTCGGCAACCAGGCGGGCAAAAATTTCGCTTCCGGCAGGCGTGACGCGATAGAAGCGCTTCTTGCGCTTGTCTTCCTCGCGCCACTGGCTTTCGAGCAGGCCTTGAGATTCCAGCCGCCGCAGCAGTGGATAAAGCGTGCCCTCATCGACCGGCAGGCCGCAATCTTCCAGCGTCTTGCGCAGGGTGTAGCCGTATTGCTCGCGCTGTAGCGCCCCCAAGACAGCCAAGATCAAGCTGCCGCGCCGCAGCTCCAGGCGAAGATTCTCGAAGGCAGATTGGTCACCCATGCGTCACATCCTGTGTCGTATATACTGTGTGAAACATAGTATGTCAAGTACAGGGTATGAAGGCGGTATTCAGCGTCTATCCACGGCGGCGCTGCCTTGGTCGCATCGCGATCCCACACTTTTGTGTAGTAGGTTTCGCCAAAAGCAACTGAAGGTGGGGCGTGTCGTGACCGTCAAAGATACGGACCGCAGAGGCAGATTCGGGGAGGGGTTATGACACTCAGAGGCAGAACACCGTGGCTGGCTCTCGTTCTGGCGGCAGTCGCGTTCGCGCCGAGCGCTGCGCGCACGGACAAAGCCCCCGTTGGCACATTTCTCAAAACAGAATGGGCTGCGGAACACAGCGACATCACTCCGGATCCAGCGGTGCATTTTGGCAGGCTGCCGAATGGCATGGCCTACGTGATCTACAAAAACGCAACGCCCCAAGGCACGGCCGCTATTCATCTGCGCATTGGCGCCGGTGCGCTGATGGAAGACGATAACCAGCGCGGCCTGGCGCATTTCCTCGAGCATATGGCCTTTAATGGCTCGAAGAATATTCCGATGGATGAGCTCATCCCGCTGATGCAGCGCCACGGGCTGAAGCTCGGACCTGATGCCGGTGCCTTCACCGCCTACAACAAAACCGAATACACCTTCGCGCTGCCCAAGACGGACGACGAGACGGTCGATACTGCCCTGATGATCTTTCGCGAAATCGCGGGAAATCTGTTGCTTGCGCCGGAAGCCGTGGAGCGTGAACGCGCCGTCGTCTTGGGTGAGGAGCGCTTGCGCGATTCGCCAATGCTGCACACAACGCGCAATTTGTTCGCAGCAGAATTCCCGGACCAAAGGCTTGGCACGCATTACCTGGCCATCGGTCTGCCCGAGGTGATCAAATCCGCGCCGCCTCAGCGTCTTGCCGATTTTTATCACGCCTTTTACAGGCCAGAGCTGGCGACCTTGGTGGTGGTGGGCGATATCGATCCCGTCGCCCTGGAAGCCAAGATCAAGGCGCGGTTCTCTGATTGGAAGGCCAGCGCTCCGGCCAAGCCGATTGATTTCGGCAGTCGCAAGCCCAGTGGCTTGGAAGCGACCACCTATTCCGAAAAAACGCTCCCCGACCAGATCAGCCTGTCCTGGATCAAGCCTTACGACGGCGGACCCGAAACGCACGCCTCCGACACGCGCGATATGCTGGATGACATCATTGTTGGCGCCTTCAACCAGCGCCTCAACCGCTTGGCGCAGCAACCGGACAGCAATTTCATCGGCGCAGGATTAAGGCGGCAGAAATTCTACCGTTCAGCCGACACCATCAGTCTCGGCGTGACACCCAAACCCGGCAAGGACAAGGAAGCCTATGCCCAAGTGTTGCTGGCCCTCAAACGATTGACGGAGTACGGCCTCAGTGCCGACGAGGTGGAAATCGCTCTGACCAATCAGAGTGCCAGATACCAAAATGCGGTCAAAAGTGAGCGCACCCGCAACAACGACGGCATTATGCGGGAATTGATCACCTGTCTGGACGAAAACGAAGTCATCACATCACCTGCCCAAAATCAGGCCTTCTTCGAAGCCATCAAACCGCAATTGACTGTTGAGGCGCTGAATGCCCGGCTTAAGGTTCTCATCACTGGCGACGGTCCGAAGCTGTTTCATCAGGGCGAAGACGTCGCCAGCTTGGATCAGAATGGGCTTAAGAGCGGGCTGACCGAGGCTATGTCGCAAGCCGTCACGCCTTATGTCTCCGCCGCCAAGAAGCCGTGGCCTTACACCGATTTTGGCCCCGCCAAGGCGCCGGTTTCGCAGGTTGAGAATAAGCCCTTCGGCTTCACGCAATATGTTTATGCCAACGGACTAAAGCTCAACGTAAAGCAGACCAACTTCAAGGACGATCAAATCCTGGTCCAGGTGCGCTTCGGGGGCGGGCTTGAGAGCCTTCCGGCCAACACGGAGGCGCCGGTCAGCCTGGCGACGATATTCGCGATGTCGGGCGGTGTCTTGAATGGCGGGCTGGGGCAGTTGACCATTGACGAATTGCGTAAGTCTCTTGCCGGCAAGACCGTCAACATCAGTTACAATCTTGGGGACCAAGCAGCGCATTTGTCCGCCGCCGTTACCAAAGCGGATTTCGCTTTGGAAATGCAGTATCTGATGGCTTTTACCACTGATGCCGCCTGGCGCCCCGACTTCTACGCGCGCATCAAAGCCTCGCTGCCAACGGTTTATGCTTCGATGTCCTCCAGTCCGATGGCCTCGGCGGCCCCCAAGGTACTGGCCCTGACCCATGAGCAAGACAAGCGCTTCGTATTTCCGACGCTCGACGAAGCCAATGCGGTGCCTTTCGAAGCCATTCGCAATTTGGTTGCCGACTCCTTGAAGAACGCGCCGATCGAAATCACTTTGGTCGGTGATATCGATGATAAGAGTGCTCTTGCGGCGGTAAACGCCACCTTCGCGGTGCTGCCGAAATTGCCGAAGTCACCGCGTATCGCGAAGGGCGCAGACGTGGTGCGCTTTCCGGCTGCGGCCAAGACCGTAACCTTCACGCATAAGGGCCGGGCCGATCAAAGCTTAAGCCTTTTCGTTTGGCCGGTGCCCGACTATTTGAGCGATACACCCACGTCGAATGGACTGCTTTTGCTGCGGGAAATACTGAACAAACGCATGTTCGATCAGATTCGTGAAAAACTCGGCCAAGCCTATGATCCTGGCGCCTCGTTATCGCAATCTATGGCCTTCAAGGGCTTTGGCGTTTTTCAGGCTCACGCCTCGGTGCCAGCCGGTCAGGATGGGGCCTTCGAAGCGGCCCTGGGCGCCATCATCGCCGATCTTCAAACAAACCCTGTCAGCGCCGATGAACTGGATCGCGCCCGAAAGCCGGTTCTGGAGCATTTCGACAATAGCCAGAAGGACAACAATCACTGGGTTTATATTGTGGCCCATGGCATGGACGAACCGGCGCGGCTCGCGGCTGAGCAAAACTTCAAAGCCGGAATTGCTGCCGTGACGCCGAACGATATTCAGGCTCTGGCCAAGCGCTATCTCGTCAACAGCCGGGTCGTGCATGTCGAAGTCGAGCCTGAGGCCAAGCCCAATTGACCAGATGGCGTGCGACAAAGCTGTCTGTACGTCAGCGTTGAACGATCCTTAACGGGTTTCGCACATCCTGTGGTTGTTTGGCGCAACGCGGGTGGGGGAGGCCGTATGACCGGGGACAATCTACGCAAGTATCCTTTGGCAATCGTTCTGACGGTGAGCTTGTTCGCTCTGTGGGGTTTGACCCACCGGCTCTACGACACGCTCATCCCGCCTTTCGCAAAAGTCTTCGCGCTCGGCAGTGTCGAGTTGGTGCTAGCGCAAAGCGTCTACAGCATCGTCTATTTCGTATTCGCGATACCGGCGGCGCTTTATGCGCGCAAATTCGGCTACAAGGCTGGACTGGTTTTCGGGCTGGGCAGTTTTTGTGTCGGCGCCTTTTTGTTCTATCCCGCCGCGCAGCAGCACGTCTTTGTGCTCTTCCTGCTGGCGGCCACCGTGATGTCCTGCGGCTGGATCTTTCTCGAGGTTTCGGCCAATCCCCTGGTGGCGCAACTCGGCTCTGAAAGGAACGCGGCGCAGCGGCTGAATTTCGCCCAAGCCTTTTACCCGGTCGGCGTTCTCGTCGGTGTCTATGCCGGGCGCTGGCTCATTCTTTCGGATTTAAAGCTCCCGGTTGGGCAACTCGCACAAGCCGTGGTGACGCCTTACATCGTGATCGGGGCTGGCGCGCTGGTGCTGGCCTTTCTGGTCGACAAGGCGAAATTCCCGCCGATAGCGACTGAACATATCGAACGCGGCACCGGCGTCCGGCAGGAATACCGCACGCTGTTATCGCGCCCGCTGTTCCTCTTCGGAGTGGTGGCACAGTTTTGCTATGTCGCAGCCCAAGTCGGCACCTGGACCATGACCGCGCCTTATGTCGAAAACGCCTTGCCGGGAATCGCGGCGAATGCGGCAGCGAATTATCTGTTTTGGTCTTTGATCATCTACGGCGCCGGGCGCTTCATTGGCACAGCGTTGATGAGCTGGATCGATCCCGACCGTTTGATGGCGGTCTTTGCCGCTGGCGCTGCTGTTCTGGCCGTGACCGCTGCGCTGGCGGGGGGACGGCTTGGGGTGGTCGCGATGGTCGCCTCGAGCTTCTTCATGTCCATCCTGTTTCCGACCATTTTGGCGGTTGCGATCCGGGGCCTCGGACCTCTGACGAAATCGGGGACGGCCTTGATCTATATGGGTGGGGCTGGTGGCGTCGCAGGCCTTGCCGTCATGCACGGCATTTGGACGGTGTCGTCCATCACGCTGGCGATGCTGGTGCCAGCCCTCTGCTATGCGGTGGTCGTGGTTTACGCGCTGGCCGACCGCAAGGCGGCCGCGCTTCCAGGCGTCAGCTCTTCGGCCGCCCGGTTGATTTGCGGATGACGAGTTCGTGCTGCTGCGGGCGGCGGCGGGCGTCCGAGGAATAGGGCGGTTCGATCAGAAAATCGACCGCCATATAGCCGGTGAGCTCCATCTTTTGGCGGCAAGTGGTCAGCGGCGGCCACACCGTGCGCGCAATGGGGGCGTCATCGAAGCCCGCGAGCGACACATCCTGTGGTATTTTCAGGTCCATACTATGGGCCATTGCCAGAACCGCCGAGGCGATATCGTCATTGCAGGCAAATATCGCCGTGGGGCGCTCGGCCAGCGACAGCAATTTTTCGGCGGAGAGCAGACCCGAGGCATAATCGAAGGAGCCTTCAGGGCAGAATTCATCGCGCACCGCCAAACCCGCTTCGGCCATGGCTTTGCAGAAACCCGCGTAGCGCACGGTGACGTCATAGTGATCCGAGGGGCCGCGGATGAAGCCGATACGTTTGTGGCCAAGACCGATGAGATAGTTGGTCAGGTCATAAGCGGCTTGATTGTTGTCGATACAGATGTCGAGTGTCTGGCTCGATTCGGAATGCGGGGTGATGCGGACCACCGGTAAGCCTGCTTTGAAGAGAACGTCCAGCACCTCTTGCATGTCGCAGATCGGTTCGGGCAGCACCACCCCGTCGAGCGGTGTGCGCGCAATCATCGTGGCAATCTGCTCTGGAATATCTTTGTCTTGAAAATCGAACGATTTGACCACCAAGGCGCAATCCCATTTGCGGCAGCCCGCCATGAAGCCGACTTGCAGCATGCCGAAATAGCCAGAGCCAAGCATGGGTGTGTCGCAAAGAAATCCGATCAGATGGGCTTTGGCTTGCATAAGGGCGGCTTTCTAATTCTTGACTACGAGGTCGTCGATAGAGCGCGATTTGGCGACACCTGAGCGAAAGAACACGACAGCGAATACCATGGTCTCTTGGCCTTGATCATCGCAGAGCGGGGCAAGAAAAATTTCCGCTTCGAGAAACTGCATCTCGTTGATGTTCACCACCGTAACGACGCGAAGCGGTTTGCGGCTGGCGAGGACGTTGTTCAGCGCCATAGTCCAACGTTCTGAGGCGACGGCGGGCAGGGTCTCACTCAGCAGCTTGCCCTGCATCTCGCCCAGCACATGGGTGATGCGCGAGCCCATGAGGCGGATCAGGTAGACGCCCGGGCTCTGGCGCTCGAAGATCATCAGATTGCCGACGAAAGCCTTGGCCAAGCGCGCCGTAATGCGGCTGCGCGGGGGGATGGCGCCCTCAGCCGCAACACGCCAGGTCTTATAAGCTTCGCTCAAAAGCGGCGCTTCAAAGGCCAGGGTCTCGTCCCATGTAATGGCCCTCGGTCCGCTCGCCCAATTTTCGACTTCCATCGCTACGCTGACCTTTGCTGCTGGCGAGGGTATGCGGCGGTGGTTAACGAACAGGCTAGTCAATGGCTTAGAAAGGCACCAAAACGGATAGGGGAGAGTACCGAGAGGTGCTTTGTACTTAATTTGTTCTCTTGGCGGTCACGCTTTACTCTTTTGCACCGCGACGGCCTTTTCCTTGCCGCATCCGGCGCCAGCCGTTACAAGCCCGGTTCGTTGTGGAAAGGCTTATTATGGCGTCGGATAAGAAAGTTTCTCGCCCCAAAGCGCGGTTGCCGCGCGGGTTTCGCGACCGTTCCGGCGCGGAGATCGCGGCCGAGCGCCGCCTGATCGAGATTATCCGGGGCGTTTACGAGAGTTACGGCTTTCTGCCGCTGGAGACCCCGAGCTTCGAATACACCGACGCGCTGGGCAAATTCCTGCCTGATGTGGACCGGCCCAATGCGGGCGTCTTCTCCCTCAAGGACGATGACGAGCAGTGGCTGAGCCTGCGTTATGACCTGACGGCGCCTTTGGCCCGCTATGTCGCCGAGAATTTCCAGCATCTGCCCAAGCCCTTCCGCCGCTATCAGACGGGGCTGGTCTATCGCAACGAGAAGCCCGGTCCGGGCCGCTACCGTGAATTCACCCAATTCGACGCCGACACCGTGGGCACGCCATCACCCGCCGCCGATGCCGAACTGCTGATGATGGTGTGCGATGCGCTGGAGGCCTTGGGCCTGAAGCGCGGCGAGTATGTGGTCAAGATCAACAGCCGCGGGCTGCTCGACGGTGTGCTGGATGCGGTCGGGTTGCCAGCCGAAGAAGGCGAACGCCGCGGCATCGTCATGCGCGCCATCGATAAGTTGGACCGCTTGGGCGTGCGAGGCGTCAAGGCGCTGTTGGGCGAGGGCCGCAAAGACGAATCCGGCGACTTCACCAAAGGCGCCAACCTTTCGGAAGAGGCCGCTGGCAAGATCTTGCGCTTCCTCGAAATCGGCAGCGGTGATTTCAGCACGGTGCTGCGCGACATCGTCGGCGACAATGCCAAAGCCCTCGCCGCCATTGAACAACTGGGCGAGATTGTCCGCTTGTGCCGTGAGAACGGCTATGACGCAGAACAGATTGCGCCTGACACCTCGATCATTCGCGGCCTGGATTACTACACTGGCCCAGTGTTTGAGGCACAGCTGACCTTCCCGGTGCAGAACGAGCAAGGCGAGACCGTGGTGTTCGGTTCGGTCGCGGGCGGCGGGCGTTATGACGATCTGGTGGCGCGTTTTACCGGCCAACAGGTTCCGGCCACCGGCATTTCCATAGGCGTGTCGCGTCTGCTGGCGGCGCTGACCTCGCGCGGGCTGGTGGGCGAGGTCAAGCCCTTGGTGATTGTGCTCTCGATGGGCGACACGGTCTCCAGTTTCCGTATTGCCAAGGAATTGCGCAGCGCTGGCGTTCATGCCGAGACTTATGTCGGCACCAAGAAGATTCCCGATCAGCTGAAATATGCCGATAAGCGCGGCGCCGCGCTGGTGATCATGGAAGGCGACGACGAACGCGCCGCGGGCCAAGTCACCATCAAAGATCTGAAAGCAGGCGCCGAACTCTCCAAATCGGTCGAAAGCCGCGCCGAATGGGTGGGCGCTCGCGCCGCGCAAGAAACAGTGACGCGCGCCGAGCTGGTGGCGAAAATCAAAACCATGCTGGGGCAGGGCTGATGCCGTCATTTCCCACTTATGGACCGGATGAGATCGCAGCGCTCGATGGTGTCGCCGAAGCGGTGCTCGGCGTTATGGGGGCCCGCGGCTATACCCGCCATGAGCCCGCCATTCTGCAACCGGCGCATCTCTTCGTGGACCGCTCCGGCGAAGACATCCGCAGACGGACCTTTGAGCTGACCGATCCTTCGGGGCAGGAATTGTGCCTGCGCCCCGACCTCACCATTCCGACTTGCAAATTCCAGGTCGACAGCGGCGCGGCTTATCCGGCACGGCTTTGTTATCACGGGCTCGCTTTCCGCCATCAACCCGGTGCCGGGCAATTTTGGCAAGCGGGCGCGGAATTGCTGGGCCTAGCCGATCGCGGCGCTGGCGATGCCGAAATGATGGGCCTGGCCGCTGAAGCGGTGCGTGCGGGCGGGGTCAAAGAGTTTTCCATGATCGTCGGCGATCTGGGGTTGTTTCACACTTTGGTCGATGCCCTGGATGTGCCGGCGCAGTGGCGCGGGCGGCTGAAACGCCATGTCTGGCGCACCGGCTATTTCGAGACCCTGCTGGCACGCATGGTGGCAGGCGAAACCAGTTCGGCGCAGCGCGCGGTCGATGCTTTGCATGGCTTGAAGCTGATGGAGCTGAAACCAGCTATCGATGCCTTGATCGATCAGGAAGGCGAAGCGCCGCTGGGCGGACGCACGCGCGAAGAAATCATTGAGCGGCTGACGCTGCAGGCTTGTGATGAAGCGGCGCCGCGGCTGGACCCGGAAGTCGCCAATCTGATCCTGGCCTTCCTCAAAGTGAGTGGGCCGTGCGAAGCGGCGCTGGAACAAATCCGTAGCCTGACCAAACCCGTCGCTGCCAAAATGTTGAAGCCGCTCGCCGCCATGGCAGACCGGCTGCATGCTTTGAAAGCGCTGGACATCGATCCCGAGCGCATCCGCTTTGTCGCGCATTTCGGGCGCAATTTGGAATATTACACCGGTTTCGTGTTCGAGTTTTGGACCCGCGCGGGCGAAGTGGCGGGCGGCGGGCGTTACGACACGCTGCTGGAATCATTGGGCGCGCCGCGCGGCACCACCGCTGTGGGCTGCGCTATTCGTACGGAACGGCTGCTGGCGGCACGGGGACTTACATGAGCGATCTGGTCACCCTCGCGATCCCCTCCAAGGGCCGCCTCAAAGAACAAGTCGATGCCTTCTTCGCCAAGGATGGCATTGTTTTAAAGCAGATCGCTGGCGCGCGCGGTTATCGCGCCGCGGTGGAAGGCCATCCCGGTATCGATGTGATGCTGCTGTCGTCATCGGAGATTGCCGCCTCGCTGGCCAATGGCGATGTGCATCTGGGCGTTACCGGCGAGGATCTGATCCGTGAAGCGGCGCCGGAGTTGGAAACCCGCGTGGCGCTGTTGAAGACGTTGGGCTTTGGTTTTGCCGATGTCGTGGTGGCGGTGCCAGCAAGCTGGATCGATGTTTCCACCATGGCTGACCTCGATGATATCTGTGCGGCCTATGCGGCGCGACACAAGAAGCGCCTGCGCATTGCCACCAAATATACCCAGCTGACGCGCAGCCATTTCGCCAGCGCCGGTATTTCCGATTACCGCATCGTGCCGAGTGCGGGTGCCACCGAAGGCGCCCCGACCGCAGGCACGGCCGAAGCGATTGTCGATATCACCACCACCGGCGCCACATTGACGGCCAATGGTTTGAAGATTTTGGATGATGGCGTCATCCTGAAGAGCCAAGCCAATCTGGCACAAAGCCTGCTCGCGGACTGGACCCCTGCGCAAAAGGCGGCCGCAGCGGCGTTTTTGGCACCGCTGGGCGTGGAACTGAGTGAGTAGTGAGTAGTGAGTAGTGGGCGAGGTGCCCGCTTTTTTTACTCACTAATCCCTACGCACTACTGACCTCTACTGCGGCGAGATCGGGCCGGCCATGATGTCGGGATCATTCAGATGCTCGGCCTTCCAGCGCATCGCCGTCAAAATACGGTTCCGCCCGGAGGGATGATCGAAGAAGATGATTTCTTCGAGCCGCGAAGGGTCGAGCTTGCGGTAATCGCCCAACATCAGATCCACTTTGGCCGCGGCATCGGGCTGTCGCACCGCGTTGAGGCCGAAGATGTCGGCTTCGATTTCCTGCGACCGCGTCATGGTGTTGGTCAGGGGGGTGGCGAAAAAGAAAAACACCGAGATCAGCGCCATCACCAGCGGCAGGCCTGCCGGGTCATCAATACCGCCCACGGTCCACTTGCCGCCAAAAACTTTGGTGATGCCGTAGTAGGTTTTGTCGACGAACCAAAATCCCGCCAGGATCAAAAGGCCGAGCCAGATGACAAAATTGGTGACGTGATTCATCACGTAATGGCCCATCTCATGACCGAGTACGGCGAGAACCTCAGTCGGCGTGCAACGGTTGAGAAGATTGTCGTTGAGCGCGATGCGGGTGGTACCAAAAAGACCGGCAACATTGGCCGAAACACGATTGGACTGTTTGGAGGCATCGAAGACATAGACATGCTGGGCGGGAATCGCATTGGCCCGCGCCAGGGAGAGAATGGCGTTGCGCATGCCGCTGTCGGGAAGCTTGGTATAGTGATTGGTGAGCGGCAGGATATAGACCGGCGCGATCATGATGAAAATCGTCATGAACACCACCGTGATACCGGCGCCCCACAGCCACCAGCTGCGCTTGGCAGCGCGTGCGGCGGCGTACAGCACGGTCAGAAGGACCACTGAGGCGATGAGCTGAACGCCAAAATTGATGGCGAATTCGCCGGCCCACTGGCCGAAATTTTGATTGGAAAGACCGTACTGATGCTCGCGGAAGAACCCTTCATAGATGATCAGCGGCAGAGCGAGCACGGTGGTCAAAACCGTATAGAGCGCCACATAGATTGGTGCTTGCCAGAAGCGGCGGCCTGATACCGCGCCTGCGTAGGCGCTCATGCGGCGCGACAGCCCACCCCAGAGCAGCAGCGCCGCGATGGCCAGACCGTAAACGAGGTCTACCAGCTGCAGCACATAACCGCCTTCAAAATAGGCGTCGGTGCGGGCCCGCTTTTGGGCCGGGATTTGAGCCAGGTAGGCGTTTGTCGCCTTCACCGGGTCGAAGTTGGCAACACCTGCAGGCGGCAACTGCGCGACCTCAATATGGGTGGTCGGAGCCGTTAGCTGTGCCATGGCAGGGGCTGTCAGCCCCATCAGCAAAGCGGCTACTATGATGAACAGGCGAATGCGCATGTTGGCCTCCCAAAGAATGACGCGACTTTAACAAAACGGCGGCGCCTGGCACGTTGTAGCGCCTTATGCGATGACGCATGGTGCAATTTTGCAGGACTTTGCAATGGCAGATCCACTCACATTTGCAAGCAAGGACGGCGAGACGATTGCCTATCGCCGCCTCGCGGGCCGAGGCCCCGCGATTCTGTGGCTCGGCGG
>JARLIR010000076.1 GCA_031291635.1 Rhizomicrobium sp. | reverse complement strand
TGTCTTCGGGCGGCTATCAGCCGAGAAGCGCCACGGTGTCCTATGGCGATCTTGATGTCACCAGCGCCCAAGGCTCCGCCGCGCTTGTGAACCGCATCGATGCGGCCTCGCGGGCGGTCTGCGGTGAGCGCACTGGCCCCATGATGGCCGGCGACCGGGCGCGGGATTTTGCGGCTTGCCGCTCCGCCGCCATTGCCGATGCCCTGCGCAATGTGGGCCTGACGGCGCCGACCGCCTACGCGGCACGCTGACGACAAAAGGGCACCCAGCGCGCGGGCGCCCTCTTTGTCTGGCGATTGCCATGCCCCGAAGCGGGGGCGAGGGATTATCTAAGCCTTATCACCACTTCTGATGCACGTGCGGTTTGACCAGCCGGGTGTAAACATCTTGCGCGGCTGCCATCACATCAGCGCTCAGCGGGGCAAGGGCGGCGGCTTCGGCATTGGCTTTGGCTTGCGCCGCGTTGCGGGCGCCGGGGATGACCACCGTCACGGCGTCGTTCATCAAGATCCAGCGCAAGGCAAATTGCGCCATGCTGGCGCCAGCGGGAACCAATTTGCGAATCTCATCCACTGCTTGAAAGCCAGCCTCTAAGGGTACGCCTGCAAAGGTTTCTCCGACATCGAAGGCTTCGCCGTGACGGTTGAAGGCGCGGTGATCATCGGCGGCAAACTGGGTGTCTTTGCTGATCTTGCCGGAGAGCAGGCCACTGGCCAGCGGCACGCGGGCGATGACGGCGATGTTCTTCTTCTTGGCCTCCTGGAAAAAGAGATCGGCGGGGCGCTGGCGAAACAGATTGTAGATAATCTGCACGCTGACGACATTGGGGAACTCGATCGCCTTCAGCGCCTCTTCGACTTTCTCAACGCTGACGCCATAGGCTTTGATCTTGCCCGCTTTTTGGATTTCATCCACAGCTTGGAACAAAACAGGATTATAATAAGCCTCCGTGGGCGGACAATGCAGTTGGACGAGATCCAGGCAATCGACGCCGAGGTTTTGCAAAGAGCGGTCGATGAAGGCCTCGAGGTTTTTGCGGGTATAGCCTTCCACCGTATGCGGATTAAGCCGCCGTCCGGCTTTGCTGGCGACGAAGGGGCGCTGGCCGCCGCGCGCCTTCAGCGTTTCGCGGATGATCATCTCCGAGCGGCCATCGCCATAAACATCGGCGGTGTCGATGAAGGTCATGCCTGCATCCAGCGCCGCGTTCAGCGCCGCCTTGCCGTCTTCCTCACTGACATCGCCCCAAGCCGAGCCGATCTGCCAAGCGCCGAAGCCGATTTCGCTGACGTTTGCGGGTAGTTTGCCAAAGGGGTGCTGTTTCATGACCGGTCCTGATCGCTGTTTCGTATCGCGCTGTTTGCACTGCGCCGCGCCCCGATGCCACTCACAATAAGGACATCGCAGTCGCCGCAGACGTCACAATGAAAATGTTCCTATTGCTGTTTATCGATAAATATATATTGATCATCGATGTTAGTGCATCGACTTTCGATATAGGTGACCCGATGAACCTGCAAACGACCGACCTGCGAAACCTCGCCTTAGGCGCCATCATTGCGGCTGCGATTTCCGTCGGGGCCAATGCCAGCGCCGCCACCACACAGGCTGCGGCGGGACCCTTCTTCGGGGCGCGCGCCAGCCTGCAAACGGCGCTCGGGTTCCAGGCGATCCGTCTTTGCGTCGGGCAGGCGCTCGATATCGCAGGCGCGCTCACCGCTTTCGCCAAACAGCTTTAACCCCGAGGGATTTTGACATGACAACGACAATGAGCTGGCTGCCGCGCGTGCTGCGCTGGGGCTTTACGGTTTTTACGGTTCTGTGCGGTATCGCAGCGGTCGCCATCCTGGTGGTGATGGCGGTGGATCCCAAACTGCCCGGCAACGCCAATCTTGGCACCGCCAAAGTGGAATTGATGGGGCTGCCGGGAACGATATTCCTGGAAAACTCCACCTTGGGGGCGCAGCTGGCCCATGGCGGCCTATCCATGCGGGTCAACGACGCTGCGGGGCTGTTCGAGATTATCAAGCATACCGGTCTGCCGGTGGCGCTGTTGTGCGTGCTGTACTTTATGTTGCTGTTCGAGCTTTTGCGGCGCCTGTTCCGCAATGTCGGGCGCGGCGAGAGCTTTACCCGGCCCACCTTCCGGCTGGTGCAGATCATCGGTTTTTCGCTGCTGGGTTATTCGCTGGTCTCCGCCGCGGCCGAAGGCTGGTTCGTTCATCAAATACTCGACTATCTGGGGCACCACACTGCCGTGACGGTTTCGGGGATGGCGGTTCAGCTGCCCCGTGTCGAAGAGTTCCGTTTCGGCGACAACACGAATCTCGGCAGTTCGTATTTCTTCACCGGCCTGTTGGTGCTGGCGCTGTCTGAAGTGTTCCGCCAAGGCCTGGCGCTCAAGAACGACAGCGATCTGACGATCTGACCATGGCCATCAAACTCAACCTCGATCGGGTGATGCTGGAGCGCAAGCTTAGCCTGACAGAACTGGCGGATCGCGTCGGCATCACCCTTGCCAATCTTTCCATTCTCAAAACCAACAAAGCGCGCGCCATTCGCTTTTCCACCCTCGACGCCCTCTGCCGCGAACTGGACTGCCAGCCCGGCGACATCATCGAGTTTGTCCCCGGCGAGCCGATGGAGGAAGGCGACTAACGCGTATCAGATGCAGCTCACAGCCTTGTGTTGTGGGCTGCACTTGTTTGCCCAACGGCTTGATCAACAATGGCGGGCGGCGGGGAGGTTGCCATGCTAGGCCGGATCGCTGGTTTCCTTGTCATACTGTTCCTCTG
>JARLIR010000075.1 GCA_031291635.1 Rhizomicrobium sp. | reverse complement strand
TTGACCGCCGCCATCACGAAGGTACTGGCCGGCAAGGGCCAGGCCGAATTCAAGGCGTTCGACCAGATCGACAATGCGCCTGAAGAACGTGAGCGCGGTATCACGATTGCCACGGCGCACGTTGAATACGAGACCGACAAACGTCACTACGCCCACGTTGACTGCCCGGGCCATGCCGACTACGTCAAGAACATGATCACGGGAGCCGCGCAGATGGACGGCGCTATCCTGGTCGTGTCCGCCGCCGACGGTCCCATGCCCCAGACCCGCGAGCACATCCTGCTTGCCCGTCAGGTTGGCGTACCCTACATTGTTGTGTTCCTCAACAAGGCCGACATGGTAGACGACGCCGAACTCCTGGAGCTGGTTGAGCTGGAGATCCGCGAACTTCTGTCCAGCTATGACTTTCCCGGCGATGACATTCCAATCATCAAAGGTTCCGCTCTCCAGGCGCTGAACGGTGAGAAGGGCGAATTGGCCGAGCCGGCCATCCTGGCCCTGATGGACGCCGTTGACAGCTACATCCCCCAGCCGGAGCGGGCCATTGACAAGCCGTTTTTGATGCCGGTCGAGGACGTGTTCTCCATCTCCGGTCGCGGCACCGTTGCCACCGGTCGTGTCGAGCGCGGCATCGTCAAGGTTGGCGAGGAGGTCGAGATCGTCGGCATCAAGGCCACTGCCAAGACCACGGTCACTGGTGTCGAGATGTTCCGCAAGCTGTTGGACGAAGGCCGTGCCGGGGACAACATCGGCGCGCTGCTCCGCGGCGTCAAGCGTGAAGACATCGAGCGCGGCCAGGTACTTGCCAAGCCGGGCAGCATCACGCCCCATACCAAATTCAAGGCCGAGGCCTACGTTCTCACCAAGGAAGAAGGGGGCCGCCACACGCCGTTCTTCAACGGCTACCGTCCGCAGTTCTACTTCCGCACCACGGACGTGACGGGCGTTGCCGAACTTCCTGCCGGGATTGAGATGGTCATGCCTGGTGACAACGTTGCCATGACCGTGAAACTGATCACCCCGATTGCCATGGACGAAGGTTTGCGCTTCGCAATCCGTGAAGGTGGCCGTACCGTTGGCGCCGGCGTCGTCAGCTCGATAATCGAATAA
>JARLIR010000074.1 GCA_031291635.1 Rhizomicrobium sp. | reverse complement strand
CGGGAGATCTGCCTGTCCGGTTCGATGAGCGGGGTGTGGAAACGGAAGTCACGGTCGAACTCGTGAGGCACCGCCAGACGAAAGGGGCGGAAAACAGATAGGTTCGACCTAACGCCACCGCGTCACACCTCGACTCTACGCGACCCGGTCGTATTCCAAAGGGCGAGTTTGGGGCCGGAAGCGGACGGAGGTGATTCGGCGACTGTGCGCCAGAAGACGACCTTCCCGTATTCCGCTACACTTAACCGGGGCCTAGGTGTTAGGGCGTGATGAAGAACATTGTGACGGTGATCGCGCTTGGCGCGTTGCTGACAGGTTGTGCGAGCGTGCGCGAACGCGAGCATGTGGCTCACGTCGATGTCTTGAACTACGGCATTTACAGCGCAAAGGTTACCTCCAACTCGCCAGCCCCGACAGTAGCGATTGGCAAATTTGATTGGGCGTCCAACGCTCGAATTGTCAAAGCTACCTCGACAATCGACGCCAAGCTGGGATTAAGATTTGGCTTCGATTTTCAGCCTACCGGCGAACCTGACGGGTCGATGATCACAGTAACCGTGGTGACCATCTTTCCCGCGCCAGGTCTAAAAAACGGTGACACTGCCGCCAAGTTCGCTCGCGAGGCCTATAAGCTGGATGTGCCGATAGGCGAACCGACCACGTATTTCTACACATTCGAAAAGGACTGGGAGATCGTCTGCGGTCGTTGGCAGTTTCAAGTCTGGTATAACGGAAACAAGTTTGCACAACAGAATTTTGACGTGGTGTCGTCTTCCTGCCATCCCTAGCGATAGCAGGGAATGTCGTATTCTGGCGCCTTTGAGACCTTGTCTCAAGGGTGAGTTCGGGGCTAACAGCGGACATTGGCCCATAGGGGAAAATGCGCCAATTGTCGCCCTTCCTCAGGGATGGCGCACACCCTGTTTTGGAGGGAGCACTTCACAGGGGCGGGTCACAAAGTCGGCTTGGGTCAGCCTAATCTTGTGCGTCTTCTCGAAGTCCGTAGTAATCCAAAGCTCACCAGATACCGCAAATTTGGCGTCAACAAGGTCGCTGGCTTGCACGCATACCAAAACGTTGGGCAACTCTTTGCGGAATAGAGCACCAGCACCTACAGACACTTCGCCATCGAGAGCCTCCTGTTCGTGAGTGCTGTTGTCGAGGCGGAAATACCACCCCTTTGGTATGCCGTTAAACGAGCTAAACGTGCCATTCGTGAGCGTGATTTTTAGCCCGACGACGCGTTCGCTATCTTTGACCCTCACTTGTGGCGAGATGTTGTATCCAATCGGATCATTGGCAGCCGCTGGCGTCGCGCTGAACACGACACAAAGGGCTGCCGCGAAAATGCAGCTTGCGGATGGCGAAAAGACAGACATGACCGCGTTCCCCAAGATGACTGACATCGCGACGTTAGCTCGGACCCTGCTTCGGCCAAAGGGGCATAGCCACCCAAAGTCCGAATGTCGCGTTCTTGCGCTTTGGGAAGGGCAAGTTGTGGCGCCGTTGCGACCTGTTCTGAATGGTGAAATTGCTACCAGAAGCGGACAGTGAGGGCGTCACCGACAACGACCGTCAGCCGCATTTCGAATAGCTGCAGGAGAGGCAGGAATCGCAGCCTTCGAGTTTGATGAAGCTGGGCGAGCCGCAGCGCGGGCAATGCTTGGCGGGCACGCCGTCACCGACGGCGGCTGCCATCGCCGCGCTCTTGCGCTCATCGGCAACCAGACCGCCCTCTTTGGCCGTCATGAACCCTGTCAGGATAAGGTGTTTTTCGATCACCTCGCCAATCGCCGCCAGCAGCGAGGGCACGTAATGGCCGTCCATCCATTGGCCGCCGCGCGGATCGAACACCGCTTTCAATTCATCGACCACGAAGGAGACGTCGCCGCCGCGCCGGAACACCGCCGAGATCATGCGGGTCAGTGCCAGCGTCCAGGCATAAGCTTCCATATTCTTCGAGTTGATGAAGACCTCGAAGGGCCGCCGCCGTCCGTCTTTCTCGACATCGTTGACGGTGATGTAGAAGGCGTGATCGGAATCCAGCCATTTGATCTTGTAAGTCTGGCCAATCAGCACATCAGGGCGGTCGAGCGGGCGGTGCATATAGACGATGTCGCCGTCTTTTTGCAGCTCCGGCTCTTGGCTTGGCACGTCCGGCGCTGGCGTCACCGTCAAAACCGAACCGGTAACGCCATTGGGCCGGTAAGTGGTGCAGCCCTTGCAGCCCATCGCGTAGGCTTCAAAATAGATGTGCTCGAAATCCTCGAACGAGATCGATTCCGGCAGGTTGATGGTTTTGGAGATCGAGCTGTCGATGTATTTCTGCGCCATGGCTTGCACCGCAAGATGGGCCTCCGGTGCCAGCGTCTGGGCGCTGACGAAATACTCCGGCAGTTCCGCCGTCTCGCCGAAATGGGCCTGGAAGGCTTCCACCGCGAAGTCGCGAACGGTTTCCTGCTTGGTGGTGCCATCGGGCAAGAGGACGCGGCGCTGATAGGCGTAAGCAAAAACCGGCTCAATGCCGCTCGAGACATTGCCCGCAAAAAGTGAGATCGTTCCGGTCGGCGCGATCGAGGTCAGCAAACCGTTGCGGATACCGTGGCGCGCAATGCCGTCGCGAATATCGTCGGGCAGGCGGCGGATGAAGGGCCGGTTGAGAAAGGCTTCGGCCTTGAAGAGCGGGAAGGGACCTTTTTCCCGCGCCAAAGCGATGGAGGCGCGATAGGCCGCCGCCGTCATGGTCGAAAGCCACAACTCGATCAATTTCAAACTCTCGGGCGAGCCATATTTGATGCGGCAAAAAATCAGCGCGTCGGCCAAGCCGGTGACGCCCAGACCAATGCGCCGCTTGGCTTCTGCTTCCTGGCGCTGCGCCTCCAAGGGAAAGCGCGAGATGTCGATGACATTGTCGAGGAAGCGGATGGCGGTCGCGGTCAGCTTTTCCAGCTCGTCCAAATCGAGCTCGGCATCAGTGGCAAAAGGATTGCGCACCAGCCGCGCCAGATTGATCGAACCCAACAGACAAGCGCCATAAGGCGGCAGCGGCTGTTCACCGCAAGGATTGGTCGCGCGGATGTCTTCGCAATAACCCAGATTGTTTTCGGCATTGATGCGGTCGATGAAGATCACGCCGGGCTCGGCATAATCATAGGTCGAGCGCATGATGCGATCCCACAAATCCCGCGCCTTCAGCGTTTTATAAGCCCGTCCGCCGAAGGACAGCGTCCACTCGCCATCGGCTTTCACCGCTTCCATGAGGGCGTCGGTGACCAGGACGGAGAGGTTGAAATTGGACAGCCGCCCCGCCGTGCGTTTGGCGGTGATGAATTCTTCGATATCGGGGTGATCGCAGAGCAAGGTCGCCATCATGGCGCCTCTACGGCTGCCCGCACTCATAATGGTGCGGCACATGGCGTCCCACACATCCATGAAGGAGACGGGGCCCGAGGCATCGGCGCCAACCCCTTCCACGGGGGCGCCGCGCGGCCGCACGGAAGAAAAATCGTAGCCGATACCGCCGCCTTGCTGCAGCGTCAGCGCCGCTTCGCGCAAAGCCGAGAACAGCCCATCCATGGAATCGGGAATGGTGCCCATGACGAAGCAATTGAACAGGGTTACGGCGCGCCCGGTGCCGGCACCGGCGAGAATGCGGCCGGCTGGCAGAAAGCGATAGCCGGCCAGCGCTTCGGCAAAGCTGAGCGCTTGCTCGCGGCGGTTTTCCGGCTGTTCGCCATGGCTGGCAGCAATGGCAACCCGGCCCCAGCTATCGGCCACGTCATTGTCGATCGGGGTGCCGTCAGGCTGCCGGAACCGATACTTCATGTCCCAGATTTGATGGGCGATATCGCTCATGGCAGGGGCCTTCTCAACCTCCGCCCCAAAGACACGAGGACGGGTTAAAGAACTACCACCAAGGCCCCGAAAACGCAATTTTGTTCACACTGTGTTCTAGTGTCGGCTTAGCTGTGTTCGGCCCCAAGCTGGGCCGCGCCTTCGGCCAGCAAGCCATTGCTGGCGGTCTCGATCCGCGCCTCCAGCTCCGCCATGAAGGCGGCGCGTTTGAGTCCGGCGGGGATGGGGGGCAGAAAAGCGATCACGATGGTACCGCGGCGTTTGAGGAAGCCCTGCCAAAACTGCCCCGAGTTGAGCGCCACGGGCACACAAGCAATGCCTGTCAGGGCATAGAGCCCGGCGACCCCCGGCTTGTAGTCAGGGGGCGTGCCGGGCTTGACCCGCGTGCCTTCGGGGAAGATGGCGATAGGACGGCCCGCCGCCACCATTTGCGCCGCTTGCTTGGCCATCTGGCGCAAGGCACTGGCGCCCGCCGCCCGGTCGATCGCAATCACGCCTGAGCGTTTGATGTACCAGCCATAGAAGGGGATGCTGAGCAGCTCGCGTTTGACCACGACACAGACATCGTCGAGCAGCATATAAAGGGCCAGCGTGTCCCACATGCTCATATGCTTGGCTGCCACCAGCACCGCGCCTTGGGGAATCTCCCCGCGCACTTCAAAGCCGCAACCGGCGATCCATTTCAGACCCCAGAAGATTGCCCGGCTCCAGGCTTGCGAGATCCGCACCACCGTCAGGCGCGGCAGCAGCAGCGTCGGCAAAGCAACGATGTGCAGCACCACCGACACCACGGTGAAATAGACGAAGAACAGCAAGGAGCGCAGCACGGTCACGAAGCAGCCTGTATCACGATGCGGTGGCCGGTTTGGTCCGGTCGAGGTCCGGTTCCAGACCTGCGGCCGTCAAAAAATTCACCGCCAAATATTTCCAATATTCGCTGTGCAAGGCTTTGAGGTTGCGCATTTTGCTCGGAAAGCCGCGGCCATTGTCAGGATCGACAGGATAGGCTGTCACCCGCACATCCGGCATCACATCGTGAAATTCCATCAGGCTGCGCGGCATGTGATAACGCGAGGTCACCAGCACGATACTTTTGTAATGATGAAAGCGCGTCCAGGCGGCAGCTTCTTTGGCATTGCCGAAGGTGTTTTCCGCGGCATAGCCCAGATCGGCACAGCAATCGAAACGCCGCTTGCCATGGACCAGCTTTTTCAGATCGCGCTTGCTGGCCTGGGTGTTCACCCCCGAAATCAGCAGCCGCTCGCCCACACCCTTTTCGAACAGCGCCACGGCCACGTCGAGGCGCATGCCGCCGCCGGTCAAGGCCACGATGCCGTCAACCGGTCCGAGCGTGCGAGGGGGATGCGGCAGCTGGCTTGCGAAACCCGCAAACCCAGCCACATAGGCCACGACGATTACGAATATGAGCCACTTCAGCAAGCCATCTCTCCGCCGAATCCACGGCCGCGCAATAATGCGCCCGCCCCCGCGCGCGGAAAAGCCCCCGGCTGCCGCTCCGGCAAGAGGCTAATGAATCGCACGCAAGGCCGCCAGCACCGAAAGCCGCGCCGTCAGCAGTGCGATCAGCCCCGCCGCCGCCGGCACGGCCAAAAGCCAGAGCAATTCCACCGGCTGCAACGACACTGGCGGTAGAAAGGGCACCGCCTCATAGCCCACTTTCTCCAGACCGCCCGCCGTCGCAAACAACAGACCGGCGAAAACGGCCCCGGCCCCGGCAGCGGCCAGCGTGGCGCGGAAATAATGCCATTCGAAAGCGCGCGCCACGAAGCGCGAATGCGCCCCCATTTGATGCAGCAGCGCCACCATGTCGCTATGGGCTTCCAGCCCGGCGCGGGTGGCAAAAGCCACTGTTGCCGCAGTCGCCACGGCGATCAGGAAGAGGATGCCATAGGCCGACCACACCAAGGTGCTGGCCAGATCATGCAAGCGTCCGATCCAATGGCTGTGATCGTCGACGATGGCGTGGGGCGCGGCAACTTTCAGCTGCGCCGCAAGGGCTTTGACATCGACCTCCGCCCCAGGGGCAATGTCGGCATCGATCAATTGCGGCAGCGGCAAGTCGCCGACCAGTGCCTCGGCCCCGATCCAAGGCCGCACCAGCTTGGCTTGTTCGGCTTCGCTGAGCGGCGCGGCATGGGCGATGCCAGGGGTGTCGTGCAGCACCGCCAGGACGGCTTCGGTCTCCCGCGCCAAGGTCTCGCGGGCTGGCCCGGTGTCTGGCGGCAGCACTTGCACGGTGATCTTGCTGGATAGCCCTTGGCTCCAGCCTTCCGCCGCCCGGTTGGCGATTAACGAGGCGCCCAGCGCCAAAGCCGCCAGGAAGGCCATCACCGCGATCACCACATCGAGCGGCGCCGCGCCTTTGGTGACGGGCATCAGATGCCGTTTTGCCATCATGCCCTCGGCGTTCTGAGTTCGACCAGCCGGCCATCGACCAGACGCATTTCCCGCTCGCGGGTACTTTCGACCAGAGCGCGGTCATGGGTGGCGATCAAAACCGTGGTTCCCAAGCGGTTCAGCTCGGCAAAGAGACGAATCAGCCGCGCCCCGATTTCGGGATCGACATTGCCGGTGGGCTCATCGGCGATCAGAAGATCGGGCTTGGCGACCACGGCACGGGCGATGGCGATGCGCTGCTGCTCGCCGCCCGACAAGGTGGGGGGAATGGCCGTCATGCGGTCACCCAGCCCGACCCAGACCAAGAGCTCTTCCACATCACGGGCGTAATCGGCTTCTTTGCGGCCGGCGATGCGCAAGGGCAGGGCCACATTGTCGAAGGCCGAGAGGTGATTGATCAGGCGGAAATCCTGGAAAACCACGCCAATCCGGCGCCGAAGGGCGGGCAAAGAGGCGCGCTTGGCAGTGGCCAGGTCATGCCCGAACAGCGTGATCAGCCCGCGCGACGGCGGATCGACCATGGAAATGAGTTTCAGGAGCGTGGTCTTACCCGCCCCGGACAGACCGGTCAGAAAGGTGAACGAACCGGCCTCCAGCACGAAGGTGACGTCCCGCAAGACCTCGGGCCCGGCGCCGTAGCGCATGCCAACATTTTCGAAGCGAACCATGGTGCCGGACCATAACGACAGCCGATCGTGGTTACGAGACCTTCAGTCTCCTGATGTACAACGCCTTGCGGCAACCCGTCCTTGCCGCCTATCTTCGAGCCTGGGAACGCTGGCAATGATCTTAACCTGCCCATCTTGCGTCACACGCTACGAGGTCGATGGGACCAAGTTCCCGCCCTCTGGCCGTGATGTGCGCTGCGCCAAATGCGGCCATGTTTGGCACGCTTTGCCCAATGACGAGGTGATGCCTGCGCCGGCGCCGGAACCGCCCCCTGCGGAAGATTATCAACAGCCCTATTCGCGCGACCCGGAGCCGCAGTCTGGCGCCGCTGAAGACGAGTATTACGAAGAGCGCGAAGCCGAACCCGTAGCACCCCGCGCTGCTTGGTATACGCGCAAGCCCGTTTTGATCGCCGGATGGTCTGGATTGGTCGCGGTTGTGCTCGTGATTGGGCTGGTGGCCTCAGTATATCGCCGCGAGGTTGTCGAAGTCTGGCCCAAGACGGCGTCGCTTTATTCGGGCCTTGGCGTCAAGCTCGCCTCCGCCGGTCTGAAGATCGACAATTACAAGACCTTTTCGGTGCCGCAGAACGGCCAGATCGTCTTGACGGTTACGGGTGCTGTGACCAATGTGGCCAACAGAGAACTGCCGGTACCGCAGATCAGGGTGGGATTGGTCGACCGCGAAAAGCGGGAGCTTTATCACTGGACCGTAGCGCCACAAGTCATGACGCTGAAGCCCGGTCAGTCCACGCGATTTGTTACCCGGCTTTCGAATCCGCCAGATGGGGCGGCCAACTACGAAATTCGATTTGCGAAAGCGGGAGAGTAATGCGCCGTTCCATTCTTTTTTCTGAAGAGCAGATTGCCGAACGCGTCAAGGCAGTTGCCCATGAGATCGCCACCGGCCCCTTCGTGCCGCATCTGGCAACCCCCATTCTGGTCGGCGCTTATGTGTTCGCCGCCGATCTGCTCCGGGCCCTGGCCAATGAAGGGATTTCGATCCCGACTGAATTTCTCTGGCTGCGCAGCTATACCGGGCGCAGCTCGGGCAAGGCCGTCAAAGTCCTGATCCCGCCTAATGAAAATTTCCAGGGCAAGAACGTGCTGCTGATCGATGGCGTCCTCGATGGCGGCCACACGATCTCCAAGGCCCGTGAACTGGTGATGGAATACGGCGCCGCCCAGGTCACCTCGGTGGTGGTGGTCGACAAGCTGCGCTCCGACGCGCTGGAAAAGGCTAACTTCGCCTGCTTCACCGGCTGCAACGAATTCATCGT
>JARLIR010000073.1 GCA_031291635.1 Rhizomicrobium sp. | reverse complement strand
GCCCTTTGGAATCGGGAAAATGCTCCTCGAAATCGCAAGATTCCGGGCCTCTATCCGCCCCAACCCTGCAAAATCGAATACTTGCCGGCGCACGGAAAAATCAAACGGGGCAACACATTCCGTGTTTTTAACGGACGACTACATGGTAACGCCAAGCCAGGAAAAAACGACTCTGTCTGTGGCGGGGATGCCAAGCCGCCCCAACACATGGGCCAGATCCTCGGTCGTAAAATCAACACTGGCAAAAGCCAAATTGTCTGGGAGTGCCATTTTCGCTGCCGCCAGCATCTGCCGCTTGGCCTGTTGCGTCGCCGGATGATCAATTTCGACAATGTTGAGAGGCGCGGCCCAAGCCGGCTGGCGATAGGCAAAGGTGTCAAACCCTGCGCCGACCATCACATACCAACGCGCCCCCGCACGCACCTCATCGGCGAGCTTGTCTTCGGCATAGCGTGAGCGCAGGCAGACGTGGCTGCGCAGGCCTTTGCCATAAGGGTTTTGGTGGCGTTCGATCATGCCGTGAATGGCATCGCTTGCGTCCGGTCCCAACAGCTTTAGCGCGATGGGATCCGGAAAGAGCAGCGGCTGACGATCCAGAAGCTGGTGGGCAGCCCTGATATAGGCAACACCCAGAGCGGTGCGACTGGCTTGGCGATCTTGCATCGTGCTGCCTTGCGAACCGTTCCAACGCTCCCGAGCTGAGGTTTAGTCGAACAGGCTGGAGACGCTTTCTTCCATGCTGATGCGGCGCATGGCTTCGCCGATCAAGGGCGCGATCGAAAGCCGCCGGATGTTGGGGCACTTCATCACTTCCGGCGTTGCTGCAATCGAGTCGCTGACCACCAGCGAGCGCAAGGCCGAATTCTGGATGCGTGCGACCGCGCCGCCCGACAGCACACCGTGCGTGGCATAGGCGAAAACTTCTTTGGCCCCAGCCTTCAACAACGCTTCAGCAGCGTTACAAATGGTGCCGCCGGAATCGATGATGTCGTCGATCAGAATACAGGAACGCCCCTTGGGGCTACCGATGATGTTCATCACCTCGGATTCGCCGGCGCGTTCGCGGCGCTTATCGACGATGGCCAGATCGGCGCCGATGCGCTTGGCAAGACCACGCGCGCGCACCACACCGCCGACATCCGGGGACACCACCATCAGATGATCACCATGGCCAAGCGCGTCGGTGATGTCTTTCACGATCACCGGCTGGGCATAAAGATTGTCGGTCGGAATATCGAAGAAGCCTTGGATTTGCCCGGCATGCAGATCGACCGTGAGCACGCGGCTGGCGCCTGCTTCGGTGATGATGTTGGCAACCAGCTTGGCCGAGATTGGTGTGCGCGGTCCGACTTTGCGGTCCTGGCGGGCATAGCCAAAATACGGAATCACGGCGGTGATGCGCCGGGCCGATGCGCGCCGCAGCGCATCGATCATGATCAGCAGTTCCATCAGATTGTCGTTGGCCGGAAAGCTCGTCGATTGGATGACGAACATGTCCTCGCCGCGGACATTTTCCTGGATCTCGACGAAGATTTCCAAATCCGCAAAACGGCGGACGGCAGCCTTGGTGGTGGGGATTTTGAGGTATTGGCCGATAGCCTCGGCAAGGGCGCGATTGGAATTGCCGGAGAGCAACTTCATGCCCTGAGCCGCATTGCTCTCGACCATGGTCCGCGCACCCCTTTTTTGTGACGTGTTGATGACCGGGCTTTTAGCAAGGGCGGCTAGGTGGGTAAACCTGAATCTCGCCGATTCACCACTTTCGCGCACTGTATTAAGGTGCGGCCTCCACCGTGCCGCGGAATTGTAATGGTTTGCGGCACAATTGTCCGATGGTGACAGAGCGAATCGCGCAAAGCGCCGCAGGAACCGCCGCATTGCGGCCATCTTCTACGACGGGTTAGCGTCTAACCCTTGAGCACGATGGCAGAAAGGTTGCGGCCGTAGTCGGTCTCACCCTTGTGAGTCGCGCGCCGGAAACTGAAGAACGTGTCTTCCGCTGCGTAGGTGTCCGCCGCCAATTTGTCCACAGCTGCAACCCCGGCGCGCAAAAGACGCTGGGCGACATAGTCTTCAAGAGCGAAGCGGAAATGCTCCGCGCGATGGCTTGCGATGAAGAACACAGCATTGCTGGGATCAGCCAACAGGAAGCGTTCGCGAAAGCTGCTATCGACTTCATAACTTTGCTGCGCGATGCAAGGGCCAATGGCGGCTATGATGTTGCTGCGCTCAGCACCGAGTTTTTCCATTGCGGCAATCACGCTGTCGGTGACGCCGCCAATCGCACCCTTCCATCCCGCATGGGCCGCACCGATGACACCCGCTTTGCTGTCGGCGAGCAGGACCGGCGCGCAGTCAGCCGTGAGAATGCCAAGCGTAATGCCGGGCACCGCCGTCGCCATCGCATCCGCATGCGGTGCGGCGCCTAGTTCCCAAGGCTCTGTCACAATCACCGTGTCGGCACTGTGGACTTGGTAAAGTGTGACGAGCGGAAACCCGCCCAAGGCTGCCATGGCACGGCGGCGGTTTTCGATCACATCCGCGCGCGCGTCGCCGGAGCCGGGTCCGCAATTGAGACCGGCATAAAGGCCCGTGGAGATTCCACCCGGCCGACCAAAGAAACCATGATCGACGGCAGCAAGTGTTGTGGCTTTCAGGATCAGCATGGTGCGCGCTGCATTACTTATCGAGACCAAAGCCGGGGACTTGCGGGGCCGTTTTGGGTGCGACCGCCAAAACTTTGAACATCTCGCCCATCAGTTCGGGATTGACCAGCCTGTCGATGGCGGTCGCGATCTCACGCGCTTGCAGGGGATTGGCCAGGATCAGGCGCTCACCGCGTTCGCCAATGCCGAGATCGGCGAGAAAGTTGCACTGGGTCACGGGCCCGTAAGCCTTCGCGCCCGCCGCTTCGCCAGCGCCTTTGAGGGCACCAAAATCGACATGAGCCGACAAATCGCTTTGTCCCGGCTGGGCCAAGATCTCGGCAAATTTGCCGTCTGCAATCGCCTGTAAGGTCTCGCCAAAAGCCGTCTTGCTGTAACCGTAATCGATAAACAGCGCACCGCCGCCTTGCGCGGCGATAACCCGGGCAATTTCTTGCACAAAAGCTGTTGCGGCTGGCGCCGTTTCAAAGACAGCGCCGAGTGGCGCGTTCTCGCTTTTTTCCGGCGGCACAGCGAGCGGCTCGGGCGCCAAGACAAAGCACAGTGTGCCCTCGGCCACGCCCACCATACGCTCGCACCAACCGCGCTCGGTCTTGACGCATTGATGGATGGGCAGGCAGTCGAAAAATTCGTTGGCGATGACGTAAAGCGGCCGATCGCTGAGACTGTCGTCGAAGCGGTCCTGCCAACGAACATCCGCCGCGACGCGGCCGAGTTTTTCTTTCTGCAGGGCCGCAAGGGCCGGGCTGGCTTCCACCAGTACGATTTCCGCATCGAGCAGAAAATGTGGCGCGGCTGCGGAAAGCGCGCGAATGGCGTCGGCCATCAGTGTGCCGCGTCCAGGCCCCAGCTCGACCAGGCGCGGGTTTTCGGGACGGCCTTGGTCGTGCCAAGTCTGCGCCACCCAGAGGCCGAGCATTTCGCCAAAGCTCTGGCTGATTTCTGGTGCGGTAATAAAATCGCGGCCGATGGTTTGGCGGGCCGTATAGGAACCGCCTTGCGGATCGAACTGGCAGAGTGTCATGAACTGAGCAACGGAGATCGGGCCGTTTACCGCAATCAATTCGGCAATCCGTTGTCCCAGTGCATTCATGAGGATTTTCCCTTTGCAGGCGTTTGCGCCCATTTGGGTTTCTTATAAGCAACCCAGAAGAAGAACGCTGCGGCGAGCCACATCGGGATGGACAGCAGCATACCCATGCTGAACCAGCCGCTGATCATCGATTCGGAATCGCGGAAGAATTCGGAAAAGGCGCGCGCCAAGCCATAGCCGGTAAAGAACAGACCGCAGATCACGCCGGGGCGCTCCAGCAAACGGAATTTGCGGATGGCCAGTTGCAGCACGACAAAAAGCAACACGCCTTCGGTACAGGCCTCGATCAATTGGCTGGGATAGCGCGGCGCCATTCCGGCCAAGCAACGCCCATAGGTTTTGAGCACGGCGTCATTGCAGAAGACCATGCCGATCGGCGAATCCGTGACCTTGCCCCAGAGCTCGCCATTGATGAAATTGGCCAGGCGTCCGGCGAACAATCCGATCGGGGCCACCGAGGCGATGGTGTCGCCTACCGAGAACATATTCAGTTTGCGTTTGCGGCAGAACAGAACAATGGCGACGACAACGCCCAAGAGCCCGCCATGGAAGGACATGCCCAAGAGCCGCGGCACCCAGCCGTCCCAATGGGCAATCAGGTTCAGCGGGTTGGTCCAATAGGCCATGGGCAGGCCCGCGCAATCGCGCCCGCCCGGCCAGAAGCCGCAGTAGAATATGCCGTAGAAAAGGTCGTAGCCGAGCCGTCCGCCGACCACGACGCCAAGCGTGGTCCAGACAAAAAGGTCGCCGATGTCATCAGCCGTGGCTGGGGCCTTGCCGGAAAAGGGCGGTCTTTTCCACAGGCTCTTCTGCTCCAGCATGGCCACGAGCAGCCACCAGCCGGCGAGAAGCCCAGTGATATAAGACAGAGCGTACCAGCGCACAGCCAAGGGGCCGATTTGGATGGCAACCGGGTCGATCTCGGGATAGGGCAGCATGGGGCTAAATCGCGCTGCTTCGCCGTTTTAGTCAAGATGCGTTTGGTGACGATAAAGTGTCTGTTGGGCATGCTCCGGCCTGGGTTCTGACAAGGGCCCTTGCCGCGGTGGCGCTGAACGCCAATATAAGAGTCGGAACAAGGACATATCCCGATGCAGACGCAGAATCCCTTTCTTGATGGCCTGGCCAAGCTTGCCACCGATGCGGCGGGTGCCGCCCAAGGCGCGCGGGCCGAAGTGGAAGCTTTTGTGAAACAGCGCTTCGAGAAGCTGATTGCCGATATGGATTTCGTCCCGCGTGACGAGTTCGAAGCCGTCAAGGCGATGGCGTTGAAAGCCTTGGCAGAGAACGAACGTCTTGCCGCACGACTCGACGAAATCGAGGGCCTCCACAAAGCGGGCGGAGAAAAAGCAGAGGGCGAACTGCCGTTGTAGGGTTAATCCCCAAACGCGAAAGCTGTGGGCGGCGTGATCGGCCCCAAGCACATATCGGTCAGACTCTTGTGCAGGCGCAAAATGTTGTGGCAGCTTGGCCTTCAACTGCTTCGTTTTGCGTCGCGCCGGAGTCTGGTACATGACCGTTACCCACCAGGAACAATCTTTCAGCCGCCCTCATCCGCTCGATTTACTCGAACGGACGGTGGAGGAGAACGGCTGGGCCTATGAACGGGCGAGCGCGGACGAGCTCAATCTTTCCGTAGCTGGGCGCTGGTCCGATCACCATTTCAGCTTCACTTGGCGCGAAGATCTGCAGTCGCTGCACTTGTCGAGCGCCTTCGATATGCGCGTGAAGGGCGAAACGCGCATGGTCGATATCGCGGCCTTGCTGATGTTTATCAACGCCAGGCTGTGGATCGGGCATTTTGATCTGTGGCCCGAAGACGGCACTATCGTTCTTCGCCACGCGATGATTTTCCCCGACGCCCATGCCAGCGCCTCGCAGATGGAATGCCTGCTGAATTTGGCGCTTGAGGCTTGCGAGCATTATTATCCGGCCTTCCAATTCGTGCTCTGGGGCGGAAAAACCGCGCAAGAGGCCGTCGCGGCCGCGATCCTGGAGTGCCAGGG
>JARLIR010000072.1 GCA_031291635.1 Rhizomicrobium sp. | reverse complement strand
GCGCGCGGCGTTCATTTTTGCGAACAGCCCCGGCACGAAACATACGGCTGGGTTGTGGTCTTCGAAGATCTTTACGGACAGCGCTGGGATCTCATCGAGACAAGCTCCGTACAATGATCTTCGTGTCATGACGGCTCTGCAATAATTTGCAGCCAAGAATTGCGGCGCGGCTTCACACAGTCGAATGTGTTGTCAAAAGAGCGCGCTCGATACCTCATTTAACATTTCTGCATCACCTAGATGTTGCGTACACGGAGCAAGCTACCCATGTAGGTGTTCGTAGTAACATTAGTCATGGAGTGCGTGATGCGTTTTAAATTGTTTCTAATGGGCGCCGCTGCCGTTCTTGCCACCAGTGCAAACGCGACGGATTGGTCGGGGTTCAGCGGAACGGTTACTGGGGGCTATAACTATTCCGACGTAAGAGGCGTTGCCAGCAATGCCTTCGATTTCGGCGGTGCCGCGAATTATGCCATTCCCGACTCGCATGTGAACTTTCAAGGCGCCGTCGACTATTCCGAAAACAAGGCGCTCCGCACGCCGTCCGACACCTGGAACACGGCCGGTGCGATGACCTGGCGCGATGCCGACATCGCCGTCGGCCTCAATGGTGATTACAACTCGACGCGGCTTTATCATCAGCGTTTGAGCTATGGCAGCTACGGCGCCTTTGGCGAGTGGTATGGGCTCGATGGCTTGGGCATCAATCCCATCACGCTGCGTTTGGGTGGCGGCGGTACCAGCGGCACGATCGGTGCGCTCAATAGAGACGGCGGTTATCTCGGCGCCGGCGCGACCTACTATGTTCTGCCGCAACTGTCTGTGACCGCCCATGGTTCCTACAACACCTTCTCGAACCTGCATTGGTCCAATTTTGAAGTTGGCGCCGAGGTTCTGCCGCTGGCGAGCGTGCCGGTGTCGCTGTCGACGTCTTATGTCCATGACGATATCCGCACATTCGGACGCGCGACGCATAGCGATGGGCTGATGGTCCGTCTGGCCTTGCATCTGGGCAACGGTACGTCGCTGGTCGAGTTCGATCGTAACGGTCCGCTCAACGCCCGCACGGCACAATTGCCGCTGGACGCGCTGACGGTTCTCAACCGCCCGCTCTAACCTTTGCTTGCGGAGGCGGCCGCATCCTCGTTTGGGTGCGGCCGTTTTGCTGCTTGTTCATTGGCTCAGCCAATCAGCTTGTCATCCCCGGCCGAGTATGGTCCGCCCGCGGAGCATGCGAGGGGAAGGGGACCCAGGACGTATCACCGCATTGGTGTTCCAGAATTGACAATCGCAATGTCACGCGGAGACGGCGCAACGAAGCTTTGAGCGCCGAGTCACCACCGGCCAACGGATTTGGCAGTTGTTCTCCGCGACTCCGCGCGAAAGACTTTCCTGCTGCAGGCTCCTGGGTCCCCTTCCCCTCACGTCCTTCGCTTTGCTCTCTCCGTTCGGCCGGGGATGACAAGCTTGGGTGATCTTTCAGGGCGTGTCGCGGCGGCTTCCGTCGATGCGCGAATTTTCGTTCGGCATAGGTTCAATGATAAGGCGATCACCCTCTTTACGCATCATTGCGTACTCGCCCGGCAATTCGAACTCAGGTGGAATATTTATCACCTGGGCGCCATTGATGCGGTTCAGCCGAACTTCGCGCCATTCGCTCATGGCGTGAAGTATAGCATGCGCTGACAGACTCGAAAATCACGGAGTCTGTGTTTTCGCGTTTTCCACATCTTCCAGTTTCTGCCCGCTTTCGGGGCCGACGCCTTTGATGGGTTTCCAGGCACGTTTCTTCAGCGCGTTGTCGGTGCAGGACAGGCGCACGCGCAGGCCGTTGTGGCTGAGGTCGAGAGCGAAGCCTTTGGCCGGGTCGGCATCCGAGAAATAGGTGACGCCGTCTTTGCGGTTGGCGCGTTTGGCAAAATGACGCCTGGCCGTGATCTGCGTTTCCAGCGCGTGATAGACCCAAGCGGAAAGCGCGTAGCGATCTTCTTCCGACATCGGGGCTTTGCCGAACCAGGCGGCAGCGGCAATCTCGAAGAGGCCGTCGCGTTGCGCCGCCAAGCCTTCAATTTCGAAGGGCGCGACGCCGCTGTCATGCGGGCGGGCATCTTTCTCGCCAAAGCGATAGCCGAAGGCGCCCTCCGTTGTGCAGGTCTGCACCGCTTCGGCAATGGCGGCGCGATCCGGCTCCGGTGAATTGGCCTCAGCGCCACCAAGACTGGCCACTGCAGCAAGGAGAAGGAAGCGGGCTCGCATGCTAGCGCTCGCTACAGAGGGCGATGACATGATCTTCTTCGAGGTCGAGCACGAAGGACAGGCCGCTGCCGTCTTCGTTGGCGCTATACACCATAGCCTTGCCTTGCTTCTTGCTGTGGGCAAAGAGGTGCTTGGCGGTGATGGCTTTCTCTAGCGCTTGGCGGAAATCCTCTGCTTGCTCGATGTCTTCTGCCAGCGTCTCGCCGCTGCCATGGAACGAGGCCTCGGCACGGATGGCGGCGGACGTCAGCGATAGCTTGGTGAAGGGCGCCCATTCCTCGTCAGCGGTGGTATCGACGCGGCCGGAGCGGGCAAAACTGCGGCCGAAGGCGCCTTTCGCCGAGCACATCTCAGCGGCTTGCTTGAGCGCCTCATACTCGGCCGGGGCCGCGGAACTGGGGGCGTGGAGATGCGTTTTGGCGCCAACGGGCAGCGTCAGACTCACAAAGACAGCGGCGGCCAGGACAAAGCGCATGGTGGTTCCCCTCATGACGGGCTTATACCACAGCAGACGGGTTTTGACCGTTCCGCTTTGCCGCTGATAGGCTATTAACCAAAGAAGGATCGATCATGGCCGAGCCCAGCGACAAGACCCGCTATACCGCCAATATCCAAGGTGAGGTGGATTCCGCCGCGCTCTATCGCGCCCTGGCCGATGCCGAAGCCAAGCCGCAGCTCTCGGAGATTTACCGCAAGCTGGCTGCGGTGGAAGATGAGCATGCCGGGTTCTGGGCGCGGCAATTGGAGCGCATCGGGCAAGTGGCGCCGTCGCTGACGCCGAGTTTTCGCAGCCGTGTGTTGTCGTATCTGGCGCGCCGCTTCGGCCCCGGCATGGTGCTGCCCACCGTCAACACTCTGGAGCAGATCGACAGCGGCCAATATGACAAGCAAGCCGAAGCCGTCGCCGGCGGGCTGCCCGGGGCCGAGCGCAGTCATGCGCGCATCATCACGGCCTTAGCCGGTGGGGCACCGGGCGGCTTGGAAAATGGCTCGCTGGCGCAGCTGGAAGGGCGGCATCGCGGTATGGGCGGCAACGCGCTGCGCGCCGCGGTGTTGGGCGCCAATGACGGGCTGGTCTCCAATATGAGTTTGGTGATGGGCGTGGCGGGAGCGGCGATGTCTTCGCATCTGGTGCTGCTGACGGGCCTCGCAGGCATGGCGGCAGGCGCCTGCTCGATGGCGATGGGCGAATGGCTGTCGGTCACCACGGCGCGCGAAAGCTTTGAACGGCAAATTGCCGCCGAAGCCGAAGAGCTGGCGCAAGTGCCGGAAGAGGAAGAAGCCGAGCTGGCGCTGATTTATCAAGCCAAAGGTCTGCCCGAAGCGGCGGCGAAGGCGCTGGCCAAGCAATTGATCAGCAATCCCGAAAGCGCCCTCGACACCTTGGCGCGCGAGGAACTCGGGATTGATCCCAAAGAGCTGGGCGGTTCGGCGTGGGCCGCGGCCGGGACCTCGTTTGGCCTCTTCACGCTCGGCAGCATCTTTCCGGTGCTGCCTTATATGTTCGGCATGGAAGGTTATCAGGCCGTGGTGGCGAGCTTGGTCGTGAGCGGCTTGGCGCTGATTGCGATTGGCGCCTCCACCGCGATCTTCACCGGCGGTTCGTTCTGGCGGCAAGGCCTGCGCCAACTCGCCTTCGGTGTCGGCGCCGCGGGCATCACCTTTGCCATCGGCAAAGTGATTGGCGTGGCGGTGGGGGGGTAGGCTTCGCGCTTTCTCGCAGGTCTATCGCTTCCCCGCTTGTCATGGCCCGCAAAAGCGGGCCCCCCAGCTCTCGCGGCGGGGCGGCATCAGGAAAATGCTTGGTCTCAAACTCAAACAGCAGAGGAACACCACCTGGATGGCCCGTTGTGACGGGCCATGACAAAAAGGGATTAGGCCAAAAGGAAAGCCCTCCGGTTTCCCGGAGGGCTCGGCACGCGGAAGGGGGAGGGGGCGCCCTTCCGCCGCTAGACTTGGCTCATGCCGCCATCGGCCACGAGATCGCTGCCGGTGGTGAAGCTGGAATCGCTAGAGGCCAGGAACAGCGCGGCACTGGCCATCTCTTCCGGCCGACCCATGCGCCCGAGCGGCACCTGAGCGGCAAAGCTCTGCTTGACCGCTTCAACTTGGTCCGCAGGCAGGCCAACGCTTTCAAAGATCGGCGTATCAATGGGGCCGGGGCTGAGGGTGTTGACGCGAATGCCGCGATC
>JARLIR010000071.1 GCA_031291635.1 Rhizomicrobium sp. | reverse complement strand
TTGGCGCGATATTTTTCCTCGATCTTCCATTCGATCGGCAGGCCGTGGCAGTCCCAGCCGGGCACGTAAGGCGCGTCTTTGCCCATCATGGTCTGCGAGCGGATGACGAAATCCTTCAGGATCTTATTCAGACCCGTGCCCGAATGAATCTCACCATTCGCATAGGGCGGGCCGTCATGCAGGATGAAGAGCGGGCGGCCCTTGGCGGCAGCGCGGATGCGGCCATAAAGGTCGTCGGCTTCCCATTTGGCGAGCCATTTGGGCTCAGCCACGGGAAGTCCGGCTTTCATCGGAAATTCGGTCTGGGGCAGGAATAGGGTGGCGCGGTAGTCTTTCGCGCTCTCGTCTGAATTTTTGGACATCTAATTAGGCCTTGGCGGTGTGAAAAAATGGACGGCTTTTCCCGGTCCCCGAATTACGGAGCCGGGTAGCGAATTCGCGTCGTCAGCCGGATACCCATCGTCAATTCCGCCTTCCGTTCGGAAAGCGACCTTCTAACAGGGGTATGAGGACCGGTCCAGCAGGCGCAAAGCGCCCTCCCCCAGCCTCAGCCTTGAGGAGGTTAATTCCCCGCCAGAATCGCCCTGGCTTGCTCTTTGTCGCGGCCCATTTGGGCGACCAGCTCGTCCACGCCGGCAAATTTGGCCTCGGGCCGCAGATACGCGATCAGCTCGACCGAAAGGTGTTTGCCGTAAAGATCGCCGTCGAAATCGAACAGGAAGGTCTCCAAAAGCGGCTCATCGGCCTTGTACATGGGCCGGATGCCAAGATTGGCGACGCCGTCATGGCGCGCCACTTCCACGTCGCCCTCGTAAATTCCCACCCGCACAGCATAAATACCGAAAGTGGGGTGGATATAGCCGTTCAGGCTCATATTGGCGGTGGGAAAGCCCAAGGTTCGCCCGCGCTGGTCCCCTTTTTCCACCCGCCCCTCAATGGCGAAGGGACGGCCGAGCAGCCGAGTCGCCTCGCCGGGATTGCCCGCCCGCAGCTGTGAGCGCACCAGGGTGGACGAGATTTTCTCCTCCTCGCCCGCCATCACAGTCGGGAAAACCTCCACCCCGAAGCCTTCCATCGCTCCCATATAGGCCAGCACGGTGGCATTGCCGCTGCGGCCATGGCCGAAGTGGAAGTCCGAGCCCACCACGATGCACGTGGCCTTAAGCCCGCCCACCAGTGTCTCGAGGACAAAATCCTGCGCCGATTGGCGCGCCATATCGGCATCGAAGGCCAGCGCAAACATGGCATCCACCCCCAGCGCCGCCAGCCGATGGGCTTTGCCGCGAAACGGGGTCAGGCGCACCGGTTCGGCCCCTGGGCGGAAGAATTCACGGCTGGAGGGCTCGAAGCAGAGCACGGCGCAGGGCACGTTCAGGGCCTCAGCATGGCGCATCGCTTGGGCGATCAGCGCCTGATGGCCGAGATGAACGCCATCGAAATTGCCAATGGCGACCACAGCCCCCTGAAATTCTGGCGGAATATCGGCGATGTGACGGAAAACCCGCATGCCGAGGATCATAGTTCGACCTTTGCTTCTACCACTTCAGAACATCGACGGCCGCGCGCGCCACAGCGCCATGATGGGCGAACAGAGCCGCAAGTCCGTCTTGCGTCAAATCACCCAGCTCATCTTTGTGCAGTCCGTGGGCAACAAACAAGGCGTCGAAACCCATAATGTTTGCGCCAGCAATATCTGTTTCCAAGGCATCGCCGATCACCAGGATGCGGGCGCCCTCGCCGATTTCTTTGAGGGCGGTGGCATAAATCGGCGGTTTCGGCTTGCCGTAATAGGCCACCGCACCACCCATAGCTTCGTAAAGCTTCGCGATGCCGCCAGCGCAAGGCACCAGTACACCCGCTCGCGGCGCATAAAGATCCGGATTGGCGCAAATCATGGTGAGACCGCGCGCCTTCATCGTCGCCAACATGCCGGCGTAATCCTCAGGCGTTTCGACCTCATCATTGTACAGGCCGGTGCAGAGCACGACCTCGGCCTCTTCCGCTCCCGTCAGTTCGACATCGAGACCGTCAAAGACCGGCGTGTCACGCTCTGGGCCGATATGCAGCATTTTCAGCCTGCTGCCATGCGCCCGAATAATCAGGTCATCGCGCGCGGCGCCGCCGCTGGTGACGATGGCATCATAGGCATCGTCCGGCACGCCAAATTGGCGCAACATCGCCTTGATGCCTTCGGGCGGGCGCGGGGCATTGGTGAGCAGAACCACCCTTCCGCGCTCTTTGCGAAAGCGCAGCAGCGCCTCGACCGCCGTGGGATGGGCTTTGATGCCGTCATGCACGACGCCCCAGACATCACAAATCAGCGCGTCGTAATCAGCCGCGATGGCACCAAGGCCCGCAACCAGAACAGGAGAACCGGTCATAAATCCACAACTTCAAGAACGCCCGGCGAATAGGGCTGAATTTCGAGGGTGGCTATAACTTGTATCGGCAGGCCCGCCAAGGAGCGGCTTTGGCTCAGGCCGATTTGCGCAACGGCACAACCGACGCCGACGGCTTCTCGACCGGCTTGACGGTATCGCCGCGCACCGCGCGGGGCTCGCCGAAGAGATAACCTTGGGCAAAATCGACGGCGTAATCGAGCAGCTGCAATACCGTCTTTTCGTCTTCGACGCGCTCGGCAATCAGATTGAGACCATGCCGGGCCAGCAAATTCTTGAAATCTTCCGCCGCCACTACCGCGCCGGACGCGCCCATGCCTTTGGTCAGCATGTCGCAGCGCACTTTGAGATAGGAAAAGCCGAGCGAACGCAACTTGGGGAAATCCAAGGCCAGCGTCTTGATGTTGTCCATCGACAGCGCAAAGCCGAGCGCATTCAGCCGCTTCAGATTGGCTTCGCCATCCTTGCCTGCTTTCAGCACGGCATCTTGGCTGAATTCGAACACCATCTGGCCGCCGAGATCGCGATTGTGCTGCATATAATCGATGAATTGCGGAAAGAATTCGCCATCGCGCAGCGTGTCGCCGGAGATGTTGCAGAAGACTCCGATGGAACGGTTCTTGGTCATCATGCGGCGCACAATCTGCACGCAGCGGAAGAGCAGCAGATTGTCGACCACGCTCATCAGCCCCGCGGGCGCAGCGATCTTGATGTACTGCGCCGGCATAATGATCGAGCCGTTCTCAGAACGCAGCCGCGATAAGGCTTCATAGAAACGCACTTTGCGCTGTGGCAAGCTGACGGTCGGCTGCAGGTAAAGATCGACGCGGTTTTCTTCGAGCGAGGCGCGGATCACTTCGAGCAGTTCCGGCTCGGCGACGGCATCGAGCTGCGCCACGGCCCCGGCCGGACGGCCACCGACTTCGTGCTTGGCTTTGTCAGAAATGCGGTGGGCGAATTCCTTCATCAGACTCTCGAGCACTTGCAGCTCGGAGACGATCTTCTTGTTCTGGGCGGTGGAGCGCGCCTCCATGGATTTGGAGACTTCATCCATGCGGCTCTGGGTCTCGGAGAGCGCCTTTTGCACAGCAACACTGGTGCGCTTCAGGCCAGCGATTTCCTTCGTGTGTCTCTTGCGATCACGGGCGAGGCAGACCGCACTATCGACTTCCACCATGAAGAGGAAGACGACGGCGCCGCACAAAATGCCGACAGCAATGCCCTGCACCATCCCGGCCAAACAGCCAAGGGTGGCGCTTGCCAGCGCATAAATGATGAGTAGGAGAATCCTAATCATGGCCTGTCCCGGTTCGACATCGGTAACCATGCCCCGAGGCATGTTTCCAAGTCGTTAACCAGGGCTGCGCTTAAAAATCCGGGTTGCGAAAGAGATGCGCCGGAATCGCCAGCCCCGCCCCGATGGCGGCTAAGGTAAAGAAAACACGTAAGAAATACTCGGTTGAGGTGAGGATCAGAGCGGCATTTTCGGGATGGGGGGTGGTAACGGCCAGCATCCCGAGCAGGGCTTGGCCGAAAAAAGCGCCCGGCACCATGGGGATACAGCCAGCCAAAGCCACCGCATTACCGCGCGGACCCAAGGGGCGGCGTAGCATGGTGGAGGCGCAGCTGGCCGTCACCGCAGCGACAAAAGAGGCCGCTTCCAGGCTCCATTGCGCCTCTTGGCCCAAGGTGCGGACCCCCAGCGCCAGCGCGCCTGCGGCGGCGCACCACATCAGGGAACGCAGGCCGAAATTGAACAGGATACCGAACCCCGCCGCAGCGATGGCGCCGAACACCATCTGATGGGCCAGATGCACAAAGTCGGGATGAATCATCAGCGCATCCCCAACAGCCATTCGGCGATCAAGACGCCCGTGGTGGCAAAGATCATCACCATCAGCACCGAGACGGCGCGGGCACTGCCCATCGAGGGATAACCATCCATGATGTCGGTCTGCGCATTGGTAATCGGCACGCCCGGCACCAGCAGCAAAATCGCCGCCATCATGGCGAGATTGACCGTGCCGCTTCCCAAAAGATGTGCACCAAAGCCCGCCAACGCCGAAGCCAAGAAGGCGATCACCGTGGCCACGACATAAGCATTGACGCCCCGGCGCAGCAGCAGCATGCGCACCGCCTGCCCTATGCCGCCGCCCAGAAACACCGGACCAAAAGCCAGCCAATCAATGCCGAGCAAGCGCCCGAAAGCGGCGCATGCCATCCCCACCGCCAGCGCCACCAGCCACAAAGGATGGCGCGGCGTCTCTTTGACCAGCCGGTCCATTGCGCGCTCGACCGCTTCGACGCTCATACCGCCTTGCGACACCTGCACCGCCAATGCGCGCATGACATGATCGAGGCGATGGTTCACGCCATGCGAGCCCATGCTCATCATGCGGGTGATGGTGTTTTCGCCGCTGCGCACGGTGATTTCCTGCGAGGCGTAACCGGTGCGGATGCCGACTGGCTCCACGCCGAGGCCGCGCACAACCAGGCTGGCGCCTTCATGCACTACCTTCACGCGCGCGCCGCATTCGGTGAGAATCCGCGCCAGCCGCAACGCCGTCATGGCGATCTTCTCAAGCTCGCGATGCTTACGCCGGACCGGATCGTCACTCATGATTTGTGGGCAGTACGAGTGATGGGCCAGTGCTTTGCTTCATAAGACGTCAGCATTTCCGCTAACTCGTTAAAGCGAGCCGCTTCGGGAGTGCCAAGGGCAGGCTCGTTCTCAAAATAGCGCGCGATCTCCCGCAGGACTAGCTCGTAGTCCTCTTCAGATTGGATTTTGTCCTTTAAACTCATCATCTGACACGCACTCGTCAATTTCTAACCCCTAAGGCTCTTTCGAATAGCTTTTCGTCCGCATCGTCACCAGTTCTTCGGCGATGGAGGGATGCAGCGCGATGGTGGCGTCGAACTGGGCTTTGGTGGCGCCCATTTTCATCGCCACGGCGACGATCTGCACGATCTCGGCGGCATCCGGTCCGAAGATATGGCAGCCCAGAACCTTATCGGTCTTCTGCTCCACCACCAGCTTCATCACCACACGATCACCAATCCCGGCCAGCGCATTGCGCATGGGGCGGAAGCTCGATTTGTAGACATCGATGGCATGGCCGTGTTCCAGCGCCCGTTCCTCGCTCATCCCCACCGTGCCGATTTCCGGTGTGGTGAAAACGGCGGTCGGGACCAGCGCGTGATCGGGGCGCGTCGGCGTATCCTGGAAGGCGGTCTTTACGAAACACATCGCTTCGTGAATGGCGACCGGCGTCAGCGACAGCCGCTCGGTGACATCGCCAATGGCATAGATGTTTTCGATGTTGGTGCGCGAAAAGCCATCGACATCGATGCGGCCGTTCTTGCTCGTCTCCACACCAGCTTTTTCGAGACCGAGGCCTTGCGTGTTGGGTGTGCGACCCCAAGCGAGCAAAATCTTGTCGGCCTCAAGACGTTCGCCATGCGTGGTGCAGGCGACGAGATGATCGCCTTCCTTGTCCACCGCGGTCAGCAGCCTCTCGGTCAGAACCTTGATGCCGCGTCGCTCCATCGAGCTGTGCAAGGCGTCGCGCATATCTTCGTCAAAGCCGCGCAGCACTTTGGGCTTGCGCACGATCACCGTGGTATCGACGCCAAAGGCTTGGAAGATGTGGGCGAATTCGAGGGCGATGTAACCGCCGCCGATGACGATCAGGCGCTTGGGCAATTCTTCCCAGTCAAAAGCCTCGTCGGAGACATCGCAATATTCGGCGCCCGGTGCGCCCATCAGATCGCGCTGTGGCCGCCCGCCCGTGGCAATCAGGATCTTGTCGGCGGTGACGGTATAGCCGCTCGCCAGGCGGATGGTGTGAGCATCTTCCAAGCCCGCAAATTCCGAAAAAACCGTCACGCCGGCCGTCTCGGCACCTTTGCGGTAAAGCCCTTCCAGCCGGGTGATCTCGGCGTTCTTGTGCGCCACCAAGATACGCCAATCGAACTTCGGCTCGCCAACCGTCCAGCCAAAGCTGGGAGCAAGCTCGAAATCCTCCACGAAACGGCTGGCATAGACATAGAGCTTCTTGGGGACACAGCCGCGGATCACGCAGGTGCCGCCCATGCGCGAGCCCTCTGCGAGGCCGACTTTGAGGCCCAGCCCAGCCGTCACCCGCGCCGCGCGGACCCCGCCAGAACCGCCGCCAATCACAAACAGATCGAAATCGAACTTCACCATGACCATTTCCCGGCTTGCCAGCCCTCGCTTAAAGGAGGTTTGATGCACCTTCAACGCCGGAGGGGGCGATGCGTCAGATATGGGCTGTGTTGCTGCTTGCTGCAACGGTTGCAGGCTGCGCCATCGACGATTCCGGTCCGGTACGCTCGGTCTGGCGGCCTCAACCTGCTAAATCCACCTATAGCAGCGTGGTCTATGTCACCGATCGCGAGGCGGATGCCAGCTTTCCGGGCGGCTTTGCTACGCGCTGGGCGGGCAAACCCTCCTGCGGCACTGCTGAAGCCATAGTCCCGCCTGCCATGGCCCCAGGTGAGGTGCCGCAATATGGCTATGTCGCCAAAAGCCACCCCGTCGCCTGCACCTCACCGGGAAAAGCCAAGCTGGCAGGCGCCATCGCCTTGATCGAGGCGGAAGCTGCCGCCAAACATTGCCGTTCCGTCTTCCTTTTTGTGCATGGCTTCCACACCGGTTTCGATGGCGCCGTGCTGCGCGCTGCCCAGGTGGCGCAAGATGCCCAGACCGGCTGCGTCACCGCCGCGTTTTCCTGGAGCGCTGAGATCAATGTCGACCGTTATGTTTCCGATCTCGAACATAGCGATTATGCCGAGCCGCTCTTGGCCGAATTCCTGCGCGAATTGGCGGAATCGCGCCTACGCGTCACGGTGCTCGGCCATAGTCTGGGTAGCCGCCTCACCCTGATGACGCTGTCGGGCCTGGGGCAGAGCCGCGAGCCGCCACCGCAAGGCTTCATCGATGAATTGGTGCTGGCGGGCGCCGATGTCGGAGTCGAGCCCAAGAACAATGATTTCCTCAAACTGATGGCGGGCGCTGCGCCATTCGCCAAGCGCACCACAATCTATGCTTCGACTTACGACACGGTGTTGGAAATCTCGCGACGCGAGCATGGCGGGGTCAAACGGCTCGGCACCTCCACCGACTTCACTTTCAAGCCGGACGATTCCAGCCATGTCGTCGATGTGATCGATGCTTCCGGCGCCCGTGCCGACAGCCTTGACCACAGCTATTACGCCATGTCGCCGGAAGCGATGAACGACATGACCTTGGCGCTAGCCGGGGTCTCGCTGCAGACGCGCTTGAAACCAGGCAAGGAGTGGCCCGCAACCCTCACCTGCGGCCCTGCTTGCGCCGGCAAGATGCGCCTGCAGACGCCGGACACGCGCTCACCGCGCTTCATCACCCGCTTCATCTTGCATGTCCTTCCCATCATTCCGCTGGTGCGTTAAAGCTCGGCGATGACCCGAATTTGTGTGCAAGGCTGGCGCGGCATCAGCCATTCTTATGCCATGGTGAACCAGTTCCAGCTCTTGGAACTGGCCAGACGTGGGGGCCTCGCGCTCACCCATCAAGACATGCCGTTTTATGACGACAACTGGAGCGCCACCACCTGCTCGGCAGGGTTTCCAGCAGCAGCAACGCGCGCCCTGGCAGCCATTCCCTCTTCCACGGGCGAACGGCCGGACGTTCTCTATCGCATCACCTTTCCCTATCGCTTTTCAGGGGCCGATGCCGGAAAGGTTGTCGTCTTCGGCACCGCCGAGCATCAACATTTGCGCGATGACATGGTCGATGCCGCCCATCGCGTAGCTGGTGATATCGCCATCATCACGCCGTCGCACTGGTCCAAGGAAGGCTTCATCCGCTTTGGCTTTCCCGAAAGCTGGGTGCATGTGGTGCCCCATGGCGTCGATCCGGCCTTGTTCTATCCGTTGACGCAACAGGAACGCGCCCAAGCCCGCAGCGCCATCGGCTT
>JARLIR010000070.1 GCA_031291635.1 Rhizomicrobium sp. | reverse complement strand
TCAAGGCGTGAGTCGATAGACGCTGGTTTCGCGCATCTCGCGATCTTCGAGCTCGCGCGTGGTGAGGACATTGTAGGTCGCCAACTTCTCCACACCGGTCTTGGGAAAATAGGTGCGCCCGGGATCGCCCATTAACACTAGAGCACCTGCTTTCGCGCGCACCGTTAACCATGTCAGCAGGCGTTCGGCCAAGGGGCGCTCGTAACACATGTCGCCAATCAAGATGGCATCCCAGCTGTCTTCGCGGCCGATAACATCATCTTGGGTGACCTCTATCGAGACCCCATTTTCGGCGGCGTTAAAGACAATCGCGGCAGCGGCAAAAGGATCGATATCGGCGGCCAGCACATGGCCAGCCCCCGCTTTGGCCGCCGCGATGGCAACAAGGCCAGATCCTGAGCCAAAATCCAGCACAGACGGCAGCTTCAAGCCGTGATCGAGGAGATAGCGCGCCAAAGCCTGCCCGCCGGCCCAGGCGAAGGCCCAATACGGCGGGGCGACGCCTTCCTGCGCCAATTCCTCCTCGGTCTTATGCCAGAGAGGCACAATTTCGCTGGCCAAATAGAGACGGATTTCCGGCACCAGCGGAGGAAGCTGCGGCGCTGTGTTCAATCGGATGAATTCTTGCGGGTCTGTCATTTCGATGGCGCGCATTTACTATATAATGGTTAGCAACGTCGATGGTTGGGGGAAAAGACGGTGCGTTTTAGCGGTATCCGGTTGCTTCTCGTGTTTGTTGCAACGAACACGATCATGATCCTTATGCTCGTTCCGAGCATGACAAGCCAGCATCCCTGGCTGGCTTATTTCCTGCCCGGCCAATTTCAGGCAGGCGGTAATTATTCCGGCTATTGGGTGTTCTTCGCTTTGGTGCTGCTGGTCGATGCCATCACGGTGATCGCGGTGGGGCTTTCGGTGCTGCTACCGGCGCTGGGAGAAGTGCTGCGCGGCGACCTGGAAACCCTGCAACACCGGCTGACCGATGCCACGGGCATTCCCGCCGAGATAAGGGCGCGGCTGATTGCTCAGTCTAAGGACGAACTCGATGCCGACCATTATCAGATGTTCATCGGCCGCTCGATCCTGATCGCGGGGGCGATTTTTCTGGTCTTTGCTTTCACTTCGGTGACGCTGAGCTTTTCGCGCGCCTTGCCGCAAGGCAGCCTGTTCGTGACCGAATGCCTGGATTTGAAAGCGGGCTGCGCGCCCGGTTCACGTGAGGCGGTCAATGCCACGGTGAAGGTCGGTGATATCCAACGTTTTGCGCTGGATCAGATCGCCCGCGTCACGCTGCTTGGGGCGCCGGACGTCTACGGCCTCCATATCGGCATCTACAGCAACAATCCCAGCAACGGGCTGTTTTCAAATTTCCTCTTTGCCTTCCGCTTGGCGTTTGCGGTGATCCTGGTCCTCATCGTCGTCAGCTTGCGCTTGCCGCGTTTGGGCGGAGAAGAAAAGCCCTCCGCCTAAGCCGCTTGGAGCGCGCCGAAGCGCCTTTCGCGGTGATGGAAGGACGCCATGGCTTCCTTGAGGTCGCTGGCGGCGAAATCGGGCCAGGGTTTGGGGGAGAAATGCAGCTCGGCATAAGCGCATTCCCATAAGAGAAAATCCGACAGCCGCTGCTCGCCACTGCTGCGGATCAGCAGATCGACATCGGGCGCGCCGAGCGCGGCGGTGAGGCTGTCACGCGAAAGTTCACCGCTCGCGGCGGCCTTCTTGGCGGCTTCCACGATCATGTCGCGGGCCGAGTAATCGAGCGCCACGCGCAAATGGAGCAGGTCGCCCCATTCCGTTGCCGCTTCGACCCGCTCGATTTCGCACACCAAATCTTGCGGCAGGCGGTCCCGCCGGCCAACGATACTGAGCTTGATGCCGTCGCGCACCAGATCCTCGGTCTCGCTGTCGAGAAAGCGGCGGAACAAATCGAGCAGGGCGGCGACTTCGCTTTCGGGCCGTTTCCAATTGTCGCTGGAAAAGGCGTAAACCGTCAGTATGCTGATATTCTCGTCGGGCGCGGCGCGCACCACGCGGCGCAAGGCTTCGATGCCCGCCTCATGACCCGCTGCACGCGCCAGCCCCCGCGCTGTCGCCCAGCGGCCATTGCCATCCATGATGATGGCGACGTGAAGTTTTTCTTGGCATTGCAGAGAACTTGGCATTGCAAAGTTTCCTTCCAAAAAAGGGGAGAGCTTAGCTGGGCAAAAGGCGCAATCGCGCTTGGCCGAAATCCTCGCCCGCCGTGCTGGCCGCATCGCGCACCACTTGTTCCAGCAGCGCCAGATAGTCGAGGAAGCGCTTGCGGCCGCTGCGGGTGAGGCGGCAGGTCGTCTGCGGCCGGTTGTTCTCAAAGCTTTTGCTGATTTCGACGAGGCCCGCTTCCTGCAGCACTTGCAGATGACGGCTAAGGTTGCCGTCGGTGAGGCCGCAAAGCTGCTTCAAATCGGCAAAGGCGAGCCCCTTGGGGTGGGCAACGAGCGAGGACAGCACACCCAGCCGCGCCTTCTCATGCATCACCCGGTCGAGACCGTCGAAAGCAAAGGGGGCTTCAGTCTTCGCCATCGGGGCCTCCTGCGGAGAAATTAAGGATCACGGCCATCAGTGTCTGACCGCCCAGGAAGGGCAGGCCCATCAGCCAAGGCGACAGCGCATGATTTTCGCTGGCGATGAGCAGGCAAAGGAAAGCCGAGACGAAATACCAAGCGCCTGCCAACATCATGCGGCGCGGTAGATTGTGCAGCGAAGCAAAAATGCCAAGGCTGACGAAAAGCTGCCACAGGCCCGGCATCATCCAGACATTTTGCGGCGCGAATTTGATGAGCAAAATGGGCAGGAAAAAGCTGGCGGCGGTGGCGGGCAGAAACTGCTCGACGGCTTGATGGATCATGGCATCGGCAAGGCTGGAATGCAGACGGCGCGAGCGGCCCTGCGTTTCGATGCCCACCGCCAAGGCGCATAGCGCGGCCGTACACAGCCATTCGACAATGAAGAGAAACGGCGTCGGCGCTACCGGGAAGACGCTTTGGGTCAGCGCCGTGGCAAAGCCGAGGAGGCCCGTGATCGCCATCGCCACCGGGCCATAGCCGCGAAAGGCGGTGTGCGAGGCCATGCGGTTACGGATCTCGAGAATGTCCGCCAGGGCCTTATCGACGTCGCGCATGCCGGTCCTCACGTCATCGTGTAGCTTTGCAATGCAAAGTATACGGCCTCGCAAAGGAAATGCAAGGTCCTGGCGCCGCGGCGGTCTGGAAAGGGGCGGTGGTGCCGGTCCATACTGCGCTGATGGATGACCTCAGCCGCCGCGACACTCTGAAACTCGCCAGCCTCATCGCTATGACGCCGCTGGCCGAAGCCTTTGCCTTGCCGCCGGACGCTGCTGGCTGGACGCAAGGCGTGATGCGCTGGATGCAGGTGGCTTTCACCGAGGACAATCCGCGCAATGCCGATCCGGCCTATTGGTTTGCGCTGTTCCAGCGCGCCCATGCCGATGGTGTGTGCTTGTCCGCAGGCGGCAGCGTTGCCTTTTATCCCTCCAAATTGAAGCTGCATCATCGCGCCAAATATTTGGGGACCCGCGATCTCTTCGGCGAGATGGTGAAAGGCTGCCGCGATCTGAAGCTACGTATCATCGCCCGCGTCGATCCCCATGCCATGGCCGAAGAGGTTTTCGCCGCGCATCCCGAATGGGCCGCTTGCACCGAGGATGGTAAGCCGCGCCGCCATTGGGCTGCGCCGGATATGTATGTCAGCTGCCAAAATGGCGGCTTCATGTTTGAACTGATGCCGCAGATTTTGACGGAAGTGACCGAGCGTTATGCGCCGGACGGCTTTTTCGGCAATCGCTGGAACGGTGCTGGGATGTGCTGGTGCGCCAATTGCCGCAAACAATTTCGCGCCGCCAGCGGTTTCGACTTGCCGCGCAGCAACGAGACGGACGAGGCGGTGACGCGCGCCTATGCGGCCTGGGACAAGGAACGGCGCTGGGCGCAATACACGGCGTGGAACGAGGCGGTGAAGAAGGTTAAGCCCGACGGGTTCTTTGCGCCCAATTACGGCATGAACGATCCGCGCGCCCAGATGCCGATGGTGACCATCGACCGCCAAAGCCGCAACGGGCTGACACCGACCTGGATGAACGGCAAATACGCCAAGATTGCCCGCTCGGTGACGGGGACATTGCCGGTGGCAGGGCTGTTCGGCGTCGGTTACGAAGACGATGCTTATCGCTTCAAAGATTCCGTGCAATCCGCCCCCGAGATCGAAAGCTGGGTGCATGCGGGCATCGCGCAAGGCTTCCGGCCCTGGCTGTGCAAATTCAATGCGAAAGTGATCGACGCGCGCTGGGTGCCGGTGGTCGAAAAGCTCTATGACTGGCATTGGCGCCACGAGAAATATTTGCGCAACACGGAAAATCTCGCCCGCGTTGCGCTGGTGCATTCGCTGCCGAGCCAAGCCCTGGCCAAAGCGAAATACGATGCCGCTCAGAACGGCTATTGTCAGGCGCTGATAGAGGCGCGTATTCCGTTTGAGTTCCTCGATGACCGGCTGCTAGAGCAAGCTTTGCGCTTCCGCGTGCTGGTGCTGCCCAATGTGCTGGTGCTGTCAGACGCCCAATGTGCTCAGCTTACGGAGTATGTCCGCCAAGGCGGACGGATCGTGGCAACGGGCGAGACCTCTCTCTATGACGAAAGCGGCAAGCGCCGCGCCAATTTCGGCTTGGCGGAACTCTTCGGCTGCGATTTCGCTGGCACGATCGACGAGACGGTGAAGAATTCTTATCTCACGCTGCGCCAACCACATCCCTTGTTGCGTGGCTTGGACGATGCCCCGCGCGTGGTGGCGCCTTCGCAGCAGCTTCACGTCACGGCGCATCGTGCAGGACTGCAGCCGTTGACACTGGTGCCCAGTTATCCCGATCTGCCGATGGAGCGGCTTTATACGCTGCAGCCGGAGACCGCCATTCCGGCGGTGTTTTGCCAAGCCTTCGGCAAGGGCAGGGTGGTGTATTTCCCCTCCGCTCTCGACGGCATCTTCTGGGACATTCTGCAGACTGATCATCTAGCGCTGCTGCGCAATGCGGTGGAATGGGCCGCTGACGAGCCGCAGCCGCTTAGCGTCACCGGACCAGGATTGCTCGACATCGCCTATTGGCGGCAGAAAAATTCGCTCACGGTGCATCTGCTCAATCTCACCAACCCGATGGCGCTGAAAGGTCCGTTCCGCCAGATCATTCCTGTGGGGCCGTTCGAAGTGAGCCTGCGTTTGCCCGTTGGTACCGCTCCCACATCGGTAAAGGTGCTCGATGCGGGCACCTCCAGCGCTTACCGCCATGAAAGCGACCGGCTGATCGTCGAAGTGCCGCGTGTGGCCTTGCACGAGATTGTGACTGTGGTGCTGGCAAGCTAGACCAAAAGCCCTCTTGCACTTGTAAGCGCTGTCAATTCTAGTTCCGCCGCTGGGCCGATTCAGCTGGGAGGAACAATAATGTTCAAAAGAACATGTCTAGGAACAATGGCCGTGCTGATGCTGGCTGCAGCACAGGCCGAGCCTGCGCCGTGGATGAGCACCGCGCTCTCGCCCGATCAGCGCGCCGATCTTATTCAGGCGCAGTTGACGCGTGCGGAAAAGCTTGTGCTGGTGCATGGCTATTTCGGCGATGACGTCATCATCAATCCGCATTATCCGCCGCCGCCTGATGCCATTCGCAAAGCGCTGCCGCGTGCCGCTGGTTATATCGCGGGCATCCCGCGCCTCGGCATCCCGGCGCAGCTCGAGACCGATGCCAGCCTTGGTGTTTCCAATCAGCGCCATATGCGCCCCGGCGATACGGCGACGGCGTTGCCTGCCACACTGGCGACGGCGTCGAGCTGGAATCCGCAATTGGCTTTTCAAGTGGGTGCGGTGGTCGGGCAAGAAACACGCGATAAAGGCTTCAACATTCTTCTGAACGGCGGCGTCGATCTGGCGCGCGATCCGCGCAATGGCCGCAATTTCGAATATGCCGGTGAGGATCCGCTTTTGGCGGGTTCGGTGGTCGGCGAAGCGATCCGCGGCGCTCAGAGCCGTCACATCATCTCCACCGCCAAGCATTATGCGGTCAATGATCAGGAGATCGGGCGTGATTGGCTGAGCTCCAATCTCAGCGAAAAGGCGATGCGCGAAAGCGATTTGCTGGCCTTCGAGATTGCTATCGAGCGCGGTGCGCCCGGTTCGATCATGTGCGCTTATAATCGCGTCAACGGTGTCTATTCCTGCGAGAACGATTTCCTGCTCAACAAAGTCTTGAAGGGCGATTGGGTCTATCCCGGTTATGTCATGAGCGATTGGGGTGGGGTGCATTCCACCACCAAAGCGGCGATGGCGGGGCTGGATCAGGAATCGGCTTTTGAGTTTGACCGCGACGACTATTTCGGCCCGGCCCTGAACGCCGCGCTGGATGGTCCGGATGGCGCGGCGCTGCAAGCCCGTGTCGATAACATGGTCCATCGCATTCTGCGCAGCATGTTCGCTTATGGCTTGTTCGATGATCCGGCGGTGGCAGGACCCAGCGATGTACAGGCTCATGGCGCCGTGGCGCAGGCGGCGGCAGAGGAGGGCATTGTCCTGCTCAAAAACGAGCGCGGATTGTTGCCGCTGGTGGCTGGCGCCAAACGCATCGTTGTGATCGGCGGCCATGCCGATATCGGCGTCTTGTCAGGCGGTGGTTCGGCGCAAGTGATGCCCGTCGGCAACGCACCCGAGCAAGAAATTCTGGTCGGCGGTGCTGGTCAGGATGCTTCGGGTAAGAACCGCATTCCGACCGAGAAGATGATCTACGATCCGCCGTCGCCATTGGCCGCCATCAAGGCGGAGACGCATGGCAAGGTGGCGTTCGACGATGGTTCGGATATTGCCCATGCCGCGGCCGCGGCGCGTGGCGCTGATGTCGCTATTGTCTTTGTCGAGCGCTGGCAGCGTGAAGGCACGGATGCGCCTGACATCACCTTGCCCGGCAACCAAGATGCTTTGATCGCGGCCGTGGCCAAGGCCAATAAGCGCACCATCGTGGTGCTGGAGACCGGCAATCCGGTGGCGATGCCTTGGATTGATAGCGTCGGCGCGGTGTTGGAGGCGTGGTATCCCGGCAATCGCGGCGCCACGGCCATCGGGCGTATTCTGTTTGGTAAGGTCAATCCGTCAGGCCGTTTGCCGATCACCTTCCCGCAAAGCTTGGAGCAGCTGCCGCGCCCCGTGGTTCCGGGCAAGGATTTGCGCCAGCCCGACAATCGCTGGACGCCAAACGAAACGCTATTCGATGTCGATTACAATATCGAAGGTTCGGATATCGGCTACAAATGGTTTGCGGCCAAGAAGCTGAAGCCGTTGTTCCCCTTCGGGCATGGGCTTAGCTACACCAGCTTTACGTTTGGGGCCTTAAGCGTCAGCGGGACTGAGGTGAGCTTTGACGTGCGCAACACCGGCAAACGCGTCGGCAAGGCCGTTGGGCAAGTCTATGCCGCAACGCCGGTGGCGGGAGAACGGCTGGTCGCCTTCGGCAAAATCGAGCTCAAGCCGGGTGAGACGAAACACGTCACGCTGGCGGTCGATCCGCGGTTGTTGGCTTCGTTCGATGTGGCGGCGCAGCTCTGGCGCGTTGCGGCGGGTGATTACGCTTTCCGTTTGGGAGCGTCATCAGCAGAGACCAGTGCCACGGCGACGGTTCATCTGGACGCCAGCACCATCAAGCCCTGAAGACAGGCAATAAAAATGCCGCCGGAACGCGATGCTCCGGCGGCTAATTTTTTAGTGGTGCTCAATAATACAGATCGCGCTTGCCGCCTTCGATTTCGAGCAGGCGGTCTTCTGTCACCTTGCGCAGCTTCGGGTTGGGAATTTGCAGCAGATGTTCGGCGATGATCTTCTCGCCCAAGGCTTTGGTCTGGGGCGAAGCGAAATCGACCAGATATTCCTTCAGCGTTAGAATCGCATTGGGCTGGCAGAGGTTTTGAATCTCACCGCTCTTGGCCACCGCCATGAAGCGGTCGCCGGTGCGGCCGTTGCGATAACAGGCGGTGCAGAAGCTGGGCAGATGTCCGGCTTCGGCGATATCATACATCACCTGATCGAGCGGGCGCTCGTCGCTGACTTCGAACTGCTTG
>JARLIR010000069.1 GCA_031291635.1 Rhizomicrobium sp. | reverse complement strand
GGCAAAGGGCAGGGCCTCGGCCTTGCCTTGCTGGGTGTTCAAATTGGTGATGCCGCGGGCCGCCGCTTCGGTTGCTACGGCGCTCAGCATGGCTTCGGAAAGATCATAGGCCGTCACCGTGCCCACTAAGGGCGCCATGGCAAAGCTGACATGGCCGCCGCCGCAGCCCAAATCGAGCACACGCGCGAAATTTTTCCCCGCCACGAAGGCTTTCAAAGCTTCTAAATCTTCCCCCGCGGCATGTACGGCGCTGGTGACATAGGCGGCAGCCCTTGGGCTGAATTGGCTTGCGGCCAGGGAGGTATCTTCGCTCATCCGCCGCCTATAGCACGGCTCTGGCCAGCGCCTTGGCAAATTTATTTTGAGCTTTTGCCGGCCTTGGCTTCGTCACGCAGACGTTGATAGCGCGCCACCTTGGGATTGTGCGCCACCAGAATCTCCGCGTCTGCCAGCGCGTCGCTGTATTTGCCTTGCCGCAAAAGAATTTTGCTATGGGCTTCGAGCAGTCTTTCGTCGTTCGGAGCATTCTGCAAAGCCCGCGCGCATTGATAGGCCGCATCGGCGGTCTTGGCGGTATGGGAAAGGGCGAGACACAGCAGCGGCAACACCGAAACACTGTTTTGGCTGACTTTATCGGCGCGCTCCAACGCGGTCGCGGCTTGCTCATAATCGCCGGACGCGAACAAACGCGAGCCTTCTGCAAAAGCCGCCAGTTCCGGCGGCACGGTGGAGCGAACGACAGAGGTCACCGAGACGGCAGGAACGCTTGAGCCGATATAGAGGCTGGCAAGATTTGGGTCCCGCTTGAAACCTTTATCGACGTCTTGATTGGCCCCTTTCTGGTCCCCTGTGGCCCGCTTGACCCTGGAACAGACAAGGTAGGGCCAGCCTTTGTCGGGATAGGTCGCGATCAAGGCCTGACAATCCTGCTGCGCCTGCGCGATTTTGTTCATCTCTACCAGCACATCCAAGCGCCCGGCTTGGGCCAAGGTCATATCTGGCTTTAGAGCAATGGCCTTGGCGTAATCGGCCAAAGCGAGGTCCAACTGGCCCTGAGCGCGATGGGCATCGCCGCGTAGCAGATAGGCAGAAGCGTCGGTCGGTGCCAGCGCAATCAACGCGTTGATCTCCAGCAAGGCGCGGTCCAGTTGACGAGTCGCGTTAAGGTAATAGCTGTGGGCCCTGAGCGTGTCGGGGTCGTTGGGGGCGAGTTCCATGGCGGCATTGTAATCCAGCCGCGCGGCTTCATTGTTGCCGAGCATGCGTTGGGCATTGGCACGGATGACCAGCACCCAGGCGGCTTTGGGATCACGCTTGAGCGATTCATTGCAATCGGTCAGGGCCAGCGCTGCTTTGTTGGTGGCAAGGCGCACAGCGGCCCGGCTGCCATAGCCGCGTGCTTCATCCGGCTTCAGGACAAGCGCGGCATTGAAGTCGGTGAGGGCGCGATCAAACTTTCCTTGATCCATAAACGCATGCCCGCGGTCCAAGAGTGCGTTGGCATCGCTGGGTGTGAGCTTCAGTGCGGCATCGAAGTCGGCGATGGCCTTATCCCACTCCATTTGACGTAGGCGAACCAGGCCGTGATTGTACCACGCCAGTTCGTAATCGGGTTCAAGCGCTAACGCATGTTCAAGATCGGCGAGGGCCAGATCGAGCTTTCCCATGTCGATATAGGTGGCGCCACGCGCATTCATCGCCCAAGCACTTTTGGGAGAAAGCGCCAGCGCATCACCGAAATCTTTGAGGGCCAAATCGTATTCGTGCTTATCGGTGTGCTCATTCCCGCGCTGGATCAGTGCCTCGACATCTTTGGGATTCTCTTTCAGGCTGCGGTCAAAGTCCGCAACAGAACGCGTCAGGCGGATGGCTGCATCATAGCCATCGGCGATCTTCTTTAGCGCTTCGGCGCTTTGCTTGCGGATGGCGCCGGTGCAAAGCGCTTGGGTCATTTTTCCGGTGAATTCGCGGTGCACTGCGAGCTTACCGTCTTTGAAGCTCCAATGGCCAAGGAAGCTGAGGTTGGCGGTCTCCACTTTCAGATCATCGGGGATTTCGAGCGGCCTGGTGCCAGGCGGCAGCTGAATCGAGATATCCTCAACCTCGTGCGAGCTGACGCAGACGGTGGCTTCCGTATCGGGCAATTCGCCAGGAAACAGCGGTCCCATAACGCCGTCGCCGATGGCTCCGGCAAGTCGCAAACCCGTCGGCATGCCGCGCGCCTCGGATTTTTCCAGCCAGCCCGAAAGGCCTTTGGCGGTGAACTTTCCGGTCAGCGAATAGGTTGGCGTCAGCTCCATCGGCGGGTCCATGGTGAAGGAGCCGCTGGGATCGGTAAGGCCATTCAAGGTCAATTTCGCCTTTGCTACATTCTCGGCACCATAGGCTTGGATCGCCAAAGCGGCGTAGCGCAGGGTGATGGCGTAGGGCCCCATCGCGGTGATCTTGGTGCTGCCGCTGAGCACGCCCTTGTCATCCAGTACCGCTGTCGTCGTGGTGGTCGCCCCTGCGATACCGGGTGCCAGCACCGGCATGGTGATCTGCGCCGGATTGGAAGCGGAGGCGCGCACCGCAGGCTTGCCGTATTCGCTCAGGGGCAGCGTTGCAAAGGGCGCCGCTGCGGTAGAATCGAGATAGAGGCCGAATTCCGGCACGAAGGTAATGACATGGTTGAGCTGACCGAAGGTCGGCGCCTCGGTCAGGGTATAGGCATTTTCGGCGTTGATGAGGATCGATTGCGCGGCAATGCCTTTGGCCTTCAGCAGCGTTTGCAGCAGCGCATCATGGTCTTTGCAGTCGCCATAGCCTTTGGCGAGGATGGCATCAGCATCGTGGGGCACGAAGGAACCGCGCCCCAGTTCGATCGCCACATAGCGGATCTGTTTGGCCACCCATTCGTAGATTTTGCGCGTCTGTTCGCGCCGGTCGCTGGTGCCCGCGGTGATTTGATCGGCCAGAGCTTGGGTTTTCGTTGTCACGGCGAGATGGGGCGCGCTTTGGGCGGCGTAAGCCGCGCCGAGTTCGGCATAATCCTTGAAACTGGAGGCGAAGAAGCGGGGCTCGCGGTCCATTGGCGAGACGGCGACCGGCAAGGGCGCTTTGCCCTTGGGCGCATCGATCTGCCAAGTATAGACCGTGCTATCGCCGTGGTCTTCTTTGTGGAACGGCACCTCGTGGTTTTCGATGCGCAGTTTCATTGCTTTCGGCGCAGTCACCGAAATGCGCACATTCTTGAAGGCTAGGGTGCGCGGAAACGATTTGCCGAAATAGAAGGCGTTGGGGAAATAGGGCTTCGCGGTCTTGTAGCGCACCGTATAAACCGCGGTGTCGCCCGCCGAGAATTGCGGAAACAGCAAAATTTTGACGCGAAAGCTCGTCACCGCCAGCGCATTGTCCGGCGGAAGCTGCTCGTAGATGGTGCTGACATCGACCGGAATTTTGCTGCCATCGCGCTTCAGCGTATGGGCTTCGAGGATCTCGACCTCTTGCATCTCCGAATCGTAGAACAGGCTGACGCGGGAGACTTGCAGGGCACCGGCGTCGTTGGTGGCGCGATACTCCGCGTGCACCGTATCGCGGAAACTGGCGTCCGGGGCGACCACGATCTCTTCGCTGAGGGCTTCCAGGCTGCCCGCATCCTCGGGCTCCGCTGCATGCGATCCGCTGAATGCGAGAAACGCCGTCATTGCCGCTATTGCGGTTACGCCCCGTACCATGACACCCCCCGACGTCGTTAGGAAGCGAGCCTAGTACGGATTGCAACCGAAAGGAATTCGCAAACACGCGACGCGACTGCGGCGCTTAGCCTTGCTGGAAGCCGTCGAGGACGTTGGACGCCAGCTCGCCCAGCGCATCGAAGCAATAGCCGCCTTCGAACAGGAAGATCACCGGCTTGCCCAAAGCGGCGAGTTTGGCGCCCATTTTCAGGTAGTCGGCGGATTTGAGCTGAAAGCCCGCGATGGGATCTTCGATATAGGTGTCGAGGCCGAGGCTGACGATCACCACATCCGGCCCCATATGCTTAACCGCGCCAACGGCAAATTTCAGCGCCTCTTCATAGCGGTCCCAATTTGTGCCGATGGGCAGTGGCAGGTTGAGGGTATAGCCCTCGCCATCGCCTTCACCGCGTTCATCGGCAAAGCCGACGACATGGGGATAAGCGAAATTGGGATCGGCGTGCAGCGAACAGAAGAAGACATCATCGCGCTGATAAAAGATCGACTGGGTGCCGTTGCCCGCGTGGTAATCGACATCGAGGATCGCCGGTTTGATGCCCGCATCCAATAGCCACTGCGCCACGATGGCAGCATTATTCAGATAACAGAAGCCGCCGAACACTGCCGCCGAGGCGTGATGGCCGGGCGGACGTGTCAGGGCGAAAGCAGCTTTGTCCCCGTCGCGGATGGCCGCCGCGGCAGAGAGGGCCACATTCACCGCTTCGCGCGCTGCTGGCCAAGTGCCGCTCATGATCGGGGCATCGGCGCTGGAGGAATAGGTACCGAGTTTGCTCTCGATATCGCTCAGATATTTGATCGGCGGATAATGCACGGCCTCCGTAGGGGGTGTCGCCACCGGGGCATGGCTGCCATAGCGCGCCGTCCATTCGCTCCAGGCCGTGCCCAGGAAGCTCACCAAACCAGCGTCATGCACCCGCAGAATGGCGCTGTCGTCGAAGGCTTGCGGCGGCAGAATCGGCCCCATCTGGCGGGCTTCGAGGGCCACGCGCACTTTTTCCACCCGCACCGGTATCTCTACTGCCGGAAGAAAATGCCCATCATCGAACTGCAGCTCGGGATCGTGCTGCATGTGGACGGGCGAATAGAAGGTTTTCATGAGGGACTCCGGCTGCTGGCCTCAGGCTAGCGCGCTGCACGGCAAACCAGCAAGCAGTGGCTGTCGCTAAGATGACTTCTCCGTTCATGTCCGGTTCAGCCGCTCGGGACCACTCTCGCCTGCATCGGTGAGCAAGGAGAACCCTCATGAACACCATCGCCAAAACGATTTTGGGCAGTGTGATGCTGGCCGGAGCCGCGGTCGCCTTTACGGCGCCTGCCTCTGCTGGCTTCGCCATCGGCTTCGGCTACGGGCCTGGTTATTATGGACCGCCGGCGCGGGCCTATTATGGCGGCGCGGTCTGCGATCCCTATAGCCGCTATTACAATCCCTATGACTGCGACGACGAATATTACGTCGGCCCGCCGCTCTTCATCGACGGCTATTGGTACGACCGCCCGCTGCGCAGCCGGTTCTATGGCGGCCATCGCGAATTCTGGGTGAATAACGGCTGGCGTTCTGGCGGCTTCTATCGCGGCGGTGGCAACTTCTATCACGGCGGCGGCCACGGTGGCGGCTACGGTGGTGGTTACAGCGGTGGTCACGGTGGTGGCTACGGCGGCGGCCATAGCGGCGGCTACGGCGGTGGTCATGGTGGTGGCGACCACGGCGGTCATCACTAATCATTCGTAAGCAGGCGCTGGAGAATGGTCATGAACCGCATCGGCATCAAAACACTGGGCAAGACCGCTTTCGCGGCGGTCTTGTTGCTCGGTACCGCGTTCTTCACCAGTGCCCCGGCCAAGGCCGATGTCGGAGTCGGCATCTCCTTTGGTTATGATGGCGGCTACTTCAGCGACCCTTGCGATTACTATGACTACTACGACCAGGCGCCGCCCTGGGGCCTGCCGCCGGATTATTGCGAATACCCGGTCTATTTCGAGCCGGTGTATTTTGGCGGTTCTTGGTACCGCGGCCCGATCTATTACCGCTGGTATGGTGGTGAGCGGATGTACTGGCTGAACGGTGGCTGGCGCCGGGATGAATGGCGCGGTTCTCGGCCCTCATCGATCCGTTGGAGTGATCGCGGTGGCTGGCATGGCCGCGGTGGCTGGAACGCCAGTGGCCGTGGCGGTTGGAATAACAACGACCGCGGCGGCTGGAACAACAACGGCCGCGGTGACAATGCTTGGGGCCGCGGCGATGGCGGTCATGATGGTTGGAATCGTGGCGCAGATCGCGGCAATTGGAGCAATCGCTCCAACAGCATCAACTCTAATGATTGGAATCGCGGCGCCAATCGTGGTGGCGGCAATCCTGGTTATCCGGTCAATGGTGGCGCCCAAGGCGGTCGCGGCAATACGGGCGGCGGCTACAACGGTGGCGGTCATGTTTCACAAGGCGGCTCGCATGATGGCGGTGGCCGCGGCGGATGGTCGGGTGGTAATAATGGCAGTGGACACAGCGGTCAAAGTGGTGGTCAACGTGGTGAGCATAGTGGTCACGGGGGCCACTGAAACCGCGACGCAAATTCGCTGAAGATAAGTTCAGCGAAAATCAAAGCCGAAAAGGGGCAGGCAATGCAAAATTTCTGGAAGGCGGCCGCAATAGCCGCAGTGATAAGCGTCGCATACGCGGCGCCAGCCAAAGCGGATTCATTTAGCTTTGGACTGGGTAACGGTGGCATTGGTTTTTCCTATGACAGTGGCGGCTATTGCGACAGCTCCGGTTGCCCTGATGGCTATTGGGATTTGCCGCTTTACGATTGCCCTGTCTATTGGCGCGGTGATTGGTATCGCGGTCCGGTCTATTATCGCCGTTTTCATGGCCGCGAGATGTATTGGCTGAATGGCGATTGGCGCTATGACGAATGGCGCGGCCGCCGTCCGAGCGATGTCTGCGAAGGTCGCTACCGTGAGCCGCTCGGCTTTGAGTTCTACGAGCGTAATGGCTTCCGCATTCGTGATGATTGGAGCCGTCGCTGGTATCACGATCACGGCCGTGATTGGAACAATCGCTGGCGCGGCAATATGATGGATCATCGTGATGGCGATCACCGCGATTATGATCGGCACGATGGCGACCGCCGCGACGATCACCGCGACGATCATCGCGACCGCAGCATCAATGACCGCATCAACAATCTGTTCGGCGGGCACAATGATGATCATCACGACAACCATGACCGTGGCAATGATCGTGGCAACATGGGCTTTGGCGGCCAGCAGAATGGCGGCCAGCACGATGGTGATCGCCGTGGCAACGACCGTGGCAACATGGGCTTTGGCGGCCAGCAGGGTGGTGGTCAACAAGGTGGTCAGCAAAGCGGCGGCCAAGGTGGGCACGGCGGCAATAGCACCGGCAACGGTTCGCTGGGCGGTCATTCCGCCATTGGTGGTCAACAGTCCGGTGGCCAGCCGTCTGGTTCCCCGAGCAGCCTTCCCGGCATGACCCCTCCGTCCCACGGTCAGTCTGCGACCGGTGGTTCGACCGGTGGCGCGACCGGTGGTTCCAGCGGTGGCCAGAGTGGCGGTAAGAGCGGCGGCGCCAGCACCTCCGGTGGCCAAAGCGGCGCCCCGGCCGGTGGCCAGGGTGGTGGTAAGAGCGGTGGCTCAAGCGGTGGTCAGAGTGGTGGTAAGAGCGGCGGCTCAAGCGGTGGCCAAAGTGGCGGTCACAGTGGCGATCATTCGGGTCACACGGATCAGACCCACACCAACTGATCCCTGCAGATATGCCTAGAAAAGGGGCCCGGCCAAAACAGTCGGGCCCTTACTTGTTTTTGACAGATTCGGTCCTTTGCCGGGCTTTCCGCGCCATCTCCGCTCGGCCCTGCAAAGCGCGAGGCGCTGCGATGCGCAATGCCCCGGTTGACCGCTCCCTTTGCTCTGTTAGCCTTTTGCCGTCATTGGCTACGAGGCTCTCCCATGCGCGTTGGTGTCCCTAAGGAAATCAAGAACCACGAATACCGTGTTGGCCTGACGCCGGTTGCCGTGCGCGAACTGACCGTCCGCGGCCACGAAGTCTTTGTGGAGACACTGGCGGGCGACGCGATCGGCCTCACGGACGCGCTCTACCTCAAGGCCGGTGCCAAGATCCTGCCCACGGCCGACGAGGTCTTCGCTGTTGCCGACATGATCGTGAAGGTGAAGGAACCGCAGCCGGTCGAGATCGCGCGCCTCAAAAAGGGCCAGACGCTCTTTACCTATCTCCATCTGGCGCCCGATCCGGAACAGACCAAAGCGCTGCTTGCATCCGGGGCAGTGTGTATCGCTTACGAAACCGTGACGGATTCGCGCGGCGGCTTACCCCTTCTTGCCCCCATGAGCGAAGTGGCGGGCCGCATGTCGATCCAGGCCGGCGCCCATTGCCTTGAGCGGGCGCAAGGTGGCCGCGGTGTTCTCCTCGGTGGCGTGCCCGGCGTTCCGGCAGCGAAGGTCGTTGTCCTCGGTGGCGGCGTCGTCGGCACCAATGCGGTGCGCATGGCGATGGGCCTCGAAGCCCATGTCATCGTCCTCGACGTCTCGCTCAATCGCCTTAAGGAACTCGACGAGCAATTCGGCTCGCGCCTCCACACCCTTTATTCGACCATTGATGCCATTGAAGAGCAGGTGGTTTCCGCTGATCTCGTCATTGGTGGCGTGCTGCTGCCCGGTGCCCAGGCGCCCAAGCTGATCACCAAAGCCATGGTGCGCCAGATGAAGAAGGGCTCGGTCATCGTCGATGTCGCCATCGATCAAGGCGGCTGTGCTGAGACCAGCCACGCCACCACCCATGCCGATCCCACTTATGTGGTGGACGATGTGGTGCATTACGCCGTCGCCAACATGCCGGGCGCCGTCGCCCGCACTTCGACTTTTGCACTCAATAACGCCACGCTGCCCTTCACCTTGGCCCTGGCCGACAAAGGCGCCGAAGCGGCGATGAAAGCCAACCCGCATCTGCGCGCCGGTCTCAACGTCTACCACGGCACGCTCACCTATGCCGCGGTGGCGGCAGCGCAGGGGCTGGCGTTTGAGAGTGCTGAGAAGGTGTTGGGGCTTTAAAAAAAAGAAGCGGGAGAACATCTCCCGCTTCGTCACTATACAGCCGTTCTTATTTGGTCGGGTGGTAGTGCAGATCCGCCAATTCTTTTAGCGCGGTATCAGGATCGATGACACTCGGTGTGATGCGGCCGACGAGCAGGCCCAGGCTGATGTCGGTCCTGACGTATTTGGTCTGGCCCGCATCGATCTGGACGTCGGTATCTTCCGTCACTTCGGTCGAGGTTGTGATCTTCAATTTGCCCGGCGCGTGATCGACGTAAAAGAAGCCGTTGGGAACCGAATGACCAACGACGACACCGTCAATGCGGATAGGCGGCTGAACCGCTGCGCCCGCCCCAAGGAACGGTGCGACGCGGTAAACGAACAGCCGGCCACTATCGGCGGCAACCGGCGGAATGCTGGCTTTCATTTCTTTGAAGGTCGGGCCGCTTGAAGCGCAAGCGGTTAGGAACAGCATGACGACGCATGCCAAGGCTGGCTGAACCAGCTGTTTCATTCTGGACATATTTCCCCCAGTTTTGTTGTGAACGCCAAAGCCCATCCTTCGATATTTGCGGCTTTTTCGTTCCTGATCTCAGGCCCGTTGGTGGGTCCACAGATCGCGGCAATTTTACGGTCAATCAACTGGGGCGTGAAGCGGTGTTGCGGCGGAATTGCTGCGACATGGATGCGCGGCCAGCACGCTGCTAACGAGAATAGTCTGCCGACGGACGAGACGTGCCGCAATGTGTGTTGCCCGGCCGCTTAACCATGCCGCACAGGGACAGCCCCCTTCAGCCGCAGGTCTCCGCATTCTTCTGGCACGCGGTCAGCGCTTCGATGGCTTTGGTGCGTTCTTTGGTGATCCGCGTCAGGCAACCGGCATAGACCATGGGATGAATGCTGCCGCCTTCATTGTCGGCGGTTTCGAATATGCATTCGTTGTCGCGATAGGAAATCCAGCTTCTCTGGGTCGCCCGCAGCTTGGCTTTAAAGCCCGCGTCGTCCAGCGCTGTCAGCAGCTTGCTGTAAGCGGTGTTCAGCGCCTTATCGGCCTTCTGATAATCCTGATCGGCGCAGATATTCATCTCGCTTTGCGACATCGCATTCTTGCAATCTTGCGCCATGGCGGGCGCTGTCAGCAGCGCGGCCACGAAGAACAGTGCTAGTTTCATGAATTCCCCCTCTTTGGAGGCAGTCTAGTCTATGCCGCCGTGGCCGTCGACGGGCTTGCCGCGCCGTGGCGGCGCGTGCATCGTTGCGCAGCTTTGCTGGGAGGTGCGCTATGAAACGGATTCTGTTTGCGGTCGTCGCCGTGCTGCTCGCTGGTTGCGCTTCTGAGAGGCAGGCCCCTCCGCCGCCACCAGTGTCCACTCCGACCCCGCCGCCGCCAGTTGTCAGGGCCCCGTTACCACCCATTCATCCCGCCGGGCCGCTGAGCAAAGCGGCGGTCGAAGTTTACATGGATGGGCAGGAAGCCGATCTGCGCAGCTACATGCGCGGGCAGGGCGTCTTGGTGGCGCGGCGCGGCAATGACATCGCGCTCACCGTGCCCAGCGACAAGCTGTTTAACAAAACCGTCATCACCACTTGGGGCGATGCCTTCAGCCGCGCCCTGGTGCAGGTCATTGGCCATTATGACCACAGCACCATCGAAATTCTTTGCTACACCGATGCCACCGGCAGTGATGCCGACAATCTGGCGCTATCGCAAACGCGTGCCAAGACCTTCGCCGATGGCCTTGTTGCTTACGGTATCGCGGCGGCGCGGCTGACGCCCAAAGGTCTGGGCGCCGTCAACCCGCGTTCCACCACTCCCAACGACACCAAGAACCGCCGCATCGAAATCAAAATCACGCCGCGGCCGTCGTAAGCGGCATCAAGGCGTGTAAGCATACGGCCCGATCACCGTGCCGACGAAGCCGCCCGCTTTTTGGGTGGAGAGTATGGTGGCGTCGGCGTCTTTGAGCAGCGCCGTCAGCGCTCCGCCGCTGCCATAGAGAAAATCAGTTTTGCCGCCTTTGACAGCGATCTTCAGCGTCAAAGGGCCTTCAGGCGTGGGCGCGCAGGCGAGCGGCGTGCCGTTGACAGGCTCCTCTTTGCTCGCCCGTTTTGTGACGCACACGGACAATTTCCCGCTTTCGCGCACTTCGCCTAGAAAGTAAAAGAAATTGCTGTTCTGGAACGCCACCAGGCCCGCGCGTTCGCCATCGATCTTGGGCGCGAAGCTGAGGGTGGTGGACAGCGATGCGTCGGCATGTTGCTGGCGCAAGGCCAAGAAGGACGCATTGCCGTTGCCGCCGATGGCTTCGGGCCGCGCCTTCAACGCCAGCGCCGCTTTATCGATGCTGTACCACGTCTCCTGCGGCGTGCGGATCGTCAACCAGTTCAGCCCCAACTTGCCGTCCGCGAAAGTTTCCTGGAAGGAGAAATTGCCGCTTTGCAGAGGCCCAGCCTCGGCAGGCAGTGGCGGGCGCTTGACCACAAAGGGCACATGCTTGCCCTTCTTCAAAATAACCGGCCAGCCATTTTTCCATGTCACCGGCAGCATGAAAGTCTCGCGGCCGGTGTTGTAGAGGTTGTGCTCATAAGGCCGCGTCCCCAGGAACACCGCGAACCATTGGCCCTTTTGCGTCTCCACCAACTCGGCATGACCCGTGGAGGTCACGGGAAATTCGCGGTCGGGATAAAGATCGCGCTGGGTGAGAATGGGATTAGCCTTATAGGGAGCATAAGGTCCCCACAGCTTTTTGCTGCGGAAAATGACTTCCGAATGGTCTTCCGCCGTGCCGCCCTCGGCGCACATCAGGTAATACCAGCCCTTGGCGTAAAACTGATGCGGGCCTTCGATCCAGATCGGTTTCTTCTTGATGTCAACGCCGCCATTGACCAGCACTTGGCGCGGCCCGACCATTTTGCCCGCCGCCAGATCGACTTCCTGCATCCAGATGGCGCGATGGCCTTGATAGAGCGGCTCGCCTTCGGGGGCACCGTTGTTGACGATATAGGCTTTGCCATCGTGATCGAAGAACAGCGAGGGATCGATGCCTTCGAAGGGCAGCCAAATCGGATCGGACCACGGCCCCGCCGGGTTCTTCGCCGTGATGATGAAATTCTCGCCACAGCCGACGCAGGTGTTGATGATGGTATAGGTGCCGTCGTGAAAGCTGAGGGCAGGCGCGAACAAGCCCTTGGAGACTTCCAGCTTGTCGAAATGGACTTGGCTCGGCCGCGCGATGGCGTTGGCGATTTGGCTCCAATGCACCAGATCCTTGCTGTGGAAGATCGGCAAGCCTGGGAAATGGGTGAAGCTGGAATTGACGAGATAATAATCCTCGCCCACGCGCAGGATCGAGGGGTCGGGGTAATAACCTTGGCGGATCGGGTTCAGATAGTCGCCCGGACCGGCTTTCTTGGCGTCAAACACCGCATCGTGGCCGTCATAGGTGATGGCCGAGAAGGTCGCGGTGGCTGGCGCGGGCTTTTCCACCGGCGGGGGCGCGGGCGGGGCAGGCGGGGTCGAACAGGCACCCGCGATCAGGGCCAGCGCGGCCAGAAGCTTCTTGGACATGGTCGTTCCCCGGAAAGTCAGGCCACCTTGGGCCGCAATTGTCTTATCTTCTTCTGGGTTTGGCCCCCCGTCCATCCTCCATTTGCGCAATCTAACTGCGGCATTCACCACATTCTGCAGCGAAATGTTCCTGTCGCTGGAAATGCCCGTCGGCATCGCCTATATCCGAAGCCCTAGAGGAGTTTCCTGGTGGTCTGGTCCCCGCAAAGCTGGCGCGAAAAGCCGATTCTTCAAGTCCCGTCCTATCCGGATGCGGAGGCGCTCGCGACTGTCGAGAACACGCTGCGCACCCGCCCGCCTTTGGTTTTTGCCGGCGAGGCGCGCAATCTTATGTCGTCTCTGGGCCAAGTGGCCGAAGGCAAGGCTTTTCTGCTGCAAGGCGGTGACTGCGCCGAGAGCTTCGCCGAATTCCTGCCTGACAATATCCGCGACACGCTGCGCGTGTTATTGCAGATGGCGGTTGTGCTGACCTTTGCCGCGGGCGTTCCGGTGGTCAAGGTGGGGCGCATTGCGGGACAATTCTCCAAGCCGCGCTCGGAAGATTTTGAGACCCGCGATGGCGTCAGCCTGCCGTCCTATCGCGGTGACAACATCAACGGCATCGACTTTAACGAGAAGTCGCGCATCCCTGATCCGCAGCGCTTGATGGAAGGCTATGCCCAATCGGCGGCCACGCTCAATCTGCTGCGCGCCTTCACCAATGGCGGTTACGCCGATCTGCATAACGTCCACCGTTGGATGTTGGGCTTCATCGCGGGGTCGCCGGCCGGTGAACAATTCCGAAGCCTCGCGCAACGTGTCTCCGAATCGCTTGATTTCATGCGCGCTTGCGGCATCACGCCGGAAACCGTGCCCCAGCTTCGTAGCACCGACTTCTACACCAGCCACGAGGCCTTGTTCCTCGGCTATGAGCAGGCCTTGACCCGCGTCGATTCCACCAGCGGCGATTGGTACGACACCTCCGCCCACATGCTGTGGATCGGTGATCGCACGCGCCAGCCCGATGGCGCTCATGTCGAGTTCATGCGCGGCATCAAGAATCCGCTGGGTCTTAAGTGCGGCCCGTCGATGACCAATGATGATCTGGCGCGGCTGTGCGAGACCCTCAATCCGGACAACATTCCGGGCCGTATCACTCTGATCTGCCGCTTCGGCGCGGATAAGGTGAGCGAAAACCTGCCGCGCCTCATCCGCACCATCGAGCGCGAAGGCGCCAAGGTGGTGTGGTCTTGCGATCCCATGCACGGCAACACCGTCAAATCCGGCACCGGCTATAAGACGCGGCCCTTCGATCGCATCCAAAAAGAAGTCAAAACCTTCTTCGATGTGCATCGTTCCGAGGGTACCCATGCTGGCGGCGTGCATTTCGAGATGACTGGCCAAAACGTCACCGAATGCCTCGGCGGCGCTCAGGCGATTGGCGAAGAAGATCTGGAAAAGCGTTACCACACCCATTGTGATCCGCGCCTAAATGCCAGCCAGTCGATTGAACTGGCCTTTCTGATGGCGGAGAGCATCCGTGCGGAGCGCATGAAGGATGCAGGCTACGCGGCATAACGATTACATCGGGGGGGCATAGATGGGCGCGGCGCGGTTGTTGGCCAAAGGCTGGGTCCTGCTTTGCCTCTTTGCCGGTGCGCATGCTTTGCGCTTTGCCCTTGCGGGCGGCAATGACGCCGCCGTGGTGGTACCGCAGCTCTTGATCGCGCTGGCGCTGTTTGCCGCCATGGGATTGCTCTTTGTCGGCGGCTACGGCGCTTCCAGTGACGGCTTTCACCATCACACCGCGACCATCAAAGAGCGCAAGCTCGGCGCTGCTCGGCCGCATTTCGACGATCTCGTGCTGTTCGGTTTTGCTGCGCTCAGCTTCGCGGTGCAGGTTTGGTACGCCCCCAATCACTTGAGTGGTCCGGTGACCGATGGGTTGGTGCGCGCCGTCGCCTTTGCGGTGCCCGGCCAAGGCGTGATTGCCGACCGTTTAGCGGATTGTTCTCTTGATGGCGGGCGCATCTTCGCCTCGGCCTTTACCTGGTTGCTCGCGGTTATCTTTTTTGCCTCGTCGGTGTCGCGCTTGAAACAAGCTGCCGCTCAGGTGCGCCTCGACCGCAGCTTGCATCCCCATAGCCTCGGCTTGACCACGCTGGCCGCCACGCTCGGCATCGTCGCGATCATTGGCATTCAATGTTTGTTTGTCGGTTCCGTGCTGGCAGCTCTGCCTTGCAGCGCCTTCGCTGGGATTCCTGGCGCGCTGCTGATCGGGTTAGGCCCGCTGTTGCTGGCTTATGTGATCTATGCCGCGCTCGCGGTTCTGCTCGCCAGCGGCAGCGCCTAAACGTCACAACAAGTGTTGGCAAATCGACGTTATGCTTTAACCACCGCTTCAACGGTCCGCCCCACTATCCGCAACACTGGTCTGCATTGTCTGACCGAAAGGATATTGGTTATGGCGTTGGTGGAATGGAACGACAAGCTGAGTGTTGGCGTAGGAAGCATCGACGATCAACATCAGCATTTGGTCAATCTTCTCAATCAGCTTCATGACGCGATGGTGGAAGGGTGTGGCGCAGAGATCGTCGGACCGGCGCTTAAGGGGCTGATTGATTACACTGCCAACCATTTCAAATACGAAGAAGAGCTTTTTGCCCGCACCGGCTATGCCGAGGGTGTGGCGCATAAGAAAGAGCATATCGAGCTGGTGAACCGCATCCTGGAAGTTCAGAAGACCTATAACAAAAAGGGTCCGAAAATCCTCACCCTCCACGTCCGGAACTTCCTCAAGGATTGGCTTACCGGGCATATCCAAGGATCCGATCAGAAATACGTGGCCCACCTCAAAGCCAAGGGCGTGCGCTGAACGCGCTGTTGCGCCTCGCCAGGGCATTTAAAGCCACAAAGTATTTATGGCTTTAACCGGCTCTTTAGGGGGTTCCCCCTATACACGGCGCCAGAATAAACAGAGGCGAGGGCGTCATGGCACTGGTGGTTTGGAGCGAAAAGCTGAGCGTTGGCGTGCGCAGCATCGACGATCAGCACAAGAAATTGGTAACCCTGCTCAACCAGCTGCATGACGGCATGATGGCCGGTCGCGGCAAGGAAGTGGTGGGCCCCGTGCTCAAGGGCCTGATCGATTACACCGCCACCCATTTCAAATACGAAGAAGACCTCTTTGCCCGCACCGGCTATGCCGACAGCGCGGCGCATAAGAAAGAGCACAGCGATCTGGTGCACCGCGTCCTCGAAATCCAGAAGACCTATAACGAGAAGGGGCCTAGCGTCCTCACCCTCCAGGTCATGAGCTTCCTGAAGGATTGGCTGACCGGCCACATCCTCGGCTCGGATCAGAAATATGTGCCGCACCTCAAGGCCAAGGGCGTCGTCTGAGCTCCATTTACGGCAGGGCCGGGCTCGGTTTAACCGAAAGTTTCCCGCTTTACGAGAATATCGCAACGGGGAATTGACGGACCTCAGAGGATGGAGATTTCAACGCTAGCGCATCTAGCTTCGCGTTTTCGCCGCGCCAACGGCGGCAATATCGCGTGGATTTACGCCCTCAGTCTGGTGCCGATGATGCTCGCGGCCGGCGGTGCGGTGGACATGATCGCCGCCATCGATGCCAAGACATCGCTGCAAAATGCGATCGACGCCGCAACGCTGGCAGGGGCGGGCGCCAGCAATTCCACCTCGGTGGCGAGCAATACCTTTGCTGCAGAGCCTGCCGGAAAATTCGCCGTTAACGGCACGCCCAGCTTTTCGGTCAATGGCGATAGCAGTTTTACCGGCACGGTCACCGCCAGCGTCGCCACCAAGTTTCTCGCCGTGGCTGGTATCAATACCCTCAGCATCGCCGCCACGGCCACCGCTAAGCAAGGCAATTCCAGCACCGCCTGCATTCTGGTGTTGAACAAAACCAGCTCCCAATCCTTGCTGCTCAACAGTGGCGCCGATATCGAAGCCAGCAAATGCGAAGCCCATATCGCTTCAACCGGCGCTCCGGCGGCGATTTTCAATTCCGGCACGACGCTGAACACCGCCAAGACCTGTATCGCGGGCACCTCCATCATCAGCAATGGTGGCACCCATCCCAATGTCATAACCGGTTGCACGGTTGCCGCTGATCCCTTCGCGGGAAATCTGCCCGTGCCCAACACCAGCTGCACCTACACCAACTATTCGCCCCCAAACAGCAGTGCCTTCACCATGCAGCCGGGTGTTTATTGTGGCTGGGTCAATTTCAACGGTGCCCCCACCATCACCTTTGCTGCCGGGACTTATGTCATCAAGAATGGCGGCTGGAACGTGAATGGCGGCAGCTGGAGCGGGGCAGGCGTCACCTTCTACTTCGCCGACACCTCCAAAATTCAGTTCAACAGCGCCGTCCAGGCCACGCTCTCGGCGCCAACCTCAGGCACTTACGATGGTATCCTGATGTATGAGGCGGCCGGTCTTTCGGCCAGCCAATTCATCTTTGATGATTCGAAAGGGCACACGCTGTCTGGGCTGATCTATTTGCCGAGTCGCCAGATGGTGATGAATGCCGGTGCCAACACGGTGGCAGATGCCGTTACCCTGGTGGTGGACACCCTGATCATGAACACTGCGACCTGGTATGTTACCCCTGCGGGAAGCAAAACCATTGCTGGAAGCGGTGGCGGCGGCAGCGCCTATCTGGTGAAGTGACACAACTTCTTACACCGAAAGCCTCCTTAACGTAACATTTTGCGACAGATGTGGGGCCTTGGCAGGGGCACTTCGAGCCGCCATTAACCATAAAAAACGCCATCTTGTCGTTGCCCGGGTGGTTACGGAACCACCGGGGTGTAACACAACGAAACATTATATGACTCGCAACTGGACGGGGTCGGGGCATTTATGTGCTTGTCGCAATGGGGAATTCCCGGTGTCGCCCATCCGTATCGTTGCTGAGAATGCCTCTTTGAAAGCCGCCGTGATCGGGGCTGGCGCTTTTGGGCGTCACCACGCCACCAAGTATCGCGCCCTTAACGGCGTCGATCTGGTTGCGATTGCTGATCCGTCTGCGGAGGTTCGCCGCACCGCCCTGGCCAATTATGGCGCCCCTTGCGTCTCCGATTGGCGCGAGCTTTTGGGCAAGGTCGATCTCGTCAGCGTCTGCACCCCTGCCGTCACCCATTCCGCCATTGTTCGCGCCTTCCTCAATGCTGGCGCCAATGTGATGGTGGAAAAGCCGATTGCCACCGCGATTGAGGAAGCCGACGATCTCGTCGCCCTGGCGCGCTCGACCGGCCGCGTGCTCACGGTTGGCCATCAAGAACGCTTTGTTTTCTCGCAGTCGGGCCTGCTCGATCAAAAAGAAATGCCGCTCGAAGTTTCGTGCTGGCGCAAAGGTCCCTGGACCGGTCGTGGCGCCGACGTCAGCGTCGTGCTCGACCTCATGATTCATGATCTCGATCTCGTCCATCAGTTGATCCCAGGCGCGGTGCGTAGCGTCCAGGCGCGTGGCCATTGCGAGCAGTCGCTGCTGTGCGATGAGGTCAAGGCCGCCATCATGTTCGAGAACGGCGCCGTTGCCCGTCTCGAGACCAGCCGGGTTGCCGAATCGCGTAGCCGCGGCATGCGGGCCATTTATTCCGACGGCATGGTGGAAATCGATTTCCTCACCCGTACGGTGAAGAACACCACGCCGCGTCCTTTGAAGTCGATCGAAGTCGCCGATCCTTTGGGCGAATCGGTTGCCTCCTTCGTCCGCGCCGTGCAGACCGGAACCGAACCCTTGGTGCGGGCCGAAGAGGCGCGCGATGCGCTGGCCACCGCGCTTTTGATCGACGAAGCCGCCGAACGCACCATTCACGGCCGTAGCCGCCGTCCCCTGGTCGCCGCCGCCGCCCGCTAAGCATCTTTCCTCCCCCGTTTACGGGGGAGGTCCGCCCGCAGGGTGGGGAGGGGGCGGCCTTTTTATTGTCCCGCTCCCGCGCTAAACACGACCTGTGACAGACCATATCCGCATCGCGCTCGCCCAGCTCAACCCGATCATGGGCGATCTTTCCGGCAACCTCGCCAAGGCCCGTGCCGCGCGCGCGGCTGTGCCGGACGCTGATGTCATCCTCTTCGCCGAGATGTTTATCACCGGCTATCCGCAGGAGGATCTGGTCCTCAAGCGCGCTTTGCAGGACGACGCCCGTGATGCCGTGAAGACCCTCGCCGCCGATACCGCCGATGGCGGCCCCGCGGTTTTGATGGGCACGCCCTGGCGCGAAGGCGGCAAGCTTTACAATGCCGTGGCTTACCTCGATGGCGGCAAGATCGCGGCCCGCAGCTTCAAGCATGATCTACCCAATTACGGCGTCTTCGATGAGAAGCGCGTCTTCTCCCCTGGCCCGCTCACCGGCCCCTTGATGGTGCGCGGCGTGCGCCTCGGTATTCCGATCTGCGAAGACATCTGGACGCCCGAAGTGGTGGACTGCATGGCCGAGACCGGTGCCGAAATCCTGCTGGTGCCCAACGGCTCACCGTATGAAGTCGGCAAGGAAGACGTCCGCCTCAATCGCATCATCGCGCGGATCACGGAAAGCGGCCTGCCGTTGGCCTATCTCAATCAGGTCGGCGGCCAAGACGAGCTGGTCTTCGATGGCGCCTCGCTGGTGGTCAATGCCGACAAGAGCCTCGCCCATGCGCTGACGCCGTGGGTCGAGCAAACCGTTGTCACCGACTGGCATCGTTCAAATGGCGTTTGGGTTTGTGCCCCCGGCGACCGCGCCCCCAGTGAGGAGCGTTTGCAATCAGTTTATCACGCCATGGTGCTGGGCCTGCGCGATTACGTGAACAAGAATCGCTTTCCCGGCGTGGTGCTGGGCATGTCAGGCGGCATCGATAGCGCGCTATCCGCAGCCGTCGCGGTCGATGCGCTGGGCGCGGCCCGCGTGCGCTGCGTGATGATGCCGTCGCGCTACACCGCGCAAGACAGCCTGGATGATGCCGAGGAATGCGCCAATCTTCTCGGCGTGGCTTACGAGACCATCCCGATAGAAACCGCGGTCGATGCCTTTTCCACCACCCTGGCAGCCGCCTTCGCCGGCAAGAAGGCCGATACCACCGAAGAGAACATTCAATCGCGCATCCGCGGCCTGATCTTGATGGCGCTGTCCAACAAATTCGGACCCATGGTGCTGACTACCGGCAACAAATCGGAAATGAGCGTCGGTTACGCCACGCTTTATGGCGACATGTGCGGCGGCTACAATGTGCTGAAAGACATCTACAAGATGGAGGTCTTCCGGCTTTGCCATTGGCGCAATGCCAACATGCCGTCTGGCGGGCTTGGTCCTCAGGGTCGCGTCATTCCCGAGCGCATCATCACCAAACCGCCTTCCGCAGAGTTGCGCGACAATCAAAAAGACCAGGATTCGCTGCCGCCTTACGAGATTCTCGACGGCATCCTGGAATGCTTGGTGGAACAGGAAATGGCCTTTGAAGACGTCGTGGCCAAAGGTTTCGAGCCTGCCACCGTCAAGCGGGTCGAGCACTTGCTGTATCTCTCCGAATACAAGCGCCGCCAAGCCCCGCCGGGCGTCAAAATCGGCCCCCGCAACTTCGGCCGCGACCGCCGCTATCCCATCACCAACGCCTTTCGGGATGCGAGGTAAGCCATGCGCGCTGCCCTTCTCGCTCTCGTCGCGCTCACGCTTATCGCAGCCCCCGCGCTGGCCGAAAAATGTGTCTCGTCTCTGACCTATCAGAAGAAGGGCGGCGATCTCGACAATTTCACCATTCCCGATGATGTCCCCGATGAGATCGTGCGCTGCGCCTCACAGGCCTGCAGCGGCGAAGCCGACATCAAAATGGTGGTGGAACAAGACGGCAGCGTCGGCGATGTGCTCGTCACCATGACCGATGCGAAGGATCCAACATCCGATCAGCGTTCGCAGTTGTTGCGGCGCTGGTTGTCGAATCTCAAATTCGTGCCACCCGTCTTGGACACGAAGCCCGTATGCGTGAATCTCGAATTCAGTTTCGGCTTCGCGCAGAAAAGATCGAAAAGCACCCCATGACCACCATCGTCCGTTTTGCGCCTTCGCCCACCGGTTTGCTGCATGTCGGCAATGCCCGCACCGCCATTCTCAACTATCTCGTCGCGCGCAAAGACGGCGGTAAATTCCTGCTGCGTATCGATGATACGGATACGGAGCGTTCCAAACCGGAATATGAAACCGCCATCCTCGACAGTTTGAAATGGCTTGGCGTCAGCCACGATCTCTTCGCCCGTCAATCCGAACGCGCCCCGGCGCATCAGGAAGCCGCCGAAAAGCTGAAAGCCAGCGGCCAGCTTTATCCGTGCTATGAATCCGCGTTGGAGCTGGACCGTCGCCGTCAGCGCCAGATCGCCTCCGGCAAGCCGCCGGTCTATGATCGCGCCGCGCTGAATCTCACCGCCGAAGACCGCGCCCGCCTCGAAGCCGAAGGCAAGCGCGCCCATTGGCGTTTCAAGCTGTCGCAGAAAAAGGTCGCCTGGAAGGATCTCATCCGCGGCGAGGTCGAGATCGACACTGCTCATCTGTCGGATCCCGTTCTCATTCGCGAGGATGGCCGCTTCCTCTACACCCTGCCGTCCGTGGTCGATGACATCGATTTCAAGATCAGTCACATCATCCGCGGTGAGGATCACGTCACCAACACCGCCGTGCAGATCGAGATTTTCGAAGCCCTGTCCGGCTCCGCCCCCGCCTTTGCCCATCATCCGCTGCTGATTGGTGCGGGCGGTGAGGCGCTGTCCAAGCGCTTGGGCTCACTGTCGCTCAAGCTGCTGGCCGAAGATGGTATCGAGCCGATGGCCGCCGCAAGCTACCTCGCCAAGACCGGCACCTCGGATTCCATCGCCGCCTTCGCCACCATGGATGAGCTGGTGGCGGGTTTCGCCATGGAGAAGATCGGCCGTGCCCCGGCCCATTTCGATCCCGCCGAGCTCGCCAATCTCAATGCCAAGCTGCTCCACCTCTTACCCTTCGCCGCCGTCGAGGCCCGTCTTACCGAGGCTTGCGTGGGCGGGGAGGCGTTCTGGGAGGCCGTGAAGGCCAATCTCACCCGCTTCTCGGACGTGAAGGATCTCTGGCCGCTGGTCGTCGGCCCCATCACCCCGGTGATCGAGGATGCCGCTTTCATTGCTGCCGCCGCCGAACTGCTGCCGCCCGAGCCTTGGGATGAGCTGAGCTGGGGAATCTGGACCAAGGCCGTCGCCGCCGCCACCGGCACCAAGGGCAAGACCCTGTTCCACCCGCTGCGGCTGGCGCTGACCGCCCGCGAACATGGACCGGAGCTCAAAAAGCTGCTACCGCTGATCGGACGGGAACGGGCCCTTGCCCGCCTCAAAGGGGAAACGGCGTGACCTTCTTCGACAGCAAGATCATTGCGCGAATTTGCGGCTAACGCCGCAACACCCCCCTTTTGCCCGCCCACATTCCTGATTGTCATGGCCCGCAACAGCGGGCCACCCAGCTATCGCCGCAGTGGTCTCTCCGAATTTATGCTTTGGAGCCCTTCCTGCGGCACCGCGAATGGGGCATCTGGATGGCCCGCTGTTGCGAGCCATGACAAGAAGCGCTGAACTGCGAATCCGTCGATAGAAGTGACCATCATGACCATCCGCCTGCACAACACGCTGACCCGCCAGAAGGAAGACTTCACCCCGCTCGATGCCAGCAAGGTGCGGATGTATGTCTGCGGCCCGACGGTTTACGACTACGCCCATATCGGCAATGCGCGGCCCGTGATCGTCTTTGACGTGCTCTACCGCTTGCTGCGCCATACCTATGGCGAGGACCACGTCACTTACGTCCGCAACATCACGGACATCGATGACAAGATCAACGCTCGCGCCGCTGAAGTGGCCGCCGCGAAGAATATCAGCGTCGAGGAAGCCCGCGTCGAGATCACCACACGCACCACGCAGCAATATTTCGATGACGTCACCGCGCTGGGCTGCTTGATGCCGACGCACAATCCGCGCGCCACCGATTACGTCAGCGGCATGGTCGCCATGATCGCCACCCTGATCGAAGCCGGTCACGCTTACGAAGCCGAAGGCCATGTGCTCTACGACGTTTCTTCCAAGCCCGATTACGGCAAGCTCTCGCGCCGTTCGCTGGACGAGATGATGGCCGGTGCCCGCGTGGAAGTGGCGCCGTATAAAAAGAATCCGATGGATTTCGTGCTGTGGAAGCCGTCCGATGATCTGACGCCCGGCTGGCAATCGCCTTGGGGCCGTGGCCGTCCGGGCTGGCATATCGAATGCTCGGTGATGGGCGGCGCCTTGCTCGGCGACAGTTTTGATATTCATGGCGGCGGCGTCGATCTGATGTTCCCGCACCATGAAAACGAAATCGCCCAAAGCGAAGGCGCCCATCACGACCATCCCTTGGCGCAAATCTGGATGCACAACGGTTTCTTGCAGGTCGAAGGCGAGAAGATGTCGAAAAGCCTCGGCAACTTCATCACAATTGATGAATTACTCAGGAGCGAGAAGTTTGGAGAGCGCCAGTGGCCGGGGTCCGTGCTCCGTCTAGCCATGCTAATGACCAATTATGCGCAGCCCATCGACTGGACTGTCGACCGTTTGTCAGAGGCTTATTCCAAGATCGCATCATGGTTCGTTAGTTCGTTTGGCTTGACACCAAGTACTGAATTGCCGGTGGGTTTAATCGATGTGTTGTCCAATGACCTCAATACACATGAGGCAATAAAAATCCTTGATGCTTTGTGTGACGGGGCAGCAAGGGATCCAGAGGGAAAACAACTTCTTTGTAATGCACTTTATTTCCTCGGGATTTCACCTGAGTATGAAGTATTCAAGAAATTCCGCATTCTATTGCGCGAGGCCGGAAGTGGCAGCGAGCTTAGTGAACTTGAGTTGGTCGCGAAGATTCAAGACGAACTGCTTTTGGAACTGGGCGTCGGTCGACAGTGGGTTGATGAGAAAATTTTCACCCGTGCCGCAGCCCGCAAAGCCAAGGACTTCAAAGAATCCGACCGCATCCGCGATGAACTCCTCGCCAAAGGCATCGTCCTCAAAGACGGCCCCACCGGCACGACCTGGGAGGTGAAGAGATGACCCTTCAACCCAACCCCCACCCCAAATTTG